>CAYSAZ010000132.1:2061-5773 GCA_964429065.1 uncultured Rhodobacterales bacterium
GAACCGCGTGTGGATGGGGTTTGGCATGTGAACCAATGGGCGAAAAAAGCGGTGCTTTTGTCGTTTCGTCTTAACGATATGCAGATGATCGAGGGTAGCAACGGGGACGGCAGCTGGTGGGATAAAGTGCCGAGTAAATGGGCCGGTTGGGGCGATAACCAGTGGAAAGCGGCCGGGTTTCGGGCCGTTCCGGGATCGATTGTGCGCCGCTCGGCCTATATTGCGCCTGGTGTGGTGCTGATGCCGAGTTTTGTGAATATCGGTGCCTATGTTGGTGAGGGGAGCATGGTTGACGGTTGGGCGACCGTGGGATCCTGTGCGCAGATCGGCAAACATGTGCATTTGTCGGGTGGCGTCGGCATCGGTGGCGTGCTGGAACCTATGCAGGCCGGCCCCACGATCATTGAAGATAACTGCTTTATTGGTGCAAGGTCAGAAGTGGTTGAGGGGTGTATTGTGCGGACAGGCTCTGTGCTGGGCATGGGCGTTTTTATTGGCAAATCCACCAAGATCGTTGATCGCGAAACCGGCGAGGTTATGTACGGCGAAGTGCCGCCCTATTCGGTGGTTGTGGCGGGGTCCATGCCCTCAAAAAACGGGGTTAACCTTTATGCCGCGATTATCGTGAAACGGGTGGATGAAAAGACACGCTCCAAGACCTCAATCAATGATTTGTTACGTGACTGAGGGCGGCAAAATCAAGCGCCCACAGCAAGTGTATACGTTGCTGGTAGAGGTAGGGCGCGCGCAAAACGACGGTCTGCCTAAGGGGGCAAGCGGGGCGGCGTTGATGTGTTTTGCGACAGGTGTGGACGAGGCCGAGGCCGTGCGCGAAACCGTGGCGGTGTTGAAGCAGGCTGATATGGCACCGCTGGATGTATCGGGCTACGGCACATTGGCTGAGCGTCTGGATGAGGGGCATGACATTAGCGATGAGGAACGCGGATTGATGCAGCAAGCGCTGGATGAAAACGCGGTGATCGTGGCGCAAATGACACCGTTTTTTGACAAAGCTAAGTAAAACTTGGGGCTGTCCTAGATAACCTCATTTGTGGTTATCTAGGACAGCCCCTATAGCTTACTTGTAAAAGTCACTAAGATAACTCCAACGTAATGCGCGAAAGGTTTGGGATGGAAAATAAGGCGGCAAAACGTAAAATTGTGTCCTCGCGACATCTTGCGACGGAAAAAGGTTGGCAATTGTCCGAGCTGGAGTTTGGGATGATCGTTGCCAGCAACGGCTTTAATCGTTGGATCAGCCGGTGCATGCTGGCGTCTGGCAACCCTGATTTAAGTGCGTTGGAAATTCTGGTGTTGCATAATATTAACCACCGCGCGCGCAGCAAACGTCTGTCGGATGTGTGTTTTATGCTTAATATCGAGGATGCGCATACGGTCAATTATGCGATTAAAAAGTTGGTAAAACATGCGCTGGTATGCGGTGAAAAATCGGGCAAGGAGGTTATATATTCAGCCACGGATGCCGGGGTTACATTATGCGAAAAATATAGGGATACACGAGAACAATGCCTGATTGAAAGCCTGAAAATGATCGATGCTGACGGCAAAGATCTTAGCGAGGTCGCGGCGATTTTGCGCGCACTTTCCGGGATCTATGATCAGGCGGCGCGGGCGGCTTCGTCACTGTGATTTAACGTTATAAATTAATCCTCGGGGGGCCAGATACGTGTGTCTTCGGCCTCAATCCAGGCCTGCACCCAATCAGGAAGCGGTGGATTCCAGTCGGGCTTGCCCATTTCGGCTGCAACAAGATCGGTTGCTACCATGCCATTTTTATCTGTCACTGCTGCGCGATAAAGGGCCGAGGACGTGGCCTCGCCGTTGCGCCACATGGTTTGTGAAAGATAAAAAAACCGGGCATCGCGGCCAATGGCACGAGTACGCATCTCAAATTTTTGAAACATCGTTACGCGACGACGATAGCGCACAGAAAGCCCGGCAACGACCATCCCCCATTTGCGGCGTTTCAACGCAGATATCATGCCAATTCGCTGGGAAAAAGGCAGACGGCCAAGGTCATATAGGGTTAATGTGCGCCCGTTATTCAGCTCCATCCACATATCGATGTCCCAAGGCAGGCAATAATGCTGTGAGATATGTACCCCATCAAATTCCAGTGGCGGGTCATTGCGGTGCTTAGCCATTTGATAAGCCAGGCGGATAAATGGGTACATGTGATCCTCCGAGGGTGAAACTGCCTTGGTATTGCCAAAATCACAAGCCGTTACGTTGCGTTACAAGTGGGTTGTTTTAATATGCGAAAAGCGTAATGTATCGAAAACAAAGGAACCCGGATCATGCGTCTGATTTTTGCTCTGCTTACCCTATTGGCCCCTGTCGCATTTGCCAGCGAGGATATCGCTGATCAATACCCTGACAGCCCGCTTTATGCTAAACCGGTTGAGGTCATTCCTAATGTCTGGACAGCTACGGGGGCAACTGCGCCGCCGAGCTATGAAAACTCCGGACATAATAATAACCTGAGCTTTATTGTTACAACTGAAGGGGTTGTCGTGATTAATGCAGGGGCGGCTTATATTTTGGCCAAGGCGATGCATGCGGAAATCAAGGCCGTCACCGATCAGCCGGTGGTGCTGGTGATTAACGAAAACGGGCAGGGGCATGCGATGCTGGGTAATTCGTATTGGGCCGATCAGGGTGTGCCGATTCTGGCTCATATTGACGCTTATAACGAGGTCGAAGAAAACGGTGATTTCATTTTGCAACGCATGGAATCCTATAACAAAGACAAAGCCGAGGGCACCCGTGTCGTGCTGCCTACGCAAACTTTTGAAGACACAAAAATCATCGAGCTGGGCGACACAAGGATCGAGGTTTTACACCTTGGCCCTGCCCATGATCCCGGGGATGTGCAGGTCTGGCTGCCTCAGCAAAAATTGGTGATTGCCGGTGATATTGCCTTTCACGAACGCATGTTGCCGATATTTGAGGGCACGATCGTGCTGGATTGGGTTGAAACCTGGGAAAATGCCTTTGAACCACTTGGTGCGGTATATGTGATCCCCGGGCACGGGCATCCGACGAATATGGATCAGGTGCGCCGCTATACTTATGATTATCTGGTATACCTGCGTGAAAAAATTGGCGAGCATATTGATGCCGGTGGCGACCTGTCTGGTGCCTATTATGTCGATCAAAGCCCCTACGCGCGCCTTGATACATTCGAGGAGCTGGCCACCAAAAACGCCGGCCGTGTCTATGAACAGATGGAATGGGAATAAGGGGTTGTTTCTGGCCAAGTTGATCCCTAACTACTGAGCAAACAATACTTAAGGGAAAAACATGCTTTCGATCCTCGGTATACTTAATCTGTTGCTGGATATTGTCTGGTTTCTGGTGCTCACACAGGTGATTATCAGTTGGTTGATCAATTTTCAGGTGCTCAACATCTATCAGCCAGTAGTCGCGCAAATCTGGCAGGGGTTAAATAAGATATTGCAACCGATTTATGCACCGATCCGTCGGTTGTTGCCCCAAACAGGCACCTTTGATTTTGCCCCCATGGTCGTCATTCTCGGGATTATGATTTTGCGTATTATTCTAAGCAAAAATGGGGCTGCGCTCAGCTAAAAATCCCACATCTTGCTAATTTGGCTGAATATTTATACGGTGTCGGGACTTTTAAAACCCCAACATTAAAATAGAAAGCTATCTTATGAGATTATATAAG
>CAYSAZ010000133.1:0-5735 GCA_964429065.1 uncultured Rhodobacterales bacterium
GCACGCCCAAAGACCACAAGGTCAATCAATGAATTCGACCCCAGCCGGTTGGCCCCATGCACCGAGGCACAGCCTGCCTCCCCCACGGCCATAAGCCCGGGCAGGATGCGATCGTGGTTCTTGGCCGTTGGGTCCAGAACTTCGCCCATATAATTGGTTGGAATCCCGCCCATATTATAATGCACGGTTGGCAACACCGGAATGGGTTCTTTGGTCAGGTCAACCCCGGCAAAAATCTTGGCGCTTTCGGAAATCCCCGGCAGACGCAAGGCCAGCGTTTCGGGGGGCAGATGATCAAGGTGCAGATATACGTGGTCTTTGTTAGGGCCAACACCGCGCCCTTCGCGAATTTCAATCGTTGAGCAACGTGACACCACATCCCGGCTCGCCAGATCCTTATAGGTCGGGGCGTAACGTTCCATATACCGCTCGCCCTCGGAATTGGTCAGATAGCCGCCTTCGCCGCGCGCACCTTCGGTGATCAGCATGCCCGCGCCATAAATACCGGTCGGGTGAAATTGCACAAATTCCATATCCTGCAGGGCCAGACCTTGGCGTGCGACCATGCCGCCACCATCCCCGGTGCAGGTATGTGCCGAGGTGCAGCTGAAAAAGGCCCGCCCATAGCCACCCGTTGCCAGCACGGTCATCTTGGCGTTAAAGCGGTGCAGGGTGCCGTCATCCAGTTTCCAGGCCAAAATCCCCTGAATGGCCCCGTCTTCGGCGCGAATCAGATCAATGGCGAAATATTCGATGAAAAATTCGGCGTTATTCTTCAGGGATTGCCCGTAAAGCGTATGCAGCATGGCGTGGCCAGTACGATCTGCGGCAGCGCAGGTACGTTGCACGGGCGGACCTTCGCCAAATTCCGTGGTGTGGCCGCCAAAGGGACGCTGGTAAATCTTGCCTTCTTCGGTGCGCGAAAACGGCACGCCGTAATGTTCCAGTTCATACACGGCCTTCGGGGCTTCGCGCGCCAGATATTCCATCGCGTCCGTATCGCCCAGCCAATCAGAGCCTTTGACCGTGTCATACATGTGCCACTGCCAATTATCCGGCCCCATATTCGACAGGCTCGCGGCAATCCCGCCCTGTGCGGCCACAGTATGCGAACGCGTTGGGAAAACCTTGGTCACACAGGCAGTTTTCAGCCCTTGTTCGGCCATGCCCAGCGTGGCCCGCAAACCGGCGCCGCCCGCGCCAACAACAACGACATCATAGGTGTGATCCGTAAATTCATAAGCAGACATGTGTATTCTCCGAAAGGCTAAAGGGCGATTTTGGCAATGGCGAAAATCGCCGTCAGCCCGAATAACCAGCAAAACAGGGTGTTTGCCAGCAATAATGCAGTGCGCATGCCTTTTGTGTGGACATAATCCTCAATCACGACTTGCAGACCAAGGCGCAGATGCACCGAAACCGTGATGAAAAACAAGATCGCCACCAGCGCGTTAAACGGGTGCCCATAGCTTGCCAGCACATGGGCCTGATCGGTGCCAAACACATGCATAAAATGGATGATAAACAGGATTGTCAGCGGGATCAGCGCCACGGCTGTGATGCGTTGGGTAATAAAATGATGCGTGCCGTCCTTGGCTGATCCCAGCCCATCCACGCGTTTTCTGTCGGTCAAAAAGCTCATATCGTTGTCCTTTATAGCGCAAAAATCGTGAGGAATGTCAGGATCACCGAACCCACCAGCACACCAACCCCGGTTTTCAGTGCCGTGGCGTTTTCAAACCCTGTGCCGATATCCCAAAACAGGTGCCGGATACCGTTGAGCAGATGATAGCACAGCGCCCAGAGCGAGCCGATCAGGATCAGCTTGCCGATCCAGCTGTTCAAAACACTGTCAGCGATCGCGAAATACGCCGGCCCCGTCGAGGCCGCGAGCAACCACCAAACCACCAGCACCGCACCAAGAACCAGCCCAACGCCGGTAATCCTGTGCGTAATTGATGTAATCATCGTGATTTGCAGGCGATACACCGAAAGATGCGGTGAGAGCGGGCGGTTCCCCTGATTTACGTCAGCCATATCGTTTCCTTGTGCGGTGCAGAAAATCTGCAGTATCATGACACTATACTGCAACCTGAAGTCTAACACGATGTTAATCGACCCGTTTATATTTTCCCAGCCGAAGGTGCCTTTTTTTGTCTTTCTGGAAAAGATAACGTCATTTCGTGATCACAACAAACTTTTAAGTGATCACAAAATGGCTACTTGCGTGTCAAAGGTGGTACATATTCATTACACATGATGATTTCCGGCACCTCGGGGTCATAAAACGCGTTGTCCTCATCACAATCAATCATATCCAGCCTAAGGGTAAAGCCCGGATCAAACCGTTTGTTCAAATCCTTGGCCGCCGTGCGTAAAACCTGTTGAGCGGCATTGATATATTCATCACCAGATGCATCCACATCATCAATGATCAGCCAGTTAGGGCCGTCTTTTGTGCGCAAAATCCCTGACAGCACACTCGCCCAGGCATATTCAGCCAACTCCCGTTCTTCCTCACAGGTTTCAGCGCGATCTTCGGGCAGATTATTATCCTCGGCAAAACCATCGCGTTTATCCACATTACCGCCGTAATAGAGGCAAACCAGCCTGAAAAACCGCACCATATTGGGCGAATGAGTGTCCGCATAATCCGGTTCATACCCGCCATCCTTTCGGTCAAGCTGCATATATTGGTCCGCACTGGCGCGTATAATCTGCTCGGCGCGATCAGCGGCATGGATACGTTCGGTCAAGACCAGCGCAAAACTGTCGGCAGCGTCTTCTTCGCGTGCGAACACGGGCAATTTCAGCAAATCAATCAGCGCATGCCCTAATTCATGATAAAACGTCGCTAGAATATTGCCTTCAACATAGGTCATTGTATCTACACTAAAGGCGATTTCCTTAACGGGCTTGCCGACTTTGAGCTGTAGGTTCCCTGCATCCTTACCGGCATGCACGCCCGATGCCAGCGCCAGACAGAACCCCAGTGTTATCCCGAAAAACCGCATATAGCCCTCATTGTTAGCCTTTGGGGAAAAGACACCAATAATCGAGATCAAGCAACACATGTTGCAAATATTTCCCGTTTTCATCTTTTAACGCAAAATCCGTTACGTCATCCTTAACGGCCACCAGCCGCAGACGTAACGCACCGATGCTATCGCTGATTTCGGCCTTGTCCAGCACCTTGGACCAGGCCCGCAGCGTATCCCCCGCAAAACAGGGGTTGGCATGGGCGCCCGCGTTAATGCCGACAATCATCTGCGCATTTGCCAGCCCATTGAACGAAAGCGCGCGCGCCATCGAGATCACATGCCCGCCGTAAATCAGCCGCCTGCCGTCAGCCCGGTTGGTCGCATCAAAATGCACTTTGGCGGTGTTTTGCCACAGACGGGTGGCCAGCATATGTTCGGCTTCTTCAATCGTTACGCCATCCACATGGTCGATTTTTTCACCGATTTCATAATCGCTCCAACGGTGGAGTTCACCGGCCAGATCAAAATCATAATTGCTGAAATCCAGCCCCTCGGGGATCATCAAATCGCTGGCGGCCAGCTTAGAACTTAATACCGGAATAACCGTTTCGGGTGCCGGTGCTGTAACATCGCGTTTACGCACCATCACCCAGCGCACATATTCCAAAACCGCCACGCCGCGCTGGTTGCGCCCGGTAGAGCGCACCCAGATCACCCCGGTTTTGCCGTTGGAGTTCTGCTTGACCCCGATCACTTCGGAGGTCGTACGCAACGTATCCCCTGCATACACGGGCCGCAAAAACCGCCCCTCGGCGTAACCAAGATTGGCGACGGCATTTAGCGAAATATCCGGCACGGTTTTGCCAAAAACCATGTGAAACGCCGCCAGATCCTCAATTGGACTTTCGGGCAACCCGCAGGCCCGCGCAAATTCATCAGATGAATAAAGCGCAAAGCGGCTGGGATAAAGGGAGGTATAAACCGCCCGCTCACCGCCCGAAACCGTGCGGGGAACCGCGTGACTCAACACTTGCCCGACTGCGTAATCTTCAAAGAAATTTCCGGCACTGGTTTTAGGCATCAAACCTGCCCCAGCTTCATGTCGGGCGAATATTCTTGACTGCTTTCCTTGACCACGGCCTGCGCACAGCGCATTACGCCGCGTTTGGCATCAAATGCTATGCTCGGAGATCCCTCAAGACACCAGCCTTTTGACAGCGCCTCAGTCACTTTGTGGCAAAACGCCGATGTGTCATCCTCGGTTAGTAAACGGTAAACAAGCATATTATCCCCCAAAAGGTGACGAGCCGATGAAATAGTGGATGGTTGTGATCACAGCAAAAAGCACCAACGCGATAACGCCCAGTTTGATGTCACCCTTGACATCTCCGGCACTTGGTCGCTCCCAAACGCCTTCGCGCATGTTGATCATCAATATGCTAACGATGGCCCAGAGACCCAAACCGCCAAACAGAATAAGCGAGGATAAATCGCCGTTTACCAGCAAATGCGCACAGACCCAGACCATGAACCCGATCAGCATCGGGTGGCGAAACCACGCGCGCGCCATACCCTTGGAGCTGCCGGCACCCATTAAAAACAAGGCGATCAGCATCATAAGATTGTTAAGATGCACCCCCCAGACGGGCGGCTGGTATATGGGCCGAAATTCGGCGCCGCGAAACCCGAGAACCATCATCACGATGGAAATCAGGAATATGAGCGAAATCACACCCATAACCGGTCCCTTCCCGAATTTTGTGTCCAACATGGCGCGCTTAGTTGGAGAGATGCGTTTGAACAAATGCATAAGGCTCCAGATCAGGACGCCGGAAATTAGAAGTATCATGTCATTCCCCCTGGTTATTTTTGCCAAGCTTAGCAATTGCTGCGGCTTTACCCAACAGTTTTTCTGCGCCATCCACATGCAGGTTCTCAACAATTTTGCCCTTCACCACAGCCACCCCCTCGCCGCGCGCCTGTGCAGCGGCGAATGCCGTGACATAACTACGCGCCAGCGCCAAATCATCAGCACTGGGGGCAAAAACCGCGTTGGTTATGTCAAGCTGCGCCGGATGGATCAGGGTTTTCCCGTCAAACCCCATCGCGCGGGCCTGTTCACAAACGGCCTGCAACCCAAGATCATCCTTAAAAGCATTATAAACCCCGTCCACACAGATCAGCCCATAAGCCTTTGCCGCCAACAAACATAGGGAAAGCGCCGTCATGACCGAGGCGCGATCAGGGGTGTGCATGGCCCCCAAGTCATTCACCAGATCGTTTGTGCCCATCACAAACGCCTGAAGCCGCGCGGTGCTGGCGGCGATTTCCTGTGCGTTCAAAATGCCGAGCGGGGTTTCCATCATCGCCCAGATCCGGGTGTGCGCCGGGGCGTTATGTTCCTCTAACAAAGCTTCAACGCGCAGCACATCCACCGCCTCATTCACCTTGGGGATCAAAATAGCATCCGGCCCGGCCTTGGCCGCTGCCATTAAATCCGCCATGCCCCATTCGGTATCCAACCCGTTGATCCTGATAACCATAGAGCGCCCTCCATAGCCGCGCGTCGCCACTGCCCCACAGACCAGATCGCGTGCGGCAGGCTTTTCATCGGGCGCAACTGCATCCTCCAGATCAAAAATCAGCGCATCGGCTTGCAGGGTTCTGGCCTTCTCTAACGCCCGCTCCTTTGCGCCGGGCATATAAAGGACAGATCGAAATACCGTTTTTTGCATAGCTTTATCCATAGTTTTT
>CAYSAZ010000134.1:0-5676 GCA_964429065.1 uncultured Rhodobacterales bacterium
GACGGTGCGCAAAACAAGATCGATTGCGATTATATCATTGGCGCGGACGGGTTCCATGGCGTTAGCCGCAAATCCATTCCAAAAGACAAAATCAAAGAATTCGAACGTATCTACCCGTTTGGCTGGCTTGGGATTATGTCCGAAACTAAACCCGCATCGAACGAGCTGATATATTCGCGCCACCAACGCGGTTTTGCGCTTTGTTCATTACGTTCACAGGTTCTAAGCCGTCATTACATTCAGGTTCCGCTGACTGATAGCGTTGAAGACTGGTCAGATGAGGCGTTCTGGAAAGAACTAAAACTACGCCTGCCTGATGATGTTTCTGCGACGCTTGAAACTGGTTCTTCCATCGAAAAAAGCATCGCTCCGCTGCGGTCTTTCGTGGCTGAACCGATGCGTTATGGTAATTTGTTCCTAGCTGGTGATGCGGCCCATATCGTTCCGCCAACTGGCGCGCGCGGCCTTAACAGTGCGGCCTCGGATATCTATTACCTTTATCATGCGCTGATGGATCACTACAAAAAGGGCGACGATACTGGTATTGACGAATATTCACAGCGTGCCTTGGCGCGGGTCTGGAAGGGGCAGCGGTTCTCGTGGTGGATGACGATGTTGTTGCACAAATTTCCCGACAGTATCGATTATGACGAGCGTCTTCAGGATACCGAGTTGGAGTATTTATTCTCCTCGGAATCCGCGCTTAAATCGCTTGCGGAAAACTATGTCGGACTGCCGTTTTAGAACATATATCATAGCGTTGCGGGTTTACTCGCGGCGCTATGTATCGCCAAATTAGGCGAATTCTTCGGTGTCAATTTCGGCTTGGGTTGTCGCATTGTAGCGTGGGCCGTGAACAGTGTTTTGATCAATTACCCGTTCAATACGTGCCATTATATCGACGTCCAGAACCACATTTGAACCGCCAATATCCTCGGCTAAATGCGTGGCATTGGTGGTGCCCAGAATAGGCAGGATATTGTCAGGTTTTGCCAATACCGCAATCTCGGCACTGCGTGTCCATAACGAATACTCGGTTTGCACGGCCGCAATGGGGTGTACTGCATGTGCTTTTCGTAGCGTCGTTGCCGAAACCTCGGACAGGCCAATCGTCTTAATCTTGCCCTCAACCACCAGATCGGACAGCGCCCCGATGGCGTCCTCGATGGTTTTGTCGCAAACTTTCACGCAGTTTTCATACTGGTGAAGAATCTGCCATCTGCTTTCCAAAAAATAGACAGGCGGGAAACCATGTATAATAATCGATTTCAAAGGCAGCAACCGCATTCTTCAGCCGTGCAACTGGCAATAACGGTGTCTAACGACACAAGGCAGGCCGCCAAACAGAAAATTTACGCCAGAACCATCGCGACTGAACTGCAGCCATTTAGGCTGACGAGATTAACGCAATAGTCCCATTTAATCCACCTTCAGTTGCGGCGTGTCAGGACCAGTTTCCCGGTCCCGAAGGTACTATTCACATTCAAACAGCATCATACCCGCGCCCGTGTTCGAAATCGGGATATGATAATTTTTATTGAGCAGTTTGACCTTATCTCCAAGGGCGCCGCGCATCATCATCCACATCAGAAATTCGGTGCCTTGTGCACCCGCCTGGCGCACCAATTCTTCGCGGCTGATTTTGGTCAACGCTTCCGGATCATGTACGATCTTATCCATGCACATTTCATCAAACTCTCGGTTAATAAATCCAGCGCGTTCGCCGTCGAGTTGGTGCGAAAGACCGCCTGTGCCCAGCACAACAACTTTCACATCTTCAGGATAGCTCAAAATGGCTTTGTTCAGTGATTTACCAAAATCGAGCGCCCGCTTTAATGTAGGGATCGGGTGCTGCACGGTATTGGCACTGATTGGGATTGCGCGTGGCATCGCTGGGTTTTTATTCAGACCAGGCCAGAACAATTGCATCGGAACGGTGAAGCCGTGATCGACCGCCAACTCTTGACAGGATGCAATGTCAAATTCATCCTCAACCATCCCTTCAATAATGTGCCAAGACATTTTGGGATCGCCAGGGAACGGGGGCAAAATAGGCAAACCCCAGCCCTCATCTTCGCCCTGATATTCATGAGCCGCGCCGATCGCAAATGTCGGCATATTGTCAAGGAAAAACCCAAGCCCGTGATCATTATAGATGTTGATAACCACATCGGGTTTGACCCGTGCCAACCATTCATGAACGGGCGGATAAGCATCAAAGAAAGGCTTCCAATACGGATCGTCCTGCATGTTATTCGCGATTGCGTTGCCAACAGCGGGGATGTGAGATGTGGTGATACCACCGAGTAATTTGGCCATTATTTATCTCCTGCCCGTAAAAGTTTTTCTTTAAATTCTTCGGTGGTCATGCCGGTTTGCTGCGCGCCTACATCTTGAACGCTCAGCTTGAAAATGCCGGCGAATTTGGCAAGGTAATAGATGTTGCCGCCAGCTGCGATCAACTCGAGCACATTCTTGTGCTCACAAGCCAGAATTTGCGGCTCTGTCAATTTGAATTTGGCGTAGTAGGCCGCGGGGTCAGCCAAGTACTCATCGCGCGCCTCTTTTGTGTTAAACGAGTAGCACATCTTGTTAAGGGCATAGCCTTTCATAGCCTGCTTGCCGTCAAAAAGTGTCGTTCCTGGAATATTGGCGTGTTCATCTAGCCCTGCTAGTTTCATGATCGTCTCCTTTGCTAATTTACGCCCAATAAAGACGCATAGGATTGTCAACGAGCAGTTTCCGGCGCTGCTCAGGGGTTCGTGCAATTCGGGAAATATGATCAACCAAAACGCCGTCATCAGGCATGTGGGATTTCATATTCGGATGTGGCCAATCGGTGCCCCAGATCACACGATCAGGGAATTGATCAACGATATGAGCACCAAAATCGACCACGTCATCATAAGGCGGACCCGTAACCGAAAGCCTTTCGGGACAAGTCACTTTGGTCCAGATATTTTCGTTTTCGCGCATCAGGCGCACGAAACGCTGGAAATCGGGGTGATCGACGCCTTTTGTCACGTCGGGGCGGCCCATATGATCAACAACAATGGTGGTTGGAAGCTGTTTTAGGAACGGTTCCAACTCCTCCAGATCTTGGGCTTCGAAATAGACAACGATATGCCAGCCAAGGGTTTTGATCTTTTCGGCAATGCCAAGAAACACCTCTTTGGGAGTGTCGTCCACCAGACGTTTGACAAAATTGAAACGCACGCCGCGCACACCCGCCGCATGCATTTCTTGCAGCTCATCCATGGTGATTTCCGGCCCGACGGTAGCAATGCCCCGCGCCATATCCCCAGACGCACGCAAAGCATCGATTAAAGCGCGATTATCTTTGCCGTGGCAGGTTGCTTGCACAATTACATTGCGTTCAAACCCAAGGAAATCACGCAGCGCAAACAGTTTATCCTTGCCCGCATCGCAGGGCGTATATTTGCGTTCCGGCGCAAACGGGAATTCGGCGGCAGGCCCAAAAACATGGCAATGGGCGTCTACGGCACCTTTAGGCAAAGCCAGATCAGGCTTTTTCGGGTTTGGATGAAAGACCAGCCAATCGGCGTCCATAATACTTCTCCTAACTTGCATAAACCTTGCCGTCCATAAGCTTGCGCGCAGTGCGCAATATGGCGGCAGAAACGATATTTTCAGATTGATCCAAGGTGGCCATAACCGACATTTCACCTGTTGGGTGTTCAATTGCCAGACGGCGTTCAGACCCCTGTCCAACCACGGCCAAATCATATGCGGGGCTGTTCTTAAGCAAGCACGCGGTCGCGACACTTACTGCGCCCAGAACCCCGATTGTTTTATGGCAGCGATGCGGAATAAATGTGCGCGTCGAGATGGCACCCCCATCCTTAGGGGCCGTCACCATGGTCATTTTGGGAACGGTTTTGTCACGTACATCCCCAAGATTCATTAACGGACCACAGGCCAAACGGATGGCTTCGAGGCGGGCACGCAAATCAGCGTTTCCTTCCAATTCCTCGGGTGTTTCATCGCCTGAAATGCCTATATCCGCAGCCCGCATAACCACGCAAGGCATGCCATTATCAACCATTGTCACGCGAACACCTTCGACGATATCCACCTCATTTCCGGTGGGCAGCAAAGCCCCACAAGATGATCCGGCAGTGTCCTGAAACGTGATCGGCACCGCCGCCGACAACCCCGGAACACCGTCGATTGAGGCCGTGCCCTGATAGGTGACAATGCCGTCAGGTGTTGCCACCTGCGAGACTGCGATTTGGCCGGTATTTTCCATATAAATAGTCACCGATGTGGTGCCATCACGTGCATCAACCAACCCGCGCTCAATCGCAAAAGGACCAACCGCAGCAAGGATATTCCCGCAATTCTGCGCGTCAGAAACGGTGGCTTTATCCACAACTACTTGTAGAAACAGGTAATCCACATCCACGCCATCACGGCTTGATTTTCGCACCATTGCGACCTTAGATGTAAGGGGATCAGCGCCGCCCATACCGTCGATTTGACGAATATCGGGCGACCCCATCATGCCCAATAGAAAACTGTCACGCGCCGCGGTGTCTGACGGCAGATCATCCGCCAAAAAGTACCCCCCCTTGGAGGTCCCCCCCCGCATCCACATGCACCGTATGCCGTCAGACATATTTCAGGCCCATCTCGGCAAGGCGTTCGCGCATTTTATACATATCCAGACCCAGCTCGCCGGCTTCGAAGCGTGCGCGTTTTGCGCCCTCGTTTGCTTCGCGGGCCTGTGCTTTTTCCAGCACATCAGCAGCTTCGTCGCGGCGCACAACACAAACGCCGTCATCATCCGCAACAATAATATCGCCCGCGTTTATCAATTCACCCGCACAGACGATCGGTATATTTACCGAGCCAAGCGTTGCCTTGATCGTCCCTTGGGCAAATATTGCTTTGGACCACACGGGAAAATCCATTTCCTTTAGGTCGCGCACATCACGCACGCCTGCATCAATGATCAATCCCTTGCAACCACGGGCCTGCGCAGATGTCGCCAAAAGGTCACCAAAATACCCGGAATTTGACGGCGAGGTGGTCCCCAGAACCAATATATCCCCAGCTTGCAACTGCTCAACTGCGACATGTATCATCCAGTTATCACATGGCGGAGCAAGGATGGTCACAGCCGAGGCCGCAACCCGTGCGCCAGGATAGATCGGGCGCATATAGTCCGCCAATAACCCTTTGCGCCCCTGCGCTTCGTGCACAGTGGCCACGCCGCAGGTGGCTAATCCATCGATGATTGCCTGATCGGCGCGTTCGATATTTTGAACGACAATGCCGCTTTGCCCGACGCCGCTCATGACAATTCATCCACGGTGTTTGGGAATATCGACTGGAAACCCTCGGCTTGACGCGCATTGCGCCCGCCTGATTGCCCACCGGAATTGCGGCGGAAATGGTTGCCGCGATTTTCGGCAACATTGGTATAGAAATCCCACAGATGCTCTTGGCCCTGCATACACTCAATCGCGGCGCGTTTTTTGTCCCAAACCTCGGTAATGTCCAGAAACACATCGGGTTTCCATTCCATTTGTTCGGTCTGATGGGGCTCAAACAGATATAATTGCGGTGCGCCAAGGACTTTTTCGCCCGGATTGTGACCCCATGCTTGGGCAATCATCCGGCATTCCAACGCAAACTGCGTGGTGTTCATAT
>CAYSAZ010000135.1:0-1393 GCA_964429065.1 uncultured Rhodobacterales bacterium
TGCCCTTGGCCGGACAGTCTCGGCCCTGCGCGCACAATATCAGGCGGCATTATCGGTTCTGGATAATCTGGGGCTAGGGGTGTTTTTGGTTGATGAAAGAGGGTGCGTGCTTAATCATAATAAAGAAGCAAGGCGCATCCTTGATCTTGATGATGGTTTGTTTCTTAGCCCGGACAAGCAGCTAAAAGTAAATTCTTCAGAGCAAACCAGCCAATTGGAAACCATGATAAGTTGTGCAAATAATTTGCTGGATGCAGCTGTGCAAAAAACAAACAATCTGATGTCCGTAGGCAGGCCATCGGGAGAGTTTCCATATCTTGTTTCTGTGCAGACGCTTTCGGATATCACTGGCGAACTGGAAACCGGTCTGAAGTGCGCATTTGTTACAATTATTGATCCAAGCCGTCAAAATATACTATCCAGCGATGGTCTTGTGGCGATGGGTGATCTATCAAAAGCCGAAGCTGCTATTGTTGATCTACTCGTTCAAGGATATCGCCTGAACGAAGTGTCAGAACGTCGTGATGTTAGTATGAATACTGTGAAAACCCAGCTAAAAGGGATTTCACAAAAACTTAGATGTTCATCACAAAGCGATATCATCCGTGCAGCGGCGGCAACGCGCATTCCAATAAAAAAGCGATAAGATCACCCGTTTGGGTGATGATCCTTGGATATAAAACGTTAACACAATTATTGTAACGTCCATAAATTCTAATAGGGGTAACTATGAAAAAAATCATGTTAACAAGCTGTCTTGTGTGTATTGCTGGTGCAGCATATGCGCAAGATGAATACAGTATAAACGTAGGGGTTAGCACCCTTGGGTTAACAGTTGAGGGTGGATATCGTATTTCGCCATCATTTGGTGTCCGTGGTATTGTAGGGTATGGCGCAGGAAATTTTTCCAGAGATATCGTCGATACTCCAAACGTAGGTGACAGTATTTCCGTTGTCAGCACCGTGGCATTTGGCGGTGTCGGGGTTATGCTTGATTACTATATTTTTGAGGGCGGTATACGTGTTTCAGCAGGTGCCATTGTCCCCTTATACGCCGTTGATTTTTCTATAAACGGGAACGTAACCTACGAGGGTAATGCCTATGCCGGCGTTGATATCGACGGAAAAATAAGCGCGCAAAACAGTATCGCGCCGATGCTTTCTATCGGGTATGAAACAAAAATTGCTAGCAATTGGGGCATTTCAATAGATGCAGGCGCAATATTTACCGGTGGTTTTGTTGCAAAATCTACCAGTAATAATGCGGTGATTCCTACAACGGACTTTGACGAAGCCCTTGCGGATATTAATTCTGAACTGGGGGAATATGGGATAATGCCGTATCTGAAACTTAGTGTCAGCTATTCTTTCTAAGCCCTGTTTTTTATTGAGG
>CAYSAZ010000135.1:1493-5659 GCA_964429065.1 uncultured Rhodobacterales bacterium
AAAACCTCACCCGCCAGACGCGGTGTGATGGCGCGGCGTTTGGACAGACCGGCCCGATCCAGTTGTAAAACCACGTCCTTGGCGGCGGCAAATGAGCGATCGATGCGCGCTAACAGATAACGGATAAGATCCGGCGAGACATTCAATTGACGATCCGCAAAAAGTTTTATCAAAACTGCGGATAAAAGCATATCGTCAGGGGGGGTAAGCTGCGCTACCTCAGCACTGCCAAGGCGCGAGGCAAGATCAGGCAGGGCGATATCCCAGCGCGCCGGTGCCTTAGCTCCGCTTATCAGCAATGTGCCCCCTTTGCCCAAAATATGATTATGCAGATGAAATAAAGTTTCCTCGGTTTGCACACGCAGATCAGCAGGCAGATCAGCAATGCGATCTATGTCCTCAAGCGCAATGTCATTGGCGGTTATGGCGGAAATATCCTGCGCTGCCAAAGTGCGCGCATCCAGCACTGTGCCCCCGCTTAAGGCCTGCCAAACCTGCACCAGATGGCTTTTTCCGGCCGCTACCGGACCACATAATGCCAGCTTTCCGGTTGCCCATTCTGGCCAACGTTCCAAGGCTTGCACGGCATTTATATTCGCCGGAGATACAAAGAAATCCGCCCGCCCCTGTGCTGTGCGCACGGGTAGGTCCAGCACAAGTTGTTCCGGTTTGCTCATGCGTCTTTCGCAGGTTCCATAGGGCCAAGGTAAAGCTTGCTTTGACGATAGTTTTCTATACCAAAACGCCCTAAAACCCCGATGCACGCCGCCGCTGGTACTGCAATCAGCAAGCCGGTAAACCCGATCAGTGAGCCAAAAGCATAAAGGGCAAACATCAGCCAGACCGGGTGCAACCCAACAGAGCCACCCACCAGTTTGGGCGTCAGATAATTGCCCTCAACCACTTGCCCGACGATAAAGATCACCGCAACAACTCCGATCCAGACCGGATCATCCCAGAACTGAAACAGGGCCAACCCGATAGAGGCCCCGCCACCCAGTGTGGAGCCGACATAAGGGATAAAGGTTAACAACCCGGCAAACAGCCCGACAACAATGCCGAATTGCAGCCCAACAAGACCAAGGGACAGGGCGTAGAATACGCCTAAAATTGCACCGACCGTCATCTGACCGCGCACAAAACCCGATAGCACACCGTTGATCTCACGGCTTAACCTGCGGATTGTTTGCGCATGTTCGCGTGGCAGCCAACTGTTAATTACAGCCGTCATACGATCCCAATCCAACAACAGATAAAACCCGACTACGGGGGCGACAATCAGCAACATCAGAAAATCCACAACAGCCATGGAACGTGACAGAATGCTATTGGCAAACGCCAGCCCCTTGCTTTGGAGGCTATCTTGAAACGACGCAATGGTTTGGCGGATGTCTGAATCCGCATCCAGCAATGTCGGAAATTTGACGGACAAATAATCGAGCAAACGTTCGATCATGCCGGGGAGTTCCGAAACCAGTGCCGCGCCTTGTTTTATCACCAGTTGGATCAGAATAATTACCAACGGCAGCACAATAATGATTGCAACAGCAGATATCAGCACAACCGCCCACGTGCGGCTTACCCCCCAGGCCTCTAGCCTGTCAGCCACGGGGTCGAGCAGATAGGCAATGGCGGCCCCGAGCAAAAACGGGGCAACCGCATCACTGACCAGCCATAGCAAAAACAAAAACCCGAAAAGGCCAAACCCCCACCAGCGGGCTTGCTGTCCAACACTCAAACTCATGATATCCCCTGTTCTGTCTATATAAATTGTTCACGAATAAGACGTTCTTCAAGGCCATGCCCGGGATCAAACAATAATGTGTGCGTCACCAAGGGTTCGCTGCGAATATTCACCCGCACCACATCGCGCACCTCGGTGGAATCGGCAACGGCGGAAACCGGGCGTTTATCGGTCTCAAGTACGTCAAATTGTATTGTTGCATTCATGGGCAACAACGCGCCCCGCCAGCGTCGTGGGCGATAGGCCGCCATGGCCGTTAACGCCAGAATATCAGCCTCAATCGGTAAAATAGGGCCGTGGGCCGAATAATTATATGCGGTGGAACCGGCTGGCGTACATACCAGCGCCCCGTCGCACACCAGCGCATCCATACGCACTTGTCCATCCACCGAGATTTGCAGTTTGGCGGCTTGTGGACCGGAACGCAAAAGCGAAACCTCATTGATTGCCAAAGCCTCGGTCACGCTGCCGTCTTTGCAGGTGGCCAGCATATGCAGCGGATGCACGATGGCAGATTCGGCCTTTTTCAGGCGCGCAATAAGATCATCTTCAGCGTATTCATTCATCAAAAACCCGACGGTACCTTGATTCATTCCATAAACCGGCGCAGGCAAATTCTGGGTGGCATGCAGGGTAGACAGCATAAAGCCATCGCCGCCAAGGGCCACGATAATGTCGGCTTTTTCCTGCGTCACATGGCCATAAACTGCACGCAAGGTTTTTGCAGCAGCCTTAGCTTCATTGCCGGAAGCGGCCAGAAAAGATATTTTTATATCACTCATACCCTGAGTTTCCCTTTTTCAAGCGAGCAACTCAAGTCCTGAAATGGTTTCTGGCGGGGAAAAATCGGTGAGCATTAAGGCATGATGTGCGTTTTGTCCTGTGGAAAACCTTGAAAACCACATTGTTATATCTTGAAAAAACACGAATTATTGTTTTGTAACAATTAATTACAGGTGGGTCTATTGAAACTACTAAACCGGTTTAGTAGTTTCAATATTGCACACGGGATTAAGCTTTGCATGCATAGGGAGTTTCCAACAGGAAACAGTCGTTCCAATACGCGAAAGCCGTGCTATTAAATCCCTGCATATTCGAATTTCCCCACCGTTTAGGCCTTTTGTTGTGCAAGCCTTGAGGCTATGTTTTGGGCAAATATCCCGCCGCTGTTTTCGCACCTTCGATTTTTGTTTCCAATAGAAAAATTTTATGCGTAAAAGAGCGTAACCATCCTGTAAGGAGATCAGAATGCGCAATGTTCGTGCCCCCGGATTTTTCACTGAAACTCTCGCCAGCCGTGACCCGGATGTTTTCGATTCCATCACCGATGAACTGGGACGTCAACGTGATGAGATTGAACTGATCGCCAGCGAAAATATCGTGTCTGCTGCGGTGATGGAAGCGCAGGGCTGCGTCATGACCAACAAATACGCCGAAGGGTATCCGGGGCGGCGCTATTATGGTGGCTGCCAGCATGTGGATGTGGTGGAAACCTTGGCGATTGATCGCGCCAAACAGCTTTTTGGATGTGATTTTGCCAATGTGCAGCCCAATTCGGGCAGTCAGGCCAATCAAGGTGTGTTTACGGCCTTGATTTCCCCCGGGGACACTATTTTAGGGATGAACCTTGCGTCTGGCGGGCATTTAACCCACGGCGCGGCGCCAAACCAGTCGGGTAAATGGTTTAATGCTGTGCAATACGGTGTGCGAAAACAAGATAATTTGCTGGATTACGATCAGGTTGAAACCTTGGCCAAAGAACATAAACCCAAGCTGATTATTGCTGGCGGCTCGGCCATTCCGCGTCAGATTGATTTTGCACGGTTCCGGGAAATCGCCGATATGGTTGGCGCTTATTTGATGGTTGATATGGCCCATTTTGCCGGTCTGGTAGCGGCTGGGGTGCATCCCTCGCCTTTCCCGCATGCCCATGTGGCAACGACCACCACCCACAAAACCCTGCGTGGCCCGCGCGGGGGCATGATCCTGACCAACGATGCGGATATCGCCAAGAAAATTAATTCTGCGATTTTTCCAGGCATTCAGGGCGGCCCACTGATGCATGTGATTGCCGCCAAGGCCGTCGCTTTTGGCGAGGCTTTGCGCCCCGAGTTCAAAAGCTATCAGCAACAGGTCATCACCAACGCCCAAACGCTTGCCAGTCAATTGATCAAAGGGGGGCTGGATATCGTAACTGGTGGTACGGATACGCATGTCATGCTGGTTGATCTGCGCCCCAAAGGTGTCACTGGTAAGGCCGCAGAAGCAGCGCTGGGGCGGGCTAATATCACAACCAACAAAAACGGCATTCCGTTTGACCCTGAAAAACCGTTTGTGACATCGGGTATCCGTCTGGGTACGCCTGCGGGCACCACTCGCGGGTTTGGCGAGGGTGAATTCCGCCTGATTGCCGATCTGATCG
>CAYSAZ010000136.1:0-5557 GCA_964429065.1 uncultured Rhodobacterales bacterium
TTAGATAAATATCGGCCTTCCTGGTTAATGTGAATATCTGACAAAAAGCTCGGGGTTAATAAGGCAACACCACACTGGCTTGCCACCATTCCGGCGATGGTCCATTCCGTATTAGAAACCTGACTTATATTGGTAAATTGCATCGCGTCTGGCTCTAATACTTTAAGCGGTTGGTAAGCTTGCCCAAATACTTGTTGATCGCGGTATGTTCTTTCCAAACCTTCCAGATAGACAATTATAACGTTCTTGCGGGTTTTACCGGGTATTGATATTTGCGGGCGTGTGTAAGATTCCAGCAACTGCGGCGCACCATTTATGTGCAGAAAATTAAACTGAAACGCGCTATATTGTACTGCATGAAGCACCACCGGATTGCTTGCAAAAGAGATGATTATCAGCCCGTGAATCGCCTGTTTGCCATACCGCCCGCATCTGTAATAGTTTGTGGCGGATATCAGGGTAAACAACCACATAATTGAGAAAAAAGCGTATATCGGAGTGCGTGAATAGTAATCAACACCTATCGTTCCCAATTTCACGTGGTACAAAAATGATCCGATAGTATAGCTACCAAAAATGGCTTTAATTGCAGACAGTCCAATAAACGCCAGACTGACAATCGCAAAAATGGCAAGCAGCCAAATGCCTTTTCTGATTTGTGTGCAAGACCAAAAAGGACGTGAGAGGGCTAGTAGTGCCAATAATACGAAAAAGATGACTTTCTCTGAGAGAACGTCCGTATAAAAGGCCAATGTTTGCACTACCGTAAAGAATAACGCAGGCAGCAACAGCAGCATTTTTGCAACTTCGTTTTGTCTAAAACTTTGTAGGGTAACTGTAAATTTCATAAAATACCTGTTTCGTTCAATCCTCATATGCCTCCAAAGGCGGGCAGGTGCAGACCAGGTTTCGGTCGCCGTAGGCGTTGTCGACGCGGTTCACGGGGGGCCAGTATTTGTCGACGCGAAACGCACCGGGGGGGTAGCAGGCTTGTTCGCGGGTGTAAATGCGGTTCCATTCGCCGACCAAGTCTTCGACCGTGTGCGGGGCGTGGTGCAGTGGGCTGGCCTCATAGGCGATTTTGCCGTCCTCGATGTCGCGCGCCTCGGCACGGATGGCCAGCATGGCGTCGATAAAGCGGTCAAGTTCGGCCTTTGGCTCAGATTCCGTTGGCTCCACCATCAAGGTTCCGGGCACTGGCCAGCTCATGGTTGGGGCGTGAAAACCACAATCCATCAGGCGTTTGGCAATGTCATCGACGCTGACACCGGCACTGGTCGCCAGTGGGCGTGTGTCCAGAATGCACTCATGCGCCACCCGTCCGATTTTTGATTTAAACAGCGTATCATATGCGCCAGACAGCCGTTTGGCGATATAATTGGCGTTCAAAATCGCGACTTTGGTGGCCTGCGTCATGCCCGCGCCGCCCATCAGCAAAATATACGCCCAAGAGATCACCAGAATTGAGGCGCTGCCCATGGGGGCTGAGGAAACCGGGCCGATATCGCTGCCATTTTCCGGGTGTCCGGGCAGGTATGGTTCCAGATGTGCGCCAACGCCAATCGGTCCCATGCCCGGGCCACCACCACCATGGGGAATGGCAAAGGTTTTGTGCAAATTCAAATGGCTAACGTCACCACCAATCTTTCCTGGCTGCACCAGACCACACATCGCATTAAGGTTGGCCCCGTCGATATAGACCTGTCCGCCGTGTTGATGGGTGATCTCGCAGACCGCGCGCACCGTTTCTTCAAACACGCCGTGGGTGGAGGGATAGGTGATCATGCAGGCCGCCAGATCATCGCCAGCAGCTTCAGCTTTTTCGCGAAAATCATCCAGATCAATATCACCGTTTTCGGCGGACTTCACCACCACAACCTTCCAACCGACCATCTGGGCACTGGCTGGGTTGGTGCCATGCGCCGAGGTTGGAATGAGACAAATATTACGCGCGCCCTGACCCCGGGATTTGTGGTAATTACGGATGGTCAGCAGCCCGGCGTATTCGCCTTGTGCCCCGGAATTTGGCTGCAAGGACATGGCCGCGTAACCGGTAATTTCGCACAGCTGATCCATCAACTGGTTGGTCAGTTCCGTATAGCCCGCCGCCTGATCAAGCGGCACAAACGGATGCAAATTGGCGATACCAAACCACGTCAGCGGGATCATTTCCGCCGTCGCGTTCAGTTTCATCGTGCACGAACCCAGCGGGATCATTGCGCGGTCCAGTGCCAGATCCCGATCCGCAAGACGGCGCATATAGCGGGTCATTTCGGCCTCGGAACGGTTCATGTGGAAAATCGGATGGGTCAGATATGCATCGGTGCGCAGCATATTTTCGGGCAGGCGATATTCGCGGTTTGCAGCGCTGTCATCCTGCATGTCGCCGCCAAAAGCCCGCCAAACCGCCTCGATAGTTTCGGGGTAGGTCTGTTCGTCCAGGCTTATCCCGATACGGTTATCACCGATTTTGCGCAGGTTAATCCCATTGGTCACTGCCGCATTCATAATTACCCCTTGCAAGGGGCCAACTTCAATCGTGATTGTATCAAAAAACGCCTCAGGTTCAACGCTAAACCCTAGCGTTTCCAGACCTTTAGCCATTCTAACAGTTTTGCGATGCACAGATTGTGCAATGGCTTTCAGCCCCGCTGGCCCGTAAAAAACCGCATACATCGATGCCATAACCGCCAGCAGCGCCTGCGCTGTGCAGACGTTGGAATTGGCTTTTTCGCGACGAATATGTTGTTCGCGGGTTTGCAGCGCCAGCCGATAGGCCTTGTTGCCGCGCGCGTCGACGGAAACGCCGATAATGCGCCCTGGCATGGCGCGTTTTAGCTTGTCCGTTGTCGCCATATAAGCCGCGTGCGGGCCACCATAGCCCATCGGCACCCCGAAACGCTGGGTGGTACCAACAGCGATATCGGCGCCCATTTCACCGGGGGATTTCAGCAAACAAAGTGCTAAAATATCAGCGGCCATAATAGCAATCGCGCGGGCCTCGTGCAGAGCGGCAATGCAGGGGGTGAAATCGCGCACACGCCCGTATGTGCCGGGATATTGGAAAATGGCGCCAAAAACTGCCGCAGGGTCCAGCTCTGTTTCGGGGTTACCCGTGATAATCTCGATTCCCAAGGGTTCCGCGCGGGTTTTAATCACGGCAATAGTCTGTGGATGGCAGTTTTCATCGACAAAAAATGCAGACGCCTTGGATTTCCCGGCGCGCTTGGCCATGGTCATCGCCTCGGCCGCTGCTGTTGCTTCGTCAAGCAGGCTGGCATTGGCAATCTCAAGGCCCGTCAGGTCAGAAACCATGGTTTGAAAGTTCAGCAGTGCCTCCAGCCGCCCCTGCGCGATCTCGGGCTGATAGGGGGTGTAGGCAGTATACCAGGCAGGATTTTCCAGAATATTGCGTTGGATCACCGGCGGCGTCATCGTGCCGTAATAGCCCTGCCCGATCAATGAGGTCAGCACCTTGTTTTTCTTGATAACCTGACGCATATGGTGCAGCACGTCGCGTTCCGACATCGGTGAATCCAGCTCCAGCGGTGTATCCTGACGGATATTGGCAGGCACCGTTTGATCGATCAACGCATCCAGCGAAGCAACCCCGATCACATCCAACATTTGCTGCATTTCTTTCGGCGAGGGGCCGATATGGCGGCGGTTGGCGAAATCATAGGGTTGATATGGGGTCAACTGGAAAGACATGCGCGATATTCCTTTATGCAATGAAGGCTTTATAGGCTGTGACGTCCATCAGGGCTTCAAGTTCGCTGGAATCTGCGATTTTGATTTTGTAGAACCACGCATTGCCCTCGGGATCATCGTTAACCGAACCTGGGGTATCTTCAAGTGTGGTATTGGCCTCGGTGATTTCACCGGCGAGGGGTGCATAAAGTTCGGACGCGGCCTTGACGCTTTCGACAACGCCGATTTCGTCGTCTTTGTCAAAGGTTTCGCCTGCCTCTTTCAGCTCAACGAAAACCACTTCGCCCAACGCTTCGGCGGCGTGTTTTGTGATGCCTAGTGTGGCTGTGTCACCGTCAACGTCGATCCATTCATGTTCTTCGGAATAATAGGTCGTCATGTTAATACCTCTGTTTAACGTTTGTAATTTTGCTGCACGAACGGCAGTTTGATGATAGTAGCGGGCATGGATTTGCCGCGAATTGACAAGGCAACAGCCGTGCCGGGCTGAGAAAATTCGGTTTCAACATACCCCATCGAAACCGGGCCGCCAAATGTAGGGCCAAACCCGCCAGAGGTCACCGTGCCAATATTTCGGCCATCAAGCGTGGTCACCTCAACCCCGCGACGGGCTGGGGCGCGGCCATCGGGTTTGATTCCAACCAGTTTACGGCTTGGCCCATCGGCCAGTTCGCGTTGAATACGCTCAGCCCCGGGAAAGCCACCGCCTTCGCGACGGGCTTTTTGCATGGCCCAGGTCAAATTCGCCTCTACAGGCGAGGTGCTATTGTCGATGTCATTGCCATATAGACAAAGCCCCGCTTCAAGGCGCAAGCTATCTCGTGCGCCAAGGCCTGCAAGCTCCAGATCCGGGTGTTCAAGGAATTTGCGTGTAATTTCAATGGCACGATCATTGGGCAAGGAGATTTCATAGCCATCCTCGCCCGTATATCCAAGACGCGAGATACGGCACTCACTGCCCAGCAGGTCCATCAAACGGGTTTCCATGAACTTCAGATCAGCAGCCTCAGGGGCAATTGCGGAAACGATTGTTTCGGCTGAGGGTCCTTGAATGGCGATAAGCGAACGGTCAATTTCGATAACCTCGATATCCAGCGTTTTAAGATGCGCAACATCTTGTTCGCGCATCGAGGCGTTAACAACCGCAAACATATAATCCCCAGCGGCAGAAACGATCAGGTCGTCCATAATGCCGCCATCAGGGTTGGTGAAAAACGTATAGCGGGATTTCCCAACCGGCAAAGTAGTGAATACAGACGGGCACAGAGTTTCAAGCTTGGCGGCTACATTATCGCCGTGCAGCCCGACTTGCCCCATGTGTGATACATCAAACAGTGCAGCTTTTTCGCGGCAATGCTTGTGCTCAGCCGCAACACCGGCGGCATAATTCACCGGCATTATCCAACCGGCGAAATCGACCATTTTGCCGCCAAGCTCGACATGCAAATCATATAACGGGGTTTTTTGGGGTTCGGTCATGTAAAATCCACAGTTGAATCATTTCCATATGTCATAGCAAACTAGTTTCCGATAGGAAACCATTTTTGGATGCAGAGGTATACTTTTCATGCCCAATATGCCCAAGGGTTGCTAACCTATCGTTAACCAGTTTTCCGGACAAATTTTCCCAGCGTGATAATAATCACAGAGTGGCATGGCAATACATGTCACTTGAATGAGTCTCTTTAACAAGCGAACTTGCCGCCTGTTAACGCTAAATAAATGTTAAAACCAAGGAAATCAAATATGAAACTTGCTACACTTACCCTGGCTGCATCTCTTGCCGCTACATCCGCTTTCGCTGGCGCCGTTGCATACGTCGCCCCCGCCGCTCCGGTCATGATGG
>CAYSAZ010000137.1:0-5355 GCA_964429065.1 uncultured Rhodobacterales bacterium
CGGCTTCACGATCTTCTTGCTTTGGTTTGCACATTTGATGAAGCGACGCGGCGTGCTTGGCTGAGCCTTCTTTCAGTTATTTCATTACTCCACCACCTCAATCACAGCCCGCGCCAGTACTTTTTTGTCCTGCGCCATCACATAGCGCAGCTCATATGTCCCGGCTGGAATATTTTGCAATTTCAACAAAAGTGGGCTGCCATCGCGCGTATAGACATAGGTTTCATACTCACCATCAGGTGCGCCAACCTTTGCTAAGGCGATGTAATCATTGCCGTAATCCGGCCCTTCCCATTTCACAACCACAGAATTACCAAGCGTGGCGCTGCTGGGGACATCCAATGTGGCACTAACCGCATCAAGCGTAATTGCACGGCGCAGCAGAACCGATGCATCCTGATTGATCACATAACGGATCTCATATTCCCCCGGCGTGCCCGGCATTTGCAATCGCAACGGCGAGCCGTCACGGGTATAGGTATATTCCTCGTATTTATTGTCGTCAGAACCAATTTTCGCTATGGAAATATAATCGTTCTGATAGTCCGGCCCCTGCCATTCCACGATCACATTTGCCCCGACAGCGGCACGCGCGGGCGCTGTAATCTGACCCGAAATAGCGTTTACCACAACCAATTGGCGCGCCAAAACCGTATTATCCTGATTTTGCACATAGCGCACCTCGTATTCACCCGGCTCCACCGGCATTTCAAGGCGCAAAGGTGTGCCATCGCGGGTGTAGGTATAGTTGATATACTTGCCCCCATCCATGCCTACCTCAGCCACCGAGATATAGTCATTTTGATAATTCGGCCCACTCCAGTTGACGATCACATCATCGCCTGCGGAAACTTCCGCATCGATGGTGATACTGGCACGAACCTGTTGCACGGTGATCAATTTGCGCGCCAAAACGGTATTATCTTGATGTTGCACATACCGGATTTCGTATTCCCCGGCTTCAGGGGGCATCTGTAGGCGCAAGGATTTTCCCTCACGGGTGTAGGTATAATTGACATAAACGCCTCCATCCGTACCGGTCTTGGCTACCGAAATATAGTCCCTATCATAATCAGGACCGTCCCATTTTATCACCAAATCCTCGCCCATATCTGCTTGATCCGGTGCGTTAATACTGGCGGAAACTTCAACCACGGACAAGACACGACGCGCAAGGATTGTACGGTCCTGATGCATCACATAGCGTACCTCGTATTCCCCGGGTTCTGTGGGCATTTGCAATATTGCATCCGCCCCGTCGCGGGTGCGGGTATAATTTACATATTCCGCGCCTTTTGTGCCAATTTTAGCCACAGAAATGAAATCGTTTTGATAATCCGGTCCATCCCAACTAACCTTCAAGTCCTCTCCGGCAGCAGCCGTATCTGCCGTAATAAGGCTGGCAGTAACCGGTAAAATATCAATCACTTGGCGCGCCATAACTATTTTATCTTGATATAGAATATAGCGTATTTCATATTGTCCGGCTTTGGTGGGCATCTGCAAAGCCGCTGAATTACTGTCGCGAATGCGGATATAATTCACATATTTTGCACCTTTTGTGCCGATTTTCGTCACAGAAATAAAATCGTTTTGATAATTAGGTCCATCCCAATTCACCACCACATCAGCCCCAACGATGGCTGTTTGCGGGGCGGTTAAGCTTACATTCACAGGTAAAACCGTGATGGTTTTCGTTGCCAGAATTTGGGTGTCGGCATATTTGATATACCGCAGTTCATATTCCCCGATTTCACTGGGCATCATAAGTCCAAGTGGATTGCCATTTCGGGTGCGGCTTAAGTTGATATATGCACCATCCTTGGCCCCTATTTCTGATACAAAAATATAATCGTTCGGCGCATTCGGGCCGCTCCAGACAACGTCAATTGTTGCCCCTAAAAGGGCTGTATCCGGTGCCTCTAATGTTGCTTTTTCGATGATTTCGGGTAAAGTCAGGGTGAAATATTGCCCGCCATCCGGGCCGATTTCAATGGTAAGCTCATTGCTGGCCTCGTCTGATGTGCGCAAAACCTCAACCAGATAGCTGCCACTGGACAATGTCATGTCGATCTGCCCCTGACTGGCGTGATCCAGCAAGGTCATTCCATCGTCTACATTCGTTAAGGTCCAGATCAAATCTTTTGTAATCACGCGGCCATCATGTGTGTTCAAGTGGGCCGCGATAGTTATGTCAAATTCACTGGGCATAACCGGCGCTGCGACCTCTTCCAAGGCCTCACTCAGCTCGTCGGCGTTGGATGCGGTTAAAAACCGACCGCCGGTATTTTCTGCCAGACATTGCAATTGCGCCGTCGCTTCGGGGTTGTTTGCAACATCGAACCCCACCACATGCGCGGTAAAATCAACGCCGGTTTTTTCCAGCTCGACCCCGATCGCACAAGGGTCCAAATTGCAGGTTTCGCGCCCGTCCGACACCAGAATTACCGTCGCTTTATCTTCCTCGTAACGCAGTAATTCCGCCGCTGCCAAAACCGCCGCAGACAGGGGTGTTTTACCCTTGGGCGATATGGCATTTACAGCCGCTAAAATCTCTGCTCGGGTATTCTGTGCGGGTAAAACAAGGGCTTCGATGTCGCTGCAATCGCCTTTAACCCGGTGCCCATAGGCGGTTAGGCCCAGTTCCTGATTATCTGGCAGGCTTTCCAAAAGATCACCGATAACCCGTTGGGCTATGGTGATTTTCGCCTCGCCATCGATCTGCCCCCACATGGATCCCGATGCATCCAGTACCAAAATAGTTTTACCCATCCCCTCTTGCGCATGCAGCGCCCCGAAACTCGTAAAAAATATACTAAGGGCAAGAATGATACGCGCGATAAATGTGGGCATGTAAACCTCCTGAAACTGAAAAAACGTGCATATGACTATGCACTGCCAAACTTATATTGCAATAAAAATGATCCCTGTATGAGAAAACACACACAAGGATCATATGATTTATTGCAGGCTTTGGGCGAGGCGCACCAGACGGATAAACTCGGCCCGATACCCAAAGGGATCATCGCCTTTTGTGAATTCAGCCAGTGCTACGGCATCATCATATGACCAATCGCCAAGCCGCGTGTCCCCGCGCAACAACTGCCCGAAACCGGCGACCGCAAAGGGGAAAACCATCTCATGGGTCATATCATACTCTGTATAACGGCTGATTGGCGCCGTGTTGATAAGTTGCGAAGTATTTTCGCCCGGACGTTTATAGCGTAGCTTAACGAATGCCAGCTCACCGTTGCCTTCGGGTAAAGGATCGTGCTCACCGTACCGCAGGGGATCAACGCTGATGGCCGGAGAACCGACCAGAGTTATTTCATAGAGCGCCGTGAGCGAATGGCCCGCACCAACATCCCCGGCATCCACCGCGTCATTGTTGAAATCTTCGCGTGCCAGCGCCCGGGTTTCATAGCCAATCAGACGATATTCGGCGACCTCGGCGGGGTTGAATTCCACCTGAATTTTCACGTCTTGCGCAATGGTGAACAGCGCCCCGCCGATCTGGTCAACCAGCACCTTTTGCGCCTCGGCCAATGTGTCAATATAGGCTGCCATCCCGTTGCCATTTTGCGCCAGTGTTTGCATCAATGCATCATTATAATTACCCTCACCAAAGCCAAGGGTCGACAAAAATACGCCGGTATCACGCTTGTTTTCAATGTATTTCTGCAAGGCCTCAGTGTCCGAAATGCCAACGTTGAAATCCCCGTCTGTTGCCAGAATAACCCGGCTGGTATCGCCGTCATCGCCCATCTGTTCAGCCAAGGCATAGGCCTGTTGCAGTCCCGCCTGCCCGGCCGTAGAGCCGCCAGCGGAAAGCCGCTGCAAACTATCAAGGATCTTGCGGGTTTCAGACGCAGGCGTCGGTTCCAGCACCACGCCTGCCGTGCCAGCATAGGTGACAATAGCCACCTGATCATGATCGTTAAGTTTGCTTAAAAGCAGGCGAAACGACTGGATCAACAATGGCAATTTATTGGGATGGTTCATGGATCCAGAGGTATCAATCAAAAACACAAGGTTCACCGGCGGGCGGTCCTCAATGGGCAACGCATAGCCTTGAATACCAATATGCAGCAGCATCGTATCGGGGTTCCAGGGCGTGGTAGCCGTGTAGGTGATAACATTAAACGGGGCCGTATCCGCAGCCGGACCAGGATAGCTGTAATCAAAATAATTGATCAGTTCCTCAGTGCGCACTGCATCTGGATTGGGCATGATGCCGGCCATAAGTTTTGAGCGCACATACGCATAAGAGGCCGTATCCACATCGATCGAAAACGTCGAAACAGGTTCTTCCAGCGTGATTTTTACGGGGCTTACGGCTTCACCGGCAAATTTTTCGTTGTCTTGCGATTGGAACAACGCGCGTTCCTCAGCACTATATTCTCCATCTGCCTGTCTGGTTGTTAGCGGTTCGCCCGCAGCGACATAGTTGACAGGCGGCGCAATTTCCAAAGTTTTTCTAACCAGAGGTGCCGCGACAGAAATATCTGCGGGCGTCGGTGGCATTTCGGCCTCGGATTGTGAAATTCCAGCGCCATCTAAACGCATATCATCTTTTGAATGCGCCAGTTCCTCTTGCGTTTCCTCGGCCACTCCGACACTTGGTAAAACGCTGTTTTCAACTTTTCGCACCTCAGCACGCACCGGTGGTGCAGGGGTTGGAACAGGCGTATTTGCTGCCAGTGACAGTGGCCTGTTGATCTCGGTTTGCTCTGTTGTCAGAAAAGCTTCGGGCGCATCGCTTTCAACCGCCACCGGGGGCGTATAATCATAAGGATCTAGGGTCAGTTTACCAGTGACAATAACCGCCACGGCAATGGTCGCCAGACTGGCGGTTGTCAGCAGGGTTTCGCGGGTTGTTAGACGTCTGAACATGGCGTTCACTCCGTTTGAAATACGCACCCACCATTGGGTGTGTTCAAACGTAGGACGCGCCGTATCGCCCGATCCTTGGAAATTTTCTGCAAACGCCGCCATACCTGCATCCATCGCCCGTTTTTGCGCATCCTTTGTTGCACCCGGAGTCGCCCTATGCATGGCAGATTTTAGCTTGTCGAGATCATCGTTCATCCCAGCATCTCCTCTTGTTTGGCAATGTTTCGCAGGGTTTTTTTAACCTCGGACATGCGCCAACTTATTGTACCTTCGGACAAATCCAACACCTCTGCGGCCTGTGCGTGGGTCATCTCTTCACCCAAAACCAGCGCCACAGTTTCACGTAAATCCTGTGGCAGCGCGGTCATGGCGACGTTCAACCAATCGAGCGCCACTTGTGTTTCCGTCGCCTCATCGCGCCGCAAAATCTCGACATCCCCCCAGCCTTGGGCCTTTTTGCGG
>CAYSAZ010000138.1:0-5274 GCA_964429065.1 uncultured Rhodobacterales bacterium
AAAAACCTGAAAGTCTCGCTTGAAGAGGAAGATAAACAAATTCTTAAAGGCATTGATCTAGATGTCGGCCCGGGGCAGGTGCATGCGATTATGGGGCCGAACGGTTCGGGTAAATCGACGTTGTCTTATGTGCTTTCGGGCAAGGGGGGCTATGTTGTCGATGGCGGATCAGTGACGCTTGACGGGGCGGATCTGCTGGATATGGAACCCGAAGAACGTGCAGCGGCGGGGTTGTTTTTGGCCTTTCAATATCCGGTTGAAATCCCCGGAGTGGGCAATATGACGTTTCTGCGCACGGCCCTAAACGCCCAGCGCAAAGCCCGCGGTGAGCCAGAGCTGAACGCGGCAGAATTTCTGAAACTTGTGCGCGCTGAAGCGAAAGAATTGAAAATCGATGCTGATATGTTGAAACGCCCGGTTAATGTCGGGTTTTCAGGCGGTGAGAAAAAACGCAACGAGATTCTGCAAATGGCCGTACTGCAACCCAAGATGTGCATTCTTGATGAAACCGATTCCGGCCTTGATGTAGACGCTATGAAACTGGTGGCTGAGGGGGTAAACGCGATGCGCGATGGCAAGCGTGCATTCCTTGTGATCACCCATTACCAACGTCTTTTGGACCATATAAAACCCGACGTGGTGCATATTATGGCCAATGGTAGAATCGTCAAAAGCGGCGGTCCTGAGTTGGCGTTAGAAGTTGAAAATAATGGTTATGCCGATCTTTTGAACGAGGTTGCATGATGGCCTTGCCTGCAAAAAATATCGATGCAACTGAGGCCATGATTGCAGCTTATGCGCAACCAAGTGACAGCGCAAAATGGGCGAGCGACGCGCGTGCCCGGGCGCTGGTAACGTTGCGCCAAAACGGTGCGCCGCTAAAGCGGGATGAATACTGGAAATTCACAGATCCGGCGCGATTGCTGGCGCCAGCCCCGTCTGTCGAGATCATGGATACAGGCGAAACCCCGGTTTTTGATTCAGTTGACAAGCTGTTGATCGTTTTTGTTGATGGCATTTACTGCCCTGATTTGTCTGATGAACTAACGATGTCAGGAGTTGAGATCGAAACCCTTGCCGCAGCTATGTCCAAAGATATCCACTGGGCAAGTGATATTTTTGGTGTGTTGGAGGCCAATGGCCAAACGCCGGTTTCCCGCCCGATCGCGGCGCTGAATACGGCCCTTGCCGTTGAGGGCGTGGTTATTCGTGTCAGCGAAACGGCGCCAAAACCGATTGCGCTGCGCTATCTGCGCAAGCGCGGTGATGGCGATGTGATGGTGCGCAATGTTATCAAACTTGAAAAAGGTACTGATCTGACGTTGCTGGAAAATGGTGCTGCTGCGGCGCGTTTCAACAGTACCTTAGAGGTGGATATAGCCGATGGTGCGACCTTTCACCATGTGCGTGCGCAGGGGCGCGATCACGGGCGTTTGGCGGCCACGCATATGTTTGCCCGCCTAGGCAAGGAAAGCCGGTTCAAAAGTTTTACCCTAACGGTTAATGGTGCGTTAACCCGCAATGAAGCGGTGATTGAACTTACGGGTGATAATGCTTTCGCCACTATTTCGGGTGCCAGCGCCGGGGACGGCGCGTTTCATCATGATGATACGATCTTCATCACCCATAATGCGCAAAATTGCGAAAGCCGTCAGGTTTTCAAAAAAGTGTTGCGCAATAAGGCAACGGGTGTATTTCAAGGCAAAATTCTGGTGCCGGCCCATGCGCAAAAAACCGACGGGTACCAGATTGCCCAAGGTTTGTTGCTGGAGGATGATTGCACATTTTTGGCCAAGCCCGAGCTGGAAATCTATGCCGATGACGTGGTGTGCTCGCATGGTTCTACATGTGGCGGGGTTGATGAAACGGCCCTGTTTTATCTGACCTCGCGCGGGGTATCAAAGGCCGCGGCCCAAGACATGCTGGTGCTGGCATTCATGGATGAAAGCATTCAGGAAATTGAGGATGAGGTATTGGCAAATATCATACGCGCCCGCTTAGGCGGCTGGATGGAACGGCGCAGGGGCTGATGGGTATCTTAACCACCGGGTTCATCCCTGATATTATTAACGCTTATGGGGGCCTTCGGGCCTCTATGCGCAGGCAAATTGACCGCGATTACGGCGAAGAACGTTTGCTGGCGCTGGTGGCTTATGGCTGCTTTGCGATATTTCTAAGTTTCCTGCCGCGCCTGCTTGCGACCAATCTTTCAGCAACACCGGAACAAAGCATCGCCGCTGGTATTATCATGTGGTTCTTTGTTGTGATGTTCTTTTTCCCGCTGTTATTTTACACAGTAGCAGCAATTTCCCACCTGATCGCCAGGGCTTTTGGTGCAAACGGTTCATTTTCTAATACCCGCCACGCCCTGTTTTGGATGCTCGCCGTGCTTAGCCCGGTTTTGCTTGTTAAAGCCATGCTCACCAGCGTTTTTATCCAAATTGGCGGCGCCGTGGGAGAGGGGCTGCTGGTGGTTTTGAACATTATTTTGGCATTGGCAATTTTGCGGATTTGGGGCGCTTTTCTGGCCGAGGCCGAGGGGTTTTCCCGCGCTTATATTAGCTCAACCTTCATTGCAATTATGTTCATTGCCCTTGGGGCCGTGGTATATTTGATTAGCTAAATCTAGCGCTTTTGGTCATTTTTAAAGTATTTATACACTATATGTGTCACAAGTGTTGACCCCGCATAGACATAAATGCAATCTATGGCAGAAAGTGGCGCAATACTGTGAATATTTACACATAAACGAGATTAAAGATGACAGAAAATACCGAAAACTCCGAGACAGCCAAGCCTGCATCAGGCAGTGAACCCACCCAAACCTTTACGTCGGGTGACGGTGTATTTCGCGAGGACCGCACGTCCTTGAAAGACCGGATTTGGGATGCTTGGAGGGATATGCGTGCCTCGACCAGGCGGATGATAGCAGAAAACCCCTCCGAGGCACGCTTGCTGTTTTTCGTGCTGATGTCAGACCTGATTTTATTCCTGTCATTCGCGGTTAAAACTGTGGTTAGCCCCAATTCGGTTATGTCCAGCATTTTGCCCGATAATGTTGCCTTGCTATTGGTTGTTGCCCTGCTATTTCGGACATTATCGGTGTATGTTTTCGCCCTTGTGGTCAGCCTGATCCTGCGGATTTTCGGGGGTACAGGGACATTTCGCGCCACACGTATCGGGATATTTTGGGGTACATTCGTTGCCGCCCCGTTTGAGCTGTTTTCAGCCGTGATCACCTTCTTTATGGCCCGTCTTGAGGGGGTTATGCCGTTTCTTGGCGGCGAAATGATCTCGCTGGCTCCTCTATGGATTGGTTTGCTGCCTTATGTGTGGTTCGTATCCGCTGGCGCGACCGAGGCCCATGGCTTTAAAAAGGTGTTCCCACTGTTTGTTTCCATGTCGATTCTCAGCATTATTTCCATTGTCGCCATGATGATCTTACGCGCCCGCGGAGTGATCTAAATGCCGCAAAATGCTGCAAACTTCCTCCGAAGCGGGTTTCTTCGGCCGCGTGCGGTTGCGCGTTATCTGATTGATTTGAAGTTCTCAAATGACAGCATCATTCAAGCCGCATTGCTTGGCTCGGTTCTTTCGGCGCTGACTTGGGCGATATTGCCACTAGTTTTTGAAAAATATCACCTGCAATTACCCGTCAATAAACAGTTGCCGTTATTCATGGATTTAGGCCTTGGCTTAGCCGCTATATTTTTGACCAGCCATATTGTGATGCTATTGGCGCGCAGCATCGGGGTTCAGATAGGTTTTCGGGCCTCGATAACTATATACATCTGGTTCGGCATTCTGGAATCCTGCCTGATGCTATGTCTTATGGCGCTTGTATATGTGGTTGGTCCTTTGGCCGTTATCTTGTTCATTCCCGCCGGGTTCTGGGGAATTTGGGCGCTTGGCTGCTATTGGTCCGAATTATTGCAACGTCCCGGCTTTTTTACGGGGCTTGCGCTAATAATCGTTGCCTCTTTGATCAGTTCGGCGATACTGCTTGGTGTAGTTGGTGTTTTTGATCAGTCGATACCGGAGTTGGCGACAAATGTATGATGTAAATACAATCCGCGCTGATTTCCCGATCCTTTCGCGCAAAATACACGGCAAACCGCTGGTCTATCTGGACAACGGCGCATCGGCGCAAAAACCCCAAGTGGTGATAGATGCGATCACGCGGGGCTACGCCGAAGAATACGCCAATGTGCATCGGGGATTGCATTATTTATCCAACCTTGCGACCGATAAATACGAGGCGACGCGCGCCGTCATACAAAAATTCCTTGGGGCGAAAAACCTTGATGAAATCCTGTTTACAACCGGCGCCACCGAGGGTCTGAACCTTGTGTCCTATGGCTGGGGCGTGGAAAATCTGCGCGCGGGTGATGAAATTATCCTGTCGGTGATGGAACACCACGCCAATATCATCCCGTGGCATTTTTTGCGCGAACGCATGGGGGTTGTGTTGAAATGGGTTGATACGGCAGAAGACGGATCGCTTGACCCGCAGGCCGTGATCGACGCCATTTCACCGCGCACCAAACTGATCGCCATTACCCATATGTCCAATGTTTTAGGCACGGTTGTCGATGTGAAATCTATCTGCACTGCGGCCCATGAAAAAGGGGTGTGCGTTTGTGTTGATGGCTCCCAAGCCAGTGTGCATATGCCGGTGGATGTCTGCGATTTGGGGGCGGATTTTTATGCAATCACCGGGCATAAACTTTATGGTCCCTCCGCATCGGGGGCGATCTATATCAAGGCGGCGCGCATGGACGAAATGCGTCCCTTTATGGGCGGCGGCGACATGATTAACGAGGTTACCAAAACCACCGTTAGCTATAACACCCCGCCGCATAAATTTGAGGCAGGCACCCCCGGCATCGTGCAAATGATCGGTTTGGGGGTGGCGCTCAAGTATATGATGGGGCTGGGCATGGAAAATATTGCGGCCCATGAGGCAACGTTATGTGCCTATGCCAACAAGCGGTTGCGCGGGCTTAACTGGTTGAATATTCAGGGAAATGCTGCGGGCAAGGGCGCGATTTTTTCGATGACGATGGATGGCGGCGCACATCCCCATGATATTTCCACCATCGTTGACCAAAAAGGCGTAGCCATCCGCGCCGGTCACCACTGCGCCCAACCCTTGATGCAACATTTGGGCGTAACCGCCACAGCACGCGCATCGTTCGGGCTGTATAACACGGTTGAAGAAGTGGACGTCCTGGTCGATGCCCTAGAGACCTGCCATGAATTGTTGGGGTAGCG
>CAYSAZ010000139.1:0-5079 GCA_964429065.1 uncultured Rhodobacterales bacterium
AACAAGATGGCAGCGTAATTGCCCCACGCTTTGGGGTGCTCTCGAAGCCTACAAAATTGCTTGGCCTGCCCTCATGCTAACATTAATTTGTAATCTTTGATTAGCTCGGCGATTTTATCGTAATAATAAATGCAGCCCTCGTGCAAAAGTACGCCTGAATCGCAATAGGATTTAATAGCGGCTTCAGAATGAGAGATCATAATAAGGCTGGCGTTTTTCAGCTTATTATCAAATGCTGCCTTGCTCTTTCTTTTGAAACGCGCATCTCCAACGGCCGTAATCTCATCAATCAAATAGCAGTCAAAATCAATAGCAAGGCTAAGCCCAAAGGCGAGGCGGGCCTTCATGCCGCTAGAATAGGTGGCAATCGGTAGTGACAGTGACTTGCCCAACTCGGCAAACTCCTGCACGTAGGAAATGACAAACTCGGTATCAGCCCCATAAATACGCGCAACAAAACGCACATTTTCCAGCCCGGTCATGGTGCCGTTAAACCCGCGCGCAAACCCCATTGGCCACGAAACTTTAACATCACGGTAAATATGTCCACTATCGGGTAGCTCAATCCCCGAAATAAGCCGCATCAAGGTTGATTTTCCCGCGCCGTTCATCCCCATAATTGCAATATTGCGATCATGAGGGAAGCTATAGCTGACGTGGTCAAGGATGACCTTTTTTACACCCTTCAGAGAATAGGTTTTTGAAACATCAACCAGCTCGATCATGACCGTTTCTTTCTTAGAACCCGCTCGGCAGTCAGACCAACCACGGTTAATGTTAATGCAATGGCCAGCGGATACCAGATATTTAGAACACTGCTTTCGTAATTGGGATAATAGCCGGTACGATTCCACTCGACCAGATGTAGAACCGGGTTCCATGATACGACGTCGATGGCTTGAGGGGGCAGGTTGGAGGGGATATAAAACACCCCAGACAGGAAAAACATTGGCCGTGCCAATACCTTTTCGATATGCTGCCAGGCGTTAGCGTGCACATAAATCACCGCATTGATTGTGCCTAGGCCAAAGCCCAGAAACGCAGTGGATAGGAATGCCGCTAACATTCGTTCGGGATGTGAGGGAAAGGGCGCAAAGCCAAGCGCAATTAGGCCACTGTAAAACAGCATGTTGATCAGCGCAAACGTAGCGATAATGAGCACGGCACGAGCGAACAGAGTATCAGTCTCGCGGATCATCGGATAGGTCAGCAACGCCTTGTTGGAGGTAAAGCTGCGCATCAGTGACACTGAAAACTTATTATACATCTCCAGTGTCAAAATTGCCGTAGCAAAGAACAGCGCCAAACTGGACCCTAAGGGCGGTTGCCTTCCGATTAGTGAAAATAGGACCACCATCACCGTGACCGAGGCCGCTGGCTGTATAACGGCCCACAGATAACCTATCTGCGAGGTGCCAAACGTCATCCTTGTTTCGCGCAGCACCAGCGAAGCAATCACCCTAAACTGAATAACTAAAAGTGACAAATGTTCCCCTGCCTAACTGATATGGTCGCGCACGGCATAAGTGATGAGCGTACCCATTGCCCATAGGCCCAGCGACACCAGTGCTATCAAAAATATGTTGCGTATTCGATAGGGATAAATGGCTTCTTCGGGGATAAGTGGGTGCGAATAAACTGCGAGATAGCGCTGCAACCGCCCGGCATCGATCCGCGCGTTTTCCAGTGAAGATAAGGCCGAGGCATAGGTTTGCTGTGCAAAGGTACGTTCGATTTCTAGGTTTTCATAGGTTGCCAGAATTTCGGCGGATCCGGCGCGGTTGGTAGCGCCATTGCCGCTGACGGTTGCGCGGCGTTGTTCGATTTGGTTTTTTAATGCCAATGCATCGCGCTGCAGGTTGGTCAGCACTGGTGAAGTTGCATCAACCACACCAATGATTGAGGCAATCTGGGTGTTTATGTTTACCAGCCGCGTTTCCAGCTCAGATATCAGTTGCGCCTCCAGACTGGCCCCGGTGGTCAGGTCGATCGATCCTTCATCAGCACGGAACATTTGCAGGTTAAGCTGTGCCTTGCGCAGGCGAGACTCGGCACGGGTAACCTCGGCCTGCGCAAATTGGACCGAGTCGCGCCGGGCACTGGCCGAAAGGCCATTAACCAATTGTTGCACCCGATCCAGCACCAGCAATGCAAGCTTGTGGGAATCCTCGGAGCTAAAGGTCTGAACTTCTAGTGTGATGATGCCGGAAGTGGAATCAAACGAGGTTTGTAGGCGGCGCTCCCAGTAGTCGACAAATTCCTCGACCGTGGAATCAGGGGCAAGCCGCGAAATATAGTCAACTTCTGGCGCACTGAAGGCCCCGCGTAAGTCAAATTCCTCACTAATCTGGTCAATCAGGTCTCGTGAGGCAAGGTAGCGCAGAATGATGTAGGAATCCGAGGTGGTTGAGCCGGTGCTGGCAAGTCCGGTTAGGGCGCCGATTGAATCCAACCCGCTACCGCTATCAACGCCACGCACCGCAAATCCGGCGCTGGCCGCGTAACGATCACTGGCGTAATAGCTGTAATAGACTGTGCCTAAAATGGTTGGTATAATCACCAGCAGAAAAAAGGACAGGGCCAGATACAGCCGCCGCCGCTGCTGCGGGCGGCTGGCTGCTTCTGCCATGGATACCCCAGATGGCATCTTTTTTTGGGCTGTGTCAGGCTTGTCCATTAGGCCTCCGATCACCTGAGTTCTCATCCAATACATCCAAAACCGCCTTACGAAACAATTCCCCCGGTGGCAGGCCAATATCGCCAAAGGCATAGTCACGCACTGCCAGCCGCTCGGCGCGGATAGGATCCTCTCCAAGCGCAAGGTTGAGCATATCTTCCAGATTTGATAGATCTGCGTTGATCATGTAGCCCCCCCGAAGGGATGGGAACTTTTTCAACATCTCAGGACCAAAATTCTTTGGATTTGTGACTAGAAATGGCTTCCCTGAGTGCAAAAAATCAATGATCGTTGAGGAAATATCAGTGATTAACACATCGGCCTCTTTGTAAAGGTCAAAAGGGCTGTGGGTTCTATCTATCATTGTAAAACTGTTCTTCCCTTTCGCTGCAGAAGCCTCAAGCACGCTGAATGGCCGCTTCAAGCGAGACCAATCTGGGTCTTTGTAAGAAATGGGATGGGGCTTGAATAGAATAGAGAGCGGTTTCTTACTTTTGATAAGCTGGCTAACTATTTTGTATGATTGACCAAAAGAAGAAAAATCGACGTCCTCAAAAGAACCTTTGCAGGTGCTCATATAGGCAATAACGGCATTCCGCTTGTTAGTATTATCTCCGGGACGGCCTATATCGTAGCTTAGCTGCGGGCGACCGACAATCTTGAAATTTCCTTTTGGTATACTAACCCCGTTATCATGATACCGGTCTATCGCCATCTCCCCAGCGACAAAAAGCTTGGAGTAGGCAATCGCTGTTGGATGAAAACTTGGCGGTTTGTCGCTATCACCATGCAAAAGCTGAATATGTTGCACTTTTGGGAACTTCTTTATTACTGACATATTCTTCATGCTATTATTTGCGTAGAAAATAGCCTTGCAACTACTCGGCAATGCCAAAGACACATCGCGGATACTTGCCAGAAAAATAGCGTTATGAAGTGCGTTACGGGGTAGTTTATCAAGATGCTTGCGATCTCTAAGAATAATAACAAATTTTCTGTTTAAGGCGTTGAGGTGATCCAGCCACATAGTCACATGATAGGGGTCAAGCATATGAGGCCCGGAAAAATGGAAGGCAAATTCTGGTTTGAACTTATGAATTTCACCTATCGAAAGGGCGGTGAGAACCGCGTTGGATGCCTTGGCCGTGACAACATAAAACAATAGAAGAACCACTCGGACCACACTCCACACCAGCAAACAAACTAGTGCGATGATCCAGATGAATGAGCTATTATCCACAAAAACAAATAGGATGATAACCCCTGCAAGCAACGCAGCTAACAGCATCAACAAGCCCTGCCGGATAGGATTTGAAGGTGCCAATTGTCCAATTTTAAATGTAGACACTGTTGTTTGGCGTTGAACGTATTTCTCATATCGATGAGTGACTATAGCAGTCAAAACTGCCAACAAGGCTGCCAGACCTACAAATACCAGTTCAGTGGTGACCATCATGCATACCTCCTGTGGCCAAAACGGCAGTCAGCAGATGAATGCTCGACATAAATCTGTCTGGATTGGGCGGGGTGTCTGGCACGTTGTTATCTGGTTTGTGAGTGCCGTCTGCGGCCGCTATTTTGCTGAAGATCGCCGCCAAGCTACCAGAATTGCCATCATAAAAATAGGCGTTTTTAGGTATTTGGTCTGTTTTGGCACCGGAATATATCAGCGGTTTTCCGGTTTGCGCAAGGGCGGTCAGATTTGCGCTGGTTTCACAGATGAGAATATCAGCCCAATTATAGCAATCATTGGTATTATCCTTGGTCACCTCTATTTGAGGCAGAGATTGCGGGGCCAACTGCTCCACCTGCTTGGCGTAGTGGAGCATATTGGCTATCAGGGCTTTTTGGATCTGCGCCTGATCTTGTCCAACGGGTTCAAACCGCAAAAGCAGGCGCAGGGGTGGGTTTTTATGTGCGGTAACCGCCGCGATCAACGCGTTTAGCCATGCTTGTTTTTCTTGCCATGAGTTTTGGTCATCAGCGGGGGGAATACTGCACCCCAAAACCAGCGCACCATCCGGAGATGGAAGGGATAGGGCCTGCGTGAGGGGGAGTTTTTCCAGCATTGTATCAATATAGACCAGCCGGGTATTCAGGCCATGATTGCCGCCGCCACCCCATTGATCATACAGCGCCCGGTTGGGGGCCACCAACATATCATAAATCGCATAGTTGCGCGGCACGACCCCGTCGGGCACATGGTGGGCCTGCGCCAGGAATATGTGGTGCAAATGGTTGAACCGGATAAAATGCCCGTTCTTTTCTGCATCATTCCAGTAAAGGTAGTCTGCAGTTATTTCTGCTTCATTTTCTGCAGAATAAATTATTAATGAACCTATTAATTCGGCATCATCCGAATCTGTATGCATAAGTCCCTTTGCAGCGGTTCCTTCACTTAC
>CAYSAZ010000140.1:0-5043 GCA_964429065.1 uncultured Rhodobacterales bacterium
GTGGGCGGTGGGTATTGCACAACATTCACGCAAACAGGAATGACCAAACACGGCCATTCGCCGCCCTCGTCTACCTCCCCGAACATAATTGAGAGCGGCACGGTTAGGCCGTGATCAACCTCCATCGCGTTCATGATTGTCAGGTCAAATTCGTCCAGAATAACCGACTGGGCAATATGGCTCGCCAGCTTTTGGTGGCCTTTTACCACCGGCACAGGGCGGGGGCCCCAGCCTTCATCCGCGGGCCGAAATTCGGCGGCGCATCCGAGCGCAAAAGTCGGGATGCATTCAGCGGAAAACGCCGTGCAGTGATCATTGTAAACCAACACAATAACGTCCGGTTTATTGGCTTTCATCCATTCACGACTAACCTTAAAGCCCTCAAAAACCGGCTGCCAATAAGGCTGGTCAGTAATGCCGGTATCCATCGCCACCCCGATTGCCGGCACATGCGACACCCCGACGCCTGCTGTAATTCTAGCCATTATTTGTCCTCCCATTCTGACTTGTATCGGTTGCCCTCGATGGGCCGCCCGCCGCTGAGCATCATGTCTCGATATTCGTCGCGGGTAACACCGGTCATCATGGCGGCAAGGTCTTGAAAAGTAATTTTGTCAAAAGCCGCAAGTTTGGAGGTGTAGTAAATGCTGCCCCCCAGAGCCAATAAACCGTTCCAATCACGGCCCCGCACCGCCTGCCTTTGCGCTTCAGTCATCGGAAACCCTGCAAGATAGACCTCTGGGTCGGCCTGCATTGCCTCGCGGTTTTTAGCTAACCGAAGCGAACTGCAAAACATATTAAGGTGATACCCCTTGCGGGATCTATCCGCATCAAAAACATAGGTGCCGGGGATGTCGTCATATTCTTTATCTGCCATTGGTTTTTTCCCTTTGTTTATGTCCAGAGCGTTTAGAATTGCATCTGCTCTTGTGTTGAATTCGTCTTTTGTGCGCATCACACCCAATTCACCAATCAAACGTTGCCAATCAGCGGCCGCTTGGCTCATGCCATTGCTAAGCCCGAGATTGGCGACGGTCTTTGCCACTTCGTGCATTTCTTCTGCGCGCCGAATACCATGTCGTGTACTGCGCTCAAAATTATAGGCCCCCCGCTCCGCCCAGTTCCATCCCGGAAATGAGCTATCAAGGGTCTCCAGAACCTCCTGCTCAACGCCGGCTTTGCGGGCTGCCAAAAAACACTCAAGTGTCAGTGCTTCCAAGCCTTTTATCATCACACTTCGCATCATTTTAACGGAAGAAGCCGCGCCAACGCCGCCAGTTATCTGTTTTGCCTTCATGCCAAAGGATGCCAATATATCAATAGCTTTGGCAGTATGTGCCCCTGAAACAAGCAAGGGAACTTGATGGCATTTTGGGTGAATCGGAGACATCACAGCTATATCAACGTAACACATTCCAGCGGCTTCCAAAACGGTTGCTGAGGCTTTTTTTGTCTCTGGTGCACATGAATTGCAGTCAAAAAATAGCGCATTTTCAGGCATAAATTGGGCAGCAGCGCACGCGGCTTCATGGGCATTGCCCGCTGTAACCAGTGAAAAAACAACCGCTGCGCCCGACAAGGCGTCATGGAGTGTGCCGCCGCCTTTGACCTGTTCGGCGGAATATTCCTGCCATTTTCTAGCTGCGATTGCAGGAAGTTTGCTGTCGGTTTTTAAATCAAACGCTCGGATTACTAACTCTGGGAGCTCTGAGCGCCACCCTTTTGCAAACGCCATGCCAGCTTCGCCGAACCCAAGAAGGGTAACGGTATTGGGTTGGCGGGCGGGTAAAGGCGTGTTCAAGGTTTCAATATCCGTCTGGGGTATTTTATCGTAATAAAAAAGCGGCTATAATGGAAATTCGATGCACCGCGGCATCATTTGGTTTAGCTATAGATAGTTACTATGGTACCGCAGATTCACGGATCAAATTCATGAAGCGAACCTGTGTCGCCGTAGGCCTCCAGCCTTTCCGATAAGTAAGGCCAATCGGCCGCGCGCTATCGGGTAGGTCCATTAATAGCGGCACCACCTCTCCTTGTTTTAGCTCCTGAGCCATCTGGTGTAATGACATAATTGTAATGTATTCGCCACGCGCCAGCAGGCCCCTAATTAGAACCAGTGAGCTGGAGACGACCTTGACTGGCGATTGCGCCAAGTTTTCGATCCCAAGCACCGAAAACAAATACGCGCCAGCCGGGGCCGTTTTTGGCGGTGCGACCCACGGAAAATTAAGCGCATCGGCCAAAGTCAGCCCGTTTTTCCCCGCTAAGGGGTGGTCTGGGCCAACAATAAGCGCAAGCGGATCATTGAGTAATTCTTCCTGAATGATGTCATCTGTCGGAGCAGGGTCACGCAATGCCCCGATCAAAACATCCAGATCACCGTGGCGTAGAGCTTTCAGAAGCTCAACATAAGGACCGTCAACTGTCCGAACTTGAACACTGTCCTTTTTGTCTAACAGGCCATGAATGGCATCGGGCAAAATGGATGTTCTGGAAAGCGGCATAGAACCAACCGTAATGACCGTGCTGTCGTGGCCCTTGAAATTATCAAGTTCAAAAAAGCCTTGCCGCAACTCAGCGACTGCAAGTTTGACCGACAGAACAAATGCTTTAGCCTGCGCGGTGAGTTCAATGCCGCCGCGGTTAGATCTGAAAAGCGGCATGTTGGAAAGTTTTTCCAGATCCCGACCCGCCCGATGCACCGACGGCTGCGAAATACCAATTTGGCGCGCTGCAAGGCTAAAGTTCTGTGTCTCACAGATCGCAATCAAAGCACGAAGTTGTGCAGCTGTAATATTATTGCAAAAATTTACATATTTTTGCCCATTGCGGCACCCGCCCATGCGCAGGGCAAGTGTGGCGCCCTCTTCTAAGTATCTAAAAAAGCTTTGCACGCGTGCCAAAAGTATTAGCCCTGGTTCGGTGGTAAACATACCATCTGCGCGCCGCTCAAATAAAACGAGATCAAGTTGGTTCTCCAATCCGGCAATGGCCTGGGTGACTGCGGGCTGAGACAAATGAACGCGTGTCGCCGCGGCACTAATGCCGCCATGTTCGGCAACGTCTCTGAATGCCCGCAAGTGGCGAATATTAGGTATTTCTGCCATATTTACAATAGGTTAGATTTTGATGGAAAATTTGCGTTGCTATAAGCCATAGCCAAAACTTATAGTATTTTGCAAAGATTGAAATGGTTATTTTTGCTCGGGGTCGGCTATTTATGGATAAATCGCAACTGCACTCTCATCATGAGGATACCAAATATGTCTGACAAAAAAACCGCTCTTGTTATCAGCGCCCACGCAGCGGATTTTGTCTGGCGGGCCGGTGGCGCGATCGCCCTGCACCAACAGATGGGGTATGAGGTCACGGTTGCTTGTCTTTCTTATGGAGAGCGCGGCGAAAGCGCCAAGCTGTGGAAACAAGATGGCATGACACTTGAGCGCGTGAAAAACGCCCGCAAGGAGGAGGCACAGAATGCGGCGGACGCGCTTGGCGTGAATGACATCCGCTTCCTTGATCTTGGTGATTATCCGCTGCGCCTTGATCGTGATGCGCAGGATCAGATGGTTGATATTATACGCGAGCTTCAGCCAGAATGGATGATGTCTCATTCGAAATGGGACCCATATAATACCGACCACATGAACACGACGCAGTTTGCTCTTGAATGCCGGATGATAGCACAGGCGTGGGGCCATAACCCGGGAGAAAAAGTCCTGGGCGCGCCGCAGTTGTATCTTTTTGAGCCGCACCAAACCGAGCAAATGCAGTGGAAACCTAACATCTTCCTCGACATCACGCCGGTGTGGGACAAAAAGCGCGCGGCGATCGAATGTATGCTGGGGCAAGAACACCTCTGGAATTTCTACACCAACGTCGCCGAGAACCGTGGCAATCATTTCCGCCGCAATTCGGGTGGCATGGCGCGTGGCCGGAACGCAAAATATGCTGAGGGTTTTGAAATGGTTTTCCCCCAAACCGTGGATGAATTGGCATGATCATGGCCGGAACAACAGGTGTTGTCGTTCAGAATATCGACAGGGTTCGCCCCGAAATTATTGACGGTCTGGCAGCCTGTGGCGTTGCGACCGTGCACGAAGCTCAGGGGCGCAAGGGCTTGCTGGCAGATTATATGCGCCCGATTTATGCCGGCGCGCGCATCGCTGGAAGTGCCGTTACAATTCTGGCACCCCCTTGTGATAACTGGATGATCCACGTTGCCATTGAGCAATTACAAACAGGAGACATTTTGGTGCTGGGGACAATATCACCCTCAAATGCTGGTTATTTTGGTGATCTGTTGGCCAGCTCCGCCATGGCGCGTGGCTGCCGTGGGCTAGTTATCGATGCCGGCGTGCGCGATGTGCGTGATTTAACCGAAATGAATTTTCCTGTCTGGTCAAAGGCCGTGTTTGCCCAAGGGACCATTAAAGAAACGCTCGGGTCGGTCAATGTGCCGGTTATTTGCGCTGATCAGCTTATCAATGCTGGTGACGTGATCGTCGCCGATGATGACGGTGTATGCGTGGTGCGCTATGCTGAAGCCGCAGAGGTTTTGGGAAATGCCCGCACGCGGAAAACCAGTGAGACCGCCAAGCGCGCACGATTTGAAGCTGGAGAGCTTGGGCTGGACATGTATGATATGCGGGGCCGTCTGGCGGCAAAGGGTCTCAAATATGTCTGAGGGCATACAAGCGATGTGGATGCGCGGCGGCACCTCGAAAGGCGGTTACTTTCTGGCATCCGACTTGCCTACAGATCCTGCGGCGCGTGATGCTTTGCTGCTAAGCCTGATGGGCTCGCCCGATATCCGCCAGATAGACGGGATGGGTGGCGGTGACCCGCTCTCCTCAAAAGTTGCAATTGTTTCAAAATCAACACGTGATGGTATTGATGTGGATTACTTGTTTCTGCAAGTTGTTGTGGATCAGCCTATTGTGAGTAATGCCCAGAATTGCGGTAATATTCTCGCTGGCATTGGGCCTTTTGCCATTGAACGGGGGTTGGTTAAGCCCCGCGATGGCGAAACACCCGTGA
>CAYSAZ010000141.1:0-2830 GCA_964429065.1 uncultured Rhodobacterales bacterium
TTCACGCGATAATTTTGGATACGACGCCGGAGCCTACGGTGCGGCCGCCTTCGCGGATGGCGAAGCGTAGGCTTTCTTCCATGGCGATTGGGGCGATCAGTTCTACGTTGAACTTCAAATTGTCGCCCGGCATCACCATTTCAACACCGTCTGGCAGGGTAACCGTGCCGGTCACATCCGTTGTACGGAAGTAAAATTGTGGACGGTAATTCTTGAAGAACGGCGTGTGACGGCCACCCTCTTCCTTGGTCAGAATATAGACCTCGGCCTCGAATTTCGTGTGTGGATTAACCGAACCGGGTTTCACCAGAACTTGCCCACGCTCAACCGATTCACGATCAATACCGCGCAAAAGCACACCAACATTGTCGCCAGCTTCTCCACGATCCAGCAGTTTGCGGAACATCTCGACGCCCGTACAAGTAGTTTTTGTCGTGTCCTTGAGACCAACGATTTCCAGCTCGTCGCCCACGTTAACCACACCGCGTTCAACCCGGCCAGTTACAACCGTGCCACGCCCGGAAATTGAGAAAACATCCTCGATCGGCAGCAAGAACGGCTTGTCGACATCACGCTCCGGATCGGGAATGTATGAATCAACAGCCGCCATAAGTTCGGCGATTTTCGTGGCTCCAATCTCTGGGTCACGATCTTCCAAAGCCGCCAGAGCAGAGCCGGAAATCACAGGAATATCATCGCCCGGATAGCCGTATTCGGTCAGCAATTCGCGGATTTCCATTTCCACCAGTTCCAACAGCTCGTCATCGTCTACCTGGTCAACTTTGTTCATGAAAACAACCATGTAGGGGATGCCAACCTGGCGCCCAAGCAGAATGTGCTCGCGGGTTTGGGGCATCGGGCCGTCGGCCGCATTCACCACCAAAATCGCGCCATCCATTTGCGCCGCACCGGTGATCATGTTCTTCACATAATCCGCGTGGCCCGGGCAATCAACGTGGGCGTAATGGCGGTTTTCAGTCTCATACTCAACATGCGCCGTCGAGATCGTGATCCCGCGGGCTTTCTCCTCAGGCGCGCTGTCAATCGTGTCGTAATCCTGAAAATCCCCAAACTGCTTGGTGATCGCCGCCGTCAACGTCGTCTTACCATGATCAACGTGACCAATAGTCCCAACATTAACGTGCGTCTTATTACGCTCAAACTTTTCCTTACCCATGATATTTTCCTTATATATCGGCGTATTGGTTCATGGCCGTGCAAATAATGCTGCTCGCGCAATAAATCAACAAAAAACCGGATTTATTAGCTTTTTAGGTTCATATCCGTCAATTTAGCATGTTCTTGCAGGGCAAAACGGTCGGTCATTCCGGCGATATAGTCAGCAATCACCCGGGCGCGAGGCGCATCATCGCCCATAGCCAGGATCTGCCATTCCGGTGGTAACATGCCGGGATCTTCCATAAATATCTCAAATATATCGGTAACAATCCGGGCCGCTTTGCGCCGCATGCGCCGTACCGTCCAGTGGCGGTACATATTTTCAAATAAAAACGCCCTGATTTGTTTGAGATCGCTAAACAACCCGTCTGAAAACTGGATAACCGGCGCATCCAGATCGCGAATATCCTGTGCCGATTTTGCGCCAGCAACCGCCAGACGCGCGCGGCTGGTGACCAGAACATCCTCGACCATCACACCGAACACGCGGCGCAGGGCCTCATGGCGGCGGCGCAGGGGATCAAGGCCGGGGTATTTGTCATCAACCTCGGTGAAACACTGGCCGATAATCGGCAATGTGCGAATATCATCGACCTTAAAAAGGCCCGCCCGCAAACCATCGTCAAGATCATGATTATTATAGGCAATATCATCGGCCAGTGCTGCCACCTGCGCTTCGGCGCTGGCAAATGTGTGCAATTCCAGGTCATGGCGCGCAGTATAATCGGATAAGGCGCAAGGTAAATCACCGCGCAGTGGACCGTTATGTTTGGCGATGCCTTCAAGGGTTTCCCATGTCAGATTTAGCCCATCGAAATCGGCGTAATGGCGCTCCAGATCAGTCACAATTTTCAAGGCTTGTGCGTTGTGATCAAACCCGCCAAAACGCGCCATGCAGGCATTTAACGCATCCTCGCCCGTATGGCCAAAGGGCGTGTGCCCCAGATCATGGGCCAGCGCCACGGCTTCGGTCAGATCAAGGTTCAGGCCCAGCGTGCCGGCGATGGTGCGCGCCACTTGCCCTACCTCGATGGAATGGGTCAGCCGCGTGCGAAAATAATCGCCCTCATGTTCAACAAACACTTGGGTTTTATGTTTTAGACGCCGAAATCCGCTGGAATGGATGATCCGGTCGCGATCCCGCTGAAATGCCGAGCGATGCGCCGAGCCGCCCTCGTCAAACAGCCGTCCGCGGCTTTGGTCGGGGTTACTTGCGTAAATTGCGTGCATGTTTGGCTCCGGTCTCTTGTCCAAGGCCGCTTAAGGGCCTATATTATCCTTACAGCAATAATGACTGGATCGAAAGATGGAGCTTTCCCTCCCCCCCAAAGTCACTGATCGTGCGTTTGCACAGATCAACGCCATTACCGCCAGTGCTGCGGCCAAATGCCTGCGCGTGGCTGTCGAGGGCGGCGGGTGTTCCGGGTTTCAGTATGAAATCAAGTTGGACGACCCTGCGGATGATGATCTGGTGTTGGAAAAAGACGGCGTGAAAGTGTTGATTGACCCGACATCGCTGCCCTTTTTGTCTAATGCTGTGATTGATTATTCCCAAGAACTGATCGGCGCGCGGTTCATAGTCGAAAACCCGAACGCGACTTCCAGCTGTGGCTGCGGGACCAGCTTTTCGATCTAAATATCCCCTATGACA
>CAYSAZ010000141.1:2930-4974 GCA_964429065.1 uncultured Rhodobacterales bacterium
ATATCCCCTATGACACCGGCTTGAATCCCATTTCTTTGCGAATTTCATTGGTGGTTTTTGAGGAAAGTGCATGCGGAAAATCGGCCGGAGACAGGGGTGCATAGCCATATTTTGCTGCCAAATTCCAGTCCACCCGTTCATTTATCAGCTGCACCAAACCCGCAGTTAGCCGGTTTTTCCACCCCTCACGCGCGTAGAATGCCGTGATATCGCGCAGGTTTTTTCCACCCTCTTTGGTAGAGCTTTCAATATCGCGAATATTTTCATGCGCTACCCCAAACCTATCCAGCACCCGGGTAATTTCTTTGACCGTATCCGCCACAAAATCTTCAAACCGTACCACCTGCACCGGCACTTTGGCTTGCGTTTCAAAGGTCTGATAGGCGGCGGTTTTCTGTTGCCATAACGCCATGGGCGAGGGTAGCACCGGCGCCAGATTATCACGCCGCTGAGTCATCCATGGCTGCACAACAAAGGCCTCTAGTGTTTCTGGACGCAGGCCAAATATGTGATAGGGATTTTTCGCAAGCGAGATAAACCACGAATAGGGGTTGCGCACGACAAACACCACATGCACCTTTTTTGTGGCAAACGCACTGTGCCAATGGATCGCGGTGTGTTTCCACATCTGGGTCGGGCACAGGTCCATGTGTTCCATATCGCGTATTGCATCACTGTAAATCCGCCGCCAGGGCAGATCAAAACTCTGGATGATTTGCGCACGTAAGCCGGCATTTTCGGGCCTGTCGTAAATTCTGCTGGCCACCGTTTGACGCGTGATCACGGATTTTTGCGCTTCCAGCATCAACAATATTGCGCGTGTGCCGGTGTTTCGTTCGCCAAAAACCCGGATAAATGTCTGTTCCTGCACCATCGGCTCCCTTATTGGCACGCAAAGGTTTCAAAATCCCTTCCTAGCCCTTATCAAGGGTATAAACCAGAAAAAGGAAGCGCTCGTGAAAATTGCCTCGTTCAATATCAACGGTATCAAGGCCCGCCTGCCTAACCTGCTGACATGGCTGGAAGAAACCGCGCCGGACGTGGCTTTATTGCAAGAAATCAAATCGATAGATGAAAATTTCCCCCGAGAACCGATCGAGGATCTGGGCTATAATATCGAAACCCACGGCCAGAAGTCTTTTAACGGCGTGGCGATTTTATCCAAACACCCCATTGAGGATGTCGTGCGCGGGCTGCCCGGTGACGCGGATGATGAACAGGCCCGCTGGATCGAGGCGACCATAAACACCGTGCGGGTTTGCAACCTGTATCTGCCCAATGGCAACCCGCTACCGGGACCGAAATTTGATTATAAACTGGCATGGATGGACCGCATGTTCGCCCGCGCCCAAGAGCTGCTGGCAAGCGAGGAAACCGCACTGATGGCAGGGGATTACAATATCATCCCCCAGCCCGAGGATTGCGCCCGCCCCGACGATTGGTGGGGCGATGCGCTTTACTGCCCCGAAAGCCTCGCCGCTTATCGCAAAATTCTAAACCTCGGCTTTACCGAGGCTGTGCGCGCCAAAAACCCCGCCCCGATGACCTATACATTCTGGGATTTCCAGCGCGGCGCATGGCCCAAGAACGATGGCATCCGTATTGACCATTTCCTGTTAACCCCCCAAGCCGCCGACCACCTGAAAGCCTGCGAGATCGACAGGCATATGAGGGGGCGGGAAAGGCCATCAGACCACGTGCCGGTATGGGTGGAATTGGCGGTTTGAGGGGGCTGTTTTAGTCGCCTTATAAAGCCACCCACAGACTATTTTTCGTGCTTGATTTGACAGCCGCCGCTATGAATTGCACGCCTTCCAGACCATCGTGTAGATTTGGCAGAGCGTTTTTGGCAGGAGCTTTGCGGATTATTTCGGCAAAATCTGCGTATAACGTTGCAAAAGCCTCAATATAACCCTCAGGATGACCAGCGGGGACGCGCGGATCAGACATGGTTAACCCATGAGGCAAAGGCCCGCCGCGCCGCAGCATTTGTTTGGGTTTTCCTGCCTCGCAATACCACAACGTATTGCAATCGCTTTGCGCC
>CAYSAZ010000142.1:0-4924 GCA_964429065.1 uncultured Rhodobacterales bacterium
TTCTGGGCCATTATCCACCCTGATAATTTGGGGCTTCCCGCACTACTCGATAATCTGGTTCAGGGTGTGGATCGAACGCCCGTCAGCAAATTGGTCCGCCATAAAATCCATTGACCAAGTATGGTTGAGCGCGTCCGGCCTGTCTCGTTTTAGGCGCTTTCTGGGGGATTATCGCTTCTTCTGCGCAATCTATATCACGGCTTTCGTCATATTCTGGATTTAACGAGTCCTCGCCGGAAAATTGCAAACACTTTCACCTTGCTGGTGATACCCGTCAACACGGGCTACAATCAGGTTCCTTAGTTTTTCCCGATCCCCTTCAGATATTGCATCCAACAGATCTTTCAACATCCCGGCCACCTCAATTTGAGACAGCATATTTTCTTCGGCGCGCATGATTTTTTCATGAGGGGTTGTTCTTAGGTTTTTGTCATCAATCAACAGCTCTTCATACAGTTTTTCCCCCGGTCGCAACCCGGTGATAACAATCTCCATATCGCCGTGGGGGTTTGTTTTATCGCGGATTGTTCTACCCGACAGCCTGATCATACGCTTGGCAACATCGATAATCTTCATTGATTCACCCATATCCAGCACAAACACATCTCCGCCTTTCGCATATGCAGCCGCCAGCAAGACCAAGCGGGCTGCTTCGGGTATGGTCATAAAGAACCGCGTTATTTCGGCATGGGTAACCGTTACCGGGCCACCGACCTCTATCTGTTGTTGAAACAGGGGCAACACCGAGCCGGAAGACCCGAGCACATTACCAAACCGGACCATCGTCAGTTTGGTGTGCGGGCTTCGGGTTTGTAAATCTTGCACAACCAGTTCTGCCATGCGTTTTGTTGCGCCCATAATATTGGTCGGGCGCACTGCTTTATCGGTGGATATCAGGATAAACCGCTCAAGCCCCAGCTCAACCGCCGCCTCGGCAATGGTTTGAGTGCCGATAACGTTGTTTCGGGCGCCCTCCAGCTCATTTTCTTCTACAAGTGGTACGTGTTTATATGCAGCAGCATGAAGGACGATTTCCACGCCCTCGTCTTTCATAACCCTTAAGACGCGTCCCTTGTCAGTGACAGATCCCAAACATGCAAGCACGCCGATTCCGACTTTTTCAGCCATTGGACGCAGTTCGCGATCAATCTCGAAAAGACCAAATTCATTCTGCTCAAACAGTACAATCTGCGCTGGACCGCAATTGATCAACTGGCGGCACAACTCCGAACCAATAGAGCCGCCCGCGCCAGTTACCATAATAACACGGCCAGCATATACTTTGGCAATATCAGGGACATTCAGATCTACCTTATCGCGCCCAAGCAACTCATCAGGAGAAACGGTTCTGAAACTATCCTCAAGCCCGTTACCGGCAAACATGTCTACATAAGACGGCAATACCTGAACCTCGAGAGGCAGGTCTTCCAGCTTTTTCATCACTTCATCACGTCGGGATATCGATGCAGAAGGCACTGCCAACAGCACCCTTTCAATTTTTCCCTTTGCAGCAAGCGTGCCCAAATAATCTGGTGGTTCAACTTTAAGACCTGCCACTAGCAACCCATGCAATGCGGGATTATCATCAACAAAAACAATCGGCTTAACCTCTTGTGATTGGCGCAAAGCTGAGACCAGTTGTATACCCGCCGCACCGGCCCCATAGACCGCGACCGGCACCGCGATGCCATTATTATTCTGCAAGACATAAAGAAACAAATAGCCAAGCAACCGAGCCATGGTTGATCCAAAGAAAAATGCCGCGCCAAGGATAAGGGGAACCGAGCGAGGCGCCCCCAAACCAAAAATATAACTTATCAACATAGCAGCCAGAGACATGCCGACTGCACAAAGGCCAATTCGTATCACCGCATTGTTTTCAAAAGAATTTAACTTGATTCTAGGCAACCCCAACATCAAGGCCAGCACAGCATATACAAGCGAGAGCGTTGGAAATAGCACCCAATTGCGGTCTATGAATTCAAACGGTGTTGGCGTTCCAAAGCGCAAGGCAAAAGCCGCGTATAAGCTTGCTAATACAAGCAACATATCCACAGAAAATAGGATAGCACGCTTGGCTGATCTTGAAAGGTGAATTAAAAAACTATGCAATATAGCAAACTCCTAAAAGTCTTAAGGCACTCGGTAATGCGTGTTAGGCGACCCAAGTTGCCAGCCTCAAATATACTTGCCGGATTATATTAATAAACCATGTATATATCTATTATTAAACCGCCAATATATCAACCTTTGCGGGTAAGTCTCTATTTTTTGATGTATTTTAGATGACTAAACAATCACAAAAGCAGGTTTCCACTTACTATTTTGCCGGATTTGGAAGAAAACTGGACACTGTTAAATACTTTTGCCTTCGTTTATGGCCTCTGGATTTTTTCGCAACTTTAAACGTGGGAACTGCGTAGAGTTACTGGCGTCAGGCCAACAGAAGTCTATAAATATATCATCTATTTCAGGATATTTTATTTGCCTCAACAGCCAGTTCAAACGCGGTTTTGAAGTCACTTTGTCTTCGGGTGCCGTACCGTTCGATTTCGCTTCATCGAGCCGCACATCCCCGTTTTTTTGCCCAACTGATCCAAGAAGGGGCGCGCCAAGTTCTTCAACTTTGGTAATGTCGCTAGCACAATCAAGGTTGTGCGCCCTTCCTTTGATGTGGTTGAAAGCACAGGAAATAGACGAGCAGCTTGACCTTGAGCAAGGTAATCCGAGCGTAAAGCAATGGGCAGGTAAATTCCCCTAAGGTGTACCATTTTTTGGTATCCGAAATTTACGGTATATTTCAGGCCTGTACTATCAGCGGTTTTAGCGCGCGCGGCGATCCCGGCGGCTGCTCATGGGCTGAAAGGCGACGGCGACGTGGGTTTCGCAGTAGGGTTTGCCTGCCTGCACTGGATGGCCGCAAAACCAGAATTCTTCGGTAGCGGGATCCCCTATTGGCCATTTACATGTGCGTTCTGTCAGTTGCATCAGGGTCAGTTTTTTAGCTTTTTCCTCAATCGCGACGACATTTGCCAAGGCTTCGGCGCTAACTTCGGAGGCTGAGGGCTGTGGCGGCAGTGGTTTACCAGCCGTAATAATCGGGCGTTTGCGCGGGATATCCCGGACCGCAGGAATTTCCGTGAGCGGTTTTGTTGGCACGGATTTTACAGTCGTTGCCTTGGGTTTTGCTTTGGTTTTGGGCGCAGTTTTTGCCGTTTTATTAACGGACTTTTTCGTTGTGGCGCGGTTTGACAGACCCAAGCGATGGACCTTGCCGATCACCGCGTTGCGCGTGACGCCACCCAGTTCCTTGGCAATCTGGCTTGCCGAATTTCCTTCGCCCCACATTTTTGTAAGGGTCGCTACACGCTCATCAGTCCAGGACATATCGCCGCTCCGTCATTTTTCATATCTGGCACCCCATGCATGATCCTATGCCTTTATCGGGGTATTCCGCTGGTTTCCATTGTAACCTTTGCTACGCTAGATACAAGTGCACAACGACGCGGATTATTTGACTGCGCTTAAGCGATCTAACCGCAAGCGGTGGCGTTCATCCGTCAAGCGGTAAGCGGTCCCAAAAACCGCCAGAAAAACCCCCAGACCTGTGGCCCCTCCGATTAAAAACATTATCAGCAGTTGGTATTTAACGGCCTCGGTCGGGTCAACACCGGATAATATTTGCCCGGTCATCATCCCGGGCAAAGACACAATCCCCGTGGCGGCCATGGAATTTATAATCGGCATAAATCCGGTGGTTAAAGCGCGGCGCATAAATGGGCGGGTGGCCTCAAACCGCGGTTGTCCAAGTAGCAACTGGGCCTCTATTGCAATGCGATCTCGTTGAAAATTGACGCTCAGCGTGTCTAATGCCAGCGCGATGCCGGTCATAGAGTTACCAAGAACCATGCCAAACAAAGGCAAAGCAAACCGCGGTGTCCACCAGGGTTCTGGCTGGATTTGGGTGCCAAGCGCAATCAGCGTGGTCGTGACGCCTGCAAACATCATGGCACCTGTGCCAAGACTATACCCCCAGATACCTGCAAGCCGGCGTTCTTGGCGCGCCCAGATCTCGCGCCCTGCAAGCAGGATCATTGCGAGCGCGACAAGGGCCGTCAGCGTTGGTGATACAATCGCAAACAAAGTTTTCAGCAACAGCCCGACCAACATCAGTTGCACCACCATCCGCACCGCTGCAATCGCAAGCTTTCTTTCCAGCCCAAGGTTTAACCATAGGGATAACCCGCCGTTTATGAACAAAAAACCGGATGCCAGGATAAGATCAAAGTAGGATAAAGAAACATATGTGCTCATGTTAGTGCCCCGTCTTGCAGATGCCGTCTGCTGGCATTCAGGCGTGTAATTTGCGCAAGATCATGTGTGACGATAAGGATCGAAATTCCATCGTCCAGCAGGTGTTGCAACAAGGTTTCCACCAATGTGGTGGTTTCAGGATCAAGCGCAGCTGTGGGTTCATCCAACAGTAAAACTTCGGGGGTATGTTCAAGACAGCGTAACAATGCCAAACGGTGTTTTTCTCCGCTTGAAAGGCGCGCAACCTGCCAGTTCAGAGCATCGCTTGGCAATCCAACAAGCGTTAAGCGGGTGTTGATTTTTGCAGGATTTTGGAAATGCGCGCCGACGTTATCTTGCCACCAGCCACTTTCAGCGGGCAGCATCGCAACATGGCGGCGCCATATCGGAGCACTGACCTTCGCGCGATTCATATTATTGGTGCTTATATCTCCTGAATTTGGGTCCAGATCAACAATCGCGCGCAGCAACAGCGATTTCCCAGCGCCCGAAGGGCCGGTGATCGCCATCACCTCACCATCCTGCACGCGCAGGTTCACTGGACCTATATGCAAGCGTTGCAGATTGGAAACTGTAAGCATATTGCGCACCTTTTACATCTATGACTAAT
>CAYSAZ010000143.1:0-4857 GCA_964429065.1 uncultured Rhodobacterales bacterium
CGTTTAAGCAAATATAAACAAGCTCGCCTGATCGAGCATTTTGTGGCAGACGTAAAGGTAAACGCGGGCATCCATCATTGCCAAAATCTGGCCACACGCCGCCTCATAAAGCCCCCAATAGGATGATATTCCCAGCGCGGCATTTCCCGGATAAAGGCTAACGCGTTTGATGCCGAAACATTTCGGATCGCCGAGATATCCCGCCAACATGCCACGCTCCGGTACCGGCATGGCGCAACGGCAGTTTAACTTGACGCGCCGATGTTGTGATCATCGCTTTGCGCACTACATCTATACATTTTGAACAAGGCAACAGTTGCGCGATCTGATCCCCGTCAAGAATGCGCATAGAATTTCCAGATATGTTCTAGCCCTCAGCGCGGCGAATATATGCACCAAATCCCTCAGCGTCTATATTGGCACCGCAAATGATCACCCCGACACGTTTACCGCGCAGCTCATCCGCAAGCTCTCCGAGCAGTGCCGCCACAGCCGCGGCCCCTGCGGGTTCCACCGCCAGTTTCATATCGTGAAACAACAGCGCCATGGCCTTGCAAATTTCGTCATCCGTAAGCGTCACGATTTTGCGGATGGCGCGCTTGCACAGCATATAGGGAAACGGCAGCGTCATCGGCGGGGACAGGCTGTCGGCGATAGTTTTTGGCCCCTCCATGGTCTGGGCAGAACCTTTGGCAAAACTGCGCGACATGATATCAGCGCCAACGGGTTCAACCCCGTAAATCTGGCAATCAGGCTGCAAATGGCGCAGGGCCGTGGCAACCCCGGCTGCAAGCCCGCCACCGCCAATCGCGATGATCAACGCGTCCATATCCGGCAGCTGCTTGGCCATTTCAAGCCCCAGCGTTGCCGCGCCGCAAATTGTTTGCACCCCGTCAAAAGGATGCACAAATATGCGCCCCTCCTCAGTGGAGATTTTATCGGCTGCTGCAAAAGATGGCGCCCCCGGTTCAGCCAGAACTACCTCGGCCCCAAAAGCACGGGCGGCGGCAGTACGGGCTGGATTGGCGGTGTTTTGCATCACGACTTTGGCCGAAATCCCAAGCGCATTTGCTGCATAAGCCACAGCAATCGCGTGATTACCGGCACTAACAGCCGTAACACCCCGAGCTTTTTCATCAACGCTTAGGGTCACGATATTGGACAACGCGCCGCGCGCTTTGAATGTGCCTGAACGCTGAAACAGCTCAAGTTTTAATAACACTTGGGTGTCAGCCCCTAAACGACGGGTGATTTCATCACTTTGCCAGTGATAAACCGGCGTTTCATTGATATAGGGACCAATGATGCGGCGTGTATCTTTAATCTGGTCAAGCGTTGGAACCGGGTGCATTACGCCCTCCTGCTATCTGGGCATACTGCGGGGTATTTAACCACAATAGCCCAAACAGAAATGCTGGTCTATGTTTCCTCGTCGTCGGCGTCAGGCAGGTTGAACAAGCTGTCGGCATCAATGATCGGCTGCTTTTCTTCCTCGTCATCACGCAGCGAGAAATTCTCAAGACCCGACATGTTGGACGGCACCCGCGGCTCATCGGGCATAAGCAGGGATTGTTCTGTGGAAACCAGTTTCATACGTTCGTCATCAGACATCACGTCTGCGCCGCCGGCTTTTTTGACGGCTTTGGCGACGGCGGCGTCCAGCTCGCCTTGTTTACACATGCCCAGTGCCACCGGATCGATCGGCTGGATATTGGAGATATTCCAATGGGTGCGTTCGCGAATGGCCATGATTGTCGGCTTGGTTGTGCCGACCAGTTTGCTGATCTGCCCATCGGTTAATTCCGGATGGAATTTCACCAGCCAGGCAATTGCCGAAGGACGGTCCTGGCGTTTGGACAATGGCGTATACCGTGGGCCTTTGCGGCGGGTTTCGCCAACAGCCGCAGGGTTATGCATCAACGCAAGCTTGGCCTTGGGATTATCTTCGCAACGCTTGATTTCCTCAGCCGTAAGCTGGGTGTTGGTGATCGGATCAAGCCCTTTCACCCCGATAGCAACCTCGCCATCGGCAATCCCGTTGACCTCCAGCTCATGCAGGCCGCAAAATTCGGCAATCTGCGTGAACGACAATGTCGTGTTATCAACCAGCCAAACGGCGGTCGCCTTGGCCATCAATGGAAGTGCCATGATAATCTCCTTCAAACAAACCTGTATTTTACCGAAAACTTGGCTGCGCGGTGCGCTATTTGGGTTTTCGGGGGGAATTGAAAGTGTATATAGGACAGATGATCGGATTGTTAAAGACCTTTTGTGCCGCCCTCGTTTTTGCCACGCCTGCATGGGCGGATGGCGAGGCTGCGGGGGATTTTGACTATTATGTCATGGCATTGAGCTGGACACCAAGCTGGTGTGCATTAGACGGGGACGCGCGCCAATCGCCTCAATGCGAAAGAGATCAGGGGTTTGGGTTCACGTTGCACGGCCTTTGGCCACAATATGAACAGGGCTGGCCCGCCTATTGCCGCACATCGGCGCGCGATCCATCACGCGGGCAAACAGATGCAATGGCGGACATCATGGGCAGCGGCGGGCTGGCCTGGCATGAATGGAAAAAGCACGGACGGTGCTCGGGCCTGTCTGCCGAGGCGTATTTCAGCGCCGCGCGGGCTGCATATAATGCCATAAACCGCCCTGAAATCCTGCGCCAGTTAACGAATGAGATATCCCTACCCCCGCGTGTGATCGAGACTGCATTTCTGGAAGTTAACGAAAACTACACAGCCGACGGCATCACCGTCACCTGCAAAGCTGGGTTGATTCAGGAGGTCCGTATCTGTCTGAGCAAGGATTTTCAGCCCAGAACATGCGGCATGGATGTGGTGCGCGATTGCACCGGCTATGCAGTGATGGCCCCGATAAGATAGCTGCCACCAGTTTAAAACCCGCTATGGAGAACTGACTGAACGATCAATATCCCCTAGGTTGCTTTACACAACTTTATGTTTGCAACGACTCGCATTTCCTGCTCTAAGTTTTCTTGCTGTTATGGCGATGATCACTGCGCAACGTTGCAATACTATTGATCACACTGATAGCAGAGCTAACAAATTTTGGCTCAAGTCTAGGGGAAATAAGAGAACGGCTCGCAAGCGCGGGCCGTTTTTGGTTTGGGCTGCTATGACGCGCGGGATTGTTTTAATGCACGCCCCCTAGCGCATGAAACCTTTGCTTCAAAGCGGTCTGCTTATGCTCAATTAAAAGCTGTCGCCCTGCGTTTCGATCCATCGAGTTCTTAGTTTAACACCTTCACCCTTAAAATGCTCTTTCAGCATCTTATAGGTGATAATTCTGTCGGACCGGAAGTGGCGAAAATCATTGCGCATCTCGCACCAGGCGGCAATCACCACGGCTTCGGTATAGTAGATCAATGCGACGGGTTGTAATGTCCGCTCGGTCGTTTTTTGTGCAGCATCGCGGTAAATAAGTCCAATCTTGACCTCTTGGCGGATGGCCTCACGAATTTCTGAAAGGTCGATATGGCCTGGAATATTTGCGCCCCAGCTTGACGAAAACAAGCTCTCACTAAGTTTGGCAGCTTGCGATAATTTTTGCATTACCCGCAAACCCGCCTTTTCCAGATTTTTGTCACCGGTTCGCGAAATCATGCTTAACGCCACCGAAATGGCCTCTACTTCTTCAATATCGAAGTTCAAAGAGGGAAGATTATAACCGGGGCGCATGATGTATCCGATACCTGCCGCGCCGTCGATGGGGACTTGCATTGATTGAAGGGATGCGATGTCACGATAAATCGTTCGCTTTGTCACCTCCAACATGCCGGCGATATTTTGCGCGGTATATGGTCCTTTTGCACTGCGGAGCAATTGGATGATTTCGAACATTCGCACCGAACGCATCGTGCTTTCCTTTTGGCTATTAACATCTGCGGGCAACACATCACTGCTGACAGATACATGTCAGCAGTGCTCCGCTAGCATACCTGTAACACAGATTAATCGGGACATTGCAAATGCTACAAAAATCCATGCAAACGCGCTTGGAACTAGGGTCAGGGCCTATTATATCGGGGTTCTCAAATGCATGAAGCCGCCAAGGCCCTGCGATCCAGTCATAAAATGGGTTTGCTTTTGGTAACAGCTTCAGCCGTAGCATGGAGCACGGCGGGTCTGTTTACGCACATAATCCCGCTTGATATTGGCACTATGTTAGTATGGAGAGGGCTGTTCGGCGCAATTGGCATTCTTGTATTCGCCCTGATTTTGCAAGGGGGTACAGTGATCCATGATTTTGGAAAAATGGGTTGGCCGGGCTGGTCATTTGCAGTGGTTTCGGCATTCGGAATGCTGTGTTTTATTACGTCTTTGCGCATAACAACCGTTGCGCATGTCTCAATCATCTATGCAACAGTTCCACTGGGTGCAGCTGTTATGGCCTGGCTGGTGATCGGTGAAAAGCCATCCCGCAGCGCAATAATAGCAAGTATTTTTTCGCTTGTTGGTGTGGGAATAATTGTCGGGTTCGGCGTTGAAGGCAATCTTACCGGTGATCTTTTAGCCTTTGCAATGACGTTCTCACTTGCCGTCATGATGGTCATTTCCCGCCGCTATCAAAACATTCCGATCATGCCCGCAGCCTGCATTTCAGCCTTGCTGAGCGGCGCCGTCGCCCTACCTTTCAGCCACGGTCTTTTGGTCAGCGGCTATGAACTGAGCCTGCTCGCCTTATTTGGTATCGTGAATTCCGCTATCGGCCTTGGGCTGTTTACGCTTGGAGCAAGGATGCTGCCCGCAATTGAAACAGCACTGATCGGCGTGCTTGATGCACCTCTTGCGCCAATATGGGTGTGGCTGTTCTTTGCAGAAACACCAAGCAGAG
>CAYSAZ010000144.1:0-4810 GCA_964429065.1 uncultured Rhodobacterales bacterium
CGCGAAGGCGGCCGCACCGTAGGCTCCGGCGTCGTATCCAAAATTATCGCGTGAAAACTCGATATTAGTCATGTGACCGGAGTATGCTCTTCGGTCACGTTAAAGTTTCACCTGCAGCCACAGAGGCATCAAAATGCAGAGTCAAAATATTCGTATTCGGCTAAAAGCCTTCGATTTCCGTGTGTTGGATGCCAGCACCGCTGAAATCGTATCAACGGCTAAACGCACGGGTGCTACGGTGCGCGGTCCTATTCCGCTGCCGACACACATTGAAAAGTTCACGGTTCTTCGTGGCCCGCACATCGACAAAAAGTCGCGCGAGCAATTCGAGATCCGGACGCACAAGCGTCTGTTGGACATTGTTGACCCCACACCACAAACCGTGGACGCGCTGATGAAGCTCGACCTGGCTGCCGGTGTGGACGTCGAAATTAAACTTTAGGAGGCTATGAGCTATGCGTTCTGGAGTAATCGCAAAAAAGCTGGGCATGACCCGCTTATTCATGGAGGATGGCGCACAGATACCTGTGACGGTCCTGCAAATGGAAAACGTGCAGGTTGTCGCACAGCGCACCGGTGAACGTGACGGGTATACCGCCGTTCAACTGGGCGCAGGTGCTGCCAAAGCTAAACGTACCAGCCAAGGCATGCGTGGCCATTTCGCCGCCGCCAAGGTGGAGCCAAAGCGTAAAATCGCCGAGTTCCGTGTATCTGCCAACAACCTGATCGAGGTTGGCGCTGAAATCACTGCTGACCACTATCTGGAAGGCCAGTATGTGGACATCGCAGGCACATCAATTGGTAAAGGTTTTGCCGGGGCGATGAAACGCCACAACTTTGGCGGGCTTCGCGCGACCCACGGTGTGTCAGTTTCACACCGCTCACACGGCTCGACTGGCCAATGTCAGGATCCGGGTAAGGTTTTCAAAGGCAAGAAAATGGCGGGTCATATGGGCGCGGTGCGCGTGACTACGCAGAACTTGCAAGTGATAAAAACCGACGCGGACCGTGGTTTGATCATGATCAAGGGCGCAGTACCTGGCTCTAAAGGTGGTTGGGTGACAATCAAGGATGCGGTTAAAAAAGCCGCCCCTGAGGGCCTGCCAATGCCTGCGGCTATCCGCAGCAGCGCAGCGATGGCACCCGAGACTGCACCTGCCAAAACCCCTGAGGGAGGCGTTGAAGAATGAAAACCGACGTAATCAAACTTGACGCCAAGAAAGCGGGATCAATTGATCTGGCTGACGAAATCTTTGGCCTGGAGCCGCGCGCGGATATTTTGCACCGGGTTGTGCGCTATCAATTGGCCAAACGTCAGGCTGGTACGCATAAGGTCAAAACGCGCTCGGAAACCAGCTATACGACCAAACGGATTTATCGCCAAAAAGGCACGGGTGGTGCACGCCACGGCTCGCGCAATGCGCCGATTTTCCGCGGTGGTGGTATTTATAAGGGTCCAACGCCACGTAGCCATGCCCATAAGCTGACAAAAAAGTTTCGCGCTCTTGGCCTGAAACATGCTTTGTCAGCCAAAGTTGCGGCTGGTGAGCTGGTTATCCTTGATAACGCTGACCTTAAGGATGGCAAAACCAAAGCACTGGCAACGGCGATTAAAAATCTCGGTTGGAAACGTGCATTGATTATCGATGGTGCGGAAGTGAATGAAAATTTTGCCCGCGCTGCCCGTAACATTGATGGCCTAGATGTGCTGCCAAGTGCCGGTGTGAATGTTTATGATATTCTGCGCCGCGATACACTTGTGCTGACCAAAGCCGCCGTCGAAGCCTTGGAGGCACGCCTGAAATGAGCACCAAAGCTGAACAATATGATGTGATCCGCAAGCCGATCATCACCGAAAAAGCAACTATGGCATCCGAGAATAACGCCGTTGTTTTTGAAGTGGCGATTGACGCCAATAAACCCCAGATCAAAGAAGCGATAGAAAGCCTCTTTAATGTCAAAGTAAAAGCGGTTAACACCTCGATTACCAAAGGCAAGGTCAAACGGTTCAAGGGCCAACTTGGTAAACGTAAAGACATCAAAAAAGCCTATGTAACGCTGGTCGAGGGTAACACCATCGACATAAGCACCGGGCTTTAAGAATAATGGCGGCGCCTTCGGGGGCCGCTTTTCCTTGCCGACCTTCGGGGCGGTTTACTCGAATATCGGGCTTGGCCCGAGATGAAACGGAAGACAGATAAGATGGCACTAAAGTCGTATAAACCGACGACGCCAGGCCAACGTGGGTTGGTTCTGATTGACCGTTCGGAGCTTTGGAAAGGGCGTCCTGTTAAATCCTTAACCGAGGGTTTGACAAAAAAGGGCGGTCGGAACAATACCGGGCGGATCACTATGCGTCGCAAAGGCGGTGGGGCGAAACGCCTCTACCGCATCATGGATTTCAAACGTAACAAGTTTGATATGCCCGCAACCGTTGAACGGATCGAATATGATCCCAACAGAACCGCGTTTATTGCGCTCGTTCGCTATGAAGACGGTGTGCAAAACTACATTCTGGCCCCACAACGCCTCGCTGTTGGTGACAAGGTTGTCGCCTCTGCCAAAGCGGATGTGAAGCCGGGCAATGCAATGCCTTTCACTGGCCTGCCAATCGGCACAATCATCCACAACATTGAGCTAAAGCAAGGCAAAGGCGGGCAAATCGCCCGGGCTGCCGGAACTTATGCGCAATTTGTTGGCCGTGATGGTGGCTACGCGCAAATCCGCCTTTCATCGGGTGAGCTGCGTCTTGTACGTCAGGAATGCATGGCAACAGTTGGTGCGGTATCGAACTCTGATCACTCCAACCAGAACCTTGGTAAAGCCGGTCGTAACCGTCACAAGGGCATCCGCCCATCGGTTCGTGGTGTGGTTATGAACCCTGTCGATCACCCCCATGGTGGTGGTGAAGGACGTACATCGGGTGGTCGCCATCCTGTGACCCCTTGGGGCAAGCCGACAAAGGGTGCAAAAACCCGCAAGAAAAACAAAGCGTCCAGCAAGCTGATTATCCGCTCGCGCCACGCGAAAAAGAAGGGACGTTAAGCTATGGCTCGTTCTGTATGGAAAGGTCCGTTTGTTGATTCTTACGTTCTCAAAAAAGCTGAGAAATCCCGTGAGTCCGGCAAGCATGAAGTAATTAAAATCTGGTCGCGCCGCTCGACCATCCTGCCGCAGTTCGTTGGACTGACGTTTGGGGTCTATAACGGGCGCAAGCATATCCCGGTAAATGTTACCGAGGAAATGATTGGTCAGAAATTTGGCGAATACAGCCCGACGCGCACCTATTATGGTCACGCGGCTGATAAAAAAGCGAAGCGGGGTTAATTATGAGCAAGTCTAAAAGCGCTCGCCGCGTCGCCGACAACGAGGCGCAAGCCGTATCGAAAATGATGCGTACTTCGGGCCAAAAACTGAATCTGGTCGCGCAGATGATCCGCAATAAGCCGGTTGATAAAGCGCTGACAGATCTGACGTTTTCCAAGAAACGTATCGCAGGGGATGTGAAGAAATGCCTTCAGTCTGCTATTGCGAATGCGGAAAACAACCACGGGCTGGATGTTGACGAGCTGATCGTCACCGAGGCTTACGTCGGGAAAAACCTGACCATGAAACGTGGTCGTCCACGTGCGCGTGGCCGGTTTGGCAAGATTCTAAAGCCGTTCAGCCAGCTGACCATCACGGTTCGCCAGGTTTCGCCAGATGAGGAGCAAGCTTAATGGGAAATAAAATCAACCCAATTGGTCTGCGCCTGCAGATCAACCGTACATGGGACAGCCGCTGGTACGCGACATCAAAAGACTATGGCGACCTGTTGCACGAAGATCTCGCGATCCGCGCTTACGTTAAGAAAAACGCAGTGCAAGCCGGTATCTCGCGTGTCATCATCGAGCGCCCGCACAAAAAGTGCCGCGTTACAATCCACGCTGCCCGCCCCGGTGTTATCATCGGCAAAAAGGGTGCGGATATTGAGACATTGCGCAAAGCTTTGGCACAATTGACGCCATCCGAGCTGCACCTCAACATCGTTGAAGTCCGCAAGCCCGAGGTCGATGCCCGTCTGGTTGGCGAAAACATCGCCCAACAGCTTGAGCGTCGCGTATCCTTTCGCCGGGCCATGAAACGTGCGGTGCAAAACGCCATGCGTATGGGTGCCTTGGGGGTTCGTATCAACTGTGCGGGCCGTCTTGGCGGCGCCGAGATTGCGCGCACCGAATGGTATCGTGAGGGCCGCGTGCCGCTCCATACCCTTCGCGCTGACATCGATCACGCCCATGTTGAGGCCGCAACTGCTTATGGCATTATCGGCATCAAGGTCTGGATCTTCAAAGGCGAGATTATGGAGCATGATCCACAGGGCCATGATCGTCGTATGGCTGAATTACAAGAGGGTGGCGGCAATCGTCCGCAACGCCCTCAACGTAATCGTTAAGGGGAGATAACAAATGCTTCAACCTAAACGTACCAAATTCCGCAAGCAATTTAAGGGCCGTATCCATGGTCTGGCTAAAGGCGGATCGGACATCACTTTCGGGACATATGCCCTGAAAGCCACGGAACCTGACCGTATCAACGCGCGCCAAATCGAGGCCGCTCGCCGTGCCATGACGCGGCATATGAAACGTCAGGGCCGTGTGTGGATCCGGATTTTCCCGGATGTCCCCGTGACAGCCAAACCCATCGAGGTTCGCATGGGTAAAGGTAAAGGCTCCATCGATCGTTGGGTCGCCAAGGTAAAACCTGGCCGCATCATGTTCGAGATCGACGGCGTAGACGAAGAAACAGCCAAAGAGGCCCTGCGCCTCGCGGC
>CAYSAZ010000145.1:0-4766 GCA_964429065.1 uncultured Rhodobacterales bacterium
GATTGTCAGCCGCAAAGCCGAAAATTGCGAATCGGTCGCAGAAATGCTGAACGATCTTGACGCCGCAGGCTCAGCCGAAGGGTTTGGCGGCAATGTCGGATCCCAAGACAGCATTGATGCTTTGGTCGCCGCCGTGCAGACGCGAACCAAAACGCTGGACATTCTTTTTAATAATGCAGGGGTTTCATGGGGCGCACCAATTGAAAAATTCCCCCATGAGGCTTGGGAAAAGGTGATGAACATCAACGTAACGGGGCTGTTTACGCTAACGCGCGCCTTGTTGCCGTTGCTGGACGCGGCCAGCAGCGATGATGACCCGGCGCGAGTGATCAATATTGGCTCGGTAATGGGGACATTGCCGATTTCTGAGGGGGCGTATTCCTATTCGGCCTCCAAGGCAGCGGTGCATCATTTAACCAAAATTCTGGCGGATGAATTTGCGGCGCGGCGCATAACAGTTAATGCTTTTGCGCCGGGGCCGTTTGCCTCTCGTATGACTGCATTTGCCACAGGCACGGCTGAGGGCGAGGCGAAAATCGGCAAAAACGTGCCTTTGGGGCGCATGGGTAACCCTGATGATATTGCTGGCGCGACCTTGTATCTTTGCGGGCGTTCGGGGCGGTATGTAACGGGGGCGATTTTGCCGCTGGATGGCGGGTTAAGCGTGCAAAACTCGGTTAACCTGTTTGGTAATCTGTGATGCGGTTTTCTGGCAAAACCGTTTTGATCACTGGCGCGGCGGGTGGTTTTGGCGCAGGCATGGCGCGCGCGTTTGGCGCGGCGGGGGCGAATTTGGTGTTGGCAGATATCTGCCAAAAACCGCTAGAAGAAATGGCGGCGGCGCTTGACGCTCCAAATGTCACCATGGTTGGTGACATCAGCGACCCCACCTATTGCAACGCGCTGGCGGATTTGGCGGTTGAACGGTTTGGCGGGCTTGATATTGCAATAAATAACGCCGGAATACTGCATCCCTCGGGGTATTTCACCGAAATCCAACCCCGGGACTCTCGCCGCGTGATAGAGGTTAATCTGCTGGGCGTGATGTTTTGTATGCAGGCGCAACTGCGCGCCATGACAAAATCCGGCGGCGCGATTGTCAATGTGGCCTCGGTTGCCGGAATACGCGGCGCGCCACGTATGGCGGCATATGCGGCGTCAAAACACGGGGTTATTGGCCTGACCAAAACCGCCGCGCTGGAATATGCACGGCGCGGCATTCGGATAAACGCACTATGCCCCAGCTTTGCCCGCACCGCGATGGCGGGTGACGCCAATACCGACAAAACGGCTGAGGCCGAAATGACAGCTTATGTGCCAATGCGCCGTTTGGCGACAATCAACGAGGTCGTTCAGGCCGCATTATGGCTGGCTGACCCCGGCAGCAGTTTTATCACCGGCCAGACCATCGGCGTTGATGGTGGCATGGGCGCAATGTAGCGCTTGATCCAACAACAGCGCACGGCTAGTCTATCGGAATTATTTTTCAGGAGAATTTATTTTGCGCTCACCAACCCGTGCCGTTTTGGCTGCAATTGCCAGCCTCGCCTTTTCCGCGCCTGTTTTGGCCCAATCTATCGCTTGCGGCGGCAGTTTTTCTGGCTTTATGGATAAGGTCGCTGCTGAAGCAGCAGCGCGTGGCCTGCCTTCTGGCGCCATCCGCGCAGTGGTTGGTGCTGCCCAACAAAACCCGCGGGTCTTGCGGTTTGACCGCTCTCAGGGGGTTTTTCGCCAAACATTTCTGGAATTTTCGCAGCGTTCCATTAGCGGCGGACGCTTGCGGATCGGGGCGGAAAAAGCCAACCAATACAGTGCCGTTTTTGGCCGTGCGCAGCGCGAATACGGTATCCCCCCAGAGGTTATCTTGGCGTTTTGGGCGCTGGAAACCGATTATGGTGTGGTGCAGGGCGATTTCAACACCATCAGCGCGCTGGCCACGCTGGCGCATGATTGTCGCCGGCCCGAACTGTTTCAACCTGAATTATTTGCCGCCATTTCGCTGGTGGCACAAGGGAACATGGACACCGCAACAACCGGCGCGTGGGCTGGCGAAATCGGCATGGTGCAAATGCTGCCCAAAGACATTCTGGAACGTGGAATGGATGGTGACGGCGATGGCCGCGTCAGCCTGAAAACCAGCGCGCCAGACGCGATCATGACCGCCGCGCGGTTGGTGGCTGATCTGGGCTGGCACCCAAATGAGCCATGGCTGCAAGAAGTCACAGTGCCCCGCGATTTCCCGTGGGAGCAAGCCGGGCTGGACCGCCCAACCACCGTGCGGCAACTACGAGCACTTGGCGTGCGCGCGCGTGCTGGCAACCTGCAAAACGGCAACGCAACCGCCACCTTGTTACTGCCCCAAGGCCGCAACGGGCCAAAATTTGTGACCTACCGGAATTACGATGTATATCGCGAATGGAACCACTCGTTTGTCTATCAGGCAACGGTTTCATACATGGCCACCCGCATTGGCGGTGGGCAACGCTATGACGCGGGCACCCCGGATACGGGGCTTTCAGGGGATCAAATGCAACAATTGCAACGCATGTTGCAAGAACGTGGTCATGATGTAGGCGGCGCTGACGGCGTGCTAGGCGCAAAAACCCGCGCAGCGGTGCGCGCAGAACAATTGCGCCTTGGCATGCCAGCGGATGCATGGCCAACACCGGATTTGTTAAACCGCCTCTAACCCCATCCCACCGAGGCGCAGCCGAGGCATGGCCCAACTGTTTTGTGTCGATCCTAAGGATCGTGCCAAAACAGGCGGGAGCCTCCCAGAACGCGCTAATCGACTGGAGACAGGGTTTTGATGATTTTATTGGCAATAACGTCAATGTTTATAGTCTTGAAGCCTCGTTTGTTGGATTTATCAGCAAACTCCGCTTTACAATCGTTAGGCACACCGCGAGCAAAAAGCCAATTTGCTGTTCCATCTTCGGCAGTTCTCATTTCATTGCATAATGATTGGCTAAATGATGTATTATAACTACCATGCACGCATTGCTTCCACTCTGTAATTACGGTGGCATTATCATTGGCTACCAATTCTAAACAAAGTGATGCGGCATCTTCTGCCGGATATAAAAATTCAGACGTAAAAAAGGCTTGTTCATGTTTAATGTTGTATTTCTTTATGAAAGCTTTGAATTCCGATGAAAACGGTAATGCCCAAACATAAGATAAACCCTTAATCAAACGTGGATCATCTTCTGGTTTTTGATTTTTCAGCAAGGCTCTATAAGAAGCACGGCCAGCTTTATCATTATCAAAAAGGAAGAGTGTTTTTGATGACGTATTGAAACTGTTGGCTTCAAGCAGTCCATTGAAAAACTCTGCTGTTTTGCTTGGTGTGCCGTTTAGTTTCTCAACCAATATCTCCCCTTGGGGATCCAACCGTTTAAATGCGTCGGAAAATAGTGCGACGTCATGATCACCCTCGACAAAAAGCGTTGGTTTAGTGATTTGGGAAAGTGTAGAATTTAGGTCAGCAATTTGATCTTGCTGTGTTTCTCTTAGTTCTTCGCTTTTCTCAAGGTGGACCTGTCACGGTTTGGTTCCGCCCCTTTGATAGCATATTATGCAATAAAGGAGATGAACTATGGGACGAACAAGGACGGACGAATTCCGTAAAGATGCAGTGCGCATAGCGCTGACCAGTGGGCTAACACGCAAGCAGGTGGCCTCTGATTTGGGTGTTGGGATGTCGACACTGAATAAATGGATCACGGCACATCGAGACACAGACGTGGTTTCGAACGAGGATCAAGACCTTGCCCGCGAGAATGATCGGCTTCGGCGCGAGAACCGCATTCTTAAGGAGGAGCGGGACATCCTAAAAAAAGCAACACAGTTCTTCGCGGGCCTAAGGCAATGAGATTTAGGTTTATTGAAGAACACAGAGCCAGCTTTCCGACCAATCGGCTTTGTGACGTTATGGGCGTTAGTCAGCGCGGTTTTCGGGCGTACCATAATCGCCCAGCCAGCCGGAGACAGCGCAGCGATATGATCATGTTGGCGCACATAAAGGAACAATCACGTCTCAGCCTGAACAGTTATGGCAGGCCAAGAATGACCGAAGAGCTGAAAGAGCTTGGCCTAGAGGTCGGGCATCGCCGTGTCGGCCGTTTGATGCGCCAAAACAACATATCGGTGATTAGAACCCGTAAATATAAGGTTACGACAGACAGCAATCACAAGTTCAACATTGCACCGAACCTGTTGAACCGTGACTTCTTCGCCGAAAAGCTAAACCAAAAATGGGTGGTGGACATTAGTTATATCTGGACCCGCGAAGGTTGGCTGTATCTGGCTGTGGTTCTGGACCTATATTCTCGGCGCGTGATCGGTTGGGCTGTCAGTAACCGAATGAAACGCGATCTGGCGATCCGGGCACTGAACATGGCCATTGCTCTGCGCAGGCCGCCCAAGGGTTGCATCCATCATTCGGATCGCGGTAGCCAATATTGTTCGCATGACTACCAGAAAATCCTGCGTCAGCATGGCTTTGAAATATCTATGAGCGGTAAAGGAAATTGTTATGACAATGCAGCTATGGAAACCTTCTTCAAAACCATCAAGGCGGAGTTGATTTGGCGGCATTCCTGGCAAACACGCCGCGCTGTCGAAGTTGCCATCTTCGAATACATCAACGGTTTCTACAACCCGCGACGCAGACACTCAGCACTAGGCTGGAAAAGCCCATTGGCTTTCGAACGGAAGGTGGCTTAAACGAGCACTAGGGGCGGCACGAAAGCGCGACAGGTCCA
>CAYSAZ010000146.1:0-4714 GCA_964429065.1 uncultured Rhodobacterales bacterium
CGCCCGTCACGCGGTGGGCGGTTGATGATTACGCCGTTATCTTGCAAAAACTGGCAGGTCTCATAGATGTTTTCAACCTCATAGGCGAGATGTCCGAAATGACGGCTGTCAGTGGGCAGACCGGCATCACCATCCCAGTTATGCGTCAGCTCTAACGGGGTTTCATGCTGTCCGGGTGCAGCCAGATAGACCAGCGTAAAGCGCCCCGCCTCGCTGCTATAACGTTTGATTTCCTCAAGCCCCAAAAGGTCGCGGTAAAAATGCATAGAGATGTCCAGATCCTTGACCCGTACCATCACGTGTAGATATTTCATTCCACTCTCTCTTTATTTGCTGACCCCCACCGGTTTATGAGGGCGAATTAGCAGTGTACAACAGATAGCTATGCTTTCAATGCCCTAACAATCTATATGTAAATTTGTTGACACAACCTATGGGTGCGGGCAATATTTTGCAGTATTGATCAATCATAGGAAAACCCATGGACCGCCGTAGTTTTTTGTTAAGCAGTACCGCGTTGCTGGCCCTTGGGAATTGCACAGTGGTTTTCGACAAGCAGGATGCCTTTGAGCGTTCAAAGCATTGTAATACTGCCAATCTTGCCAAGGCCAAAGAGCTGACGGTGGATATACATTGTCATTTATTAAATACAACTGACACCAATGGTCCGGCCTTTGTTGCGCGACATATGATGAATATTCCAGAGGATGGTGTAACGCGCGATTTATTGAACTTTGCCAGCAGGTTTTTACCAAATGTCAAAAGGGAAAAGAGCAGGTTGATTGATATCCTGAAAGATTGGAGCAACCATGAGGATAAAACCCCTGATCAAAATATGCGTGAAGATTTATGTATCCCGGCCTATGCGCGGCATAAATATCCACTCGGGAAAATTTTACAAAACCTGCATTTTGAGGGCTTTCTCAGCTCGCGCATCAAGAATGCTGCTGACCTTATGATGACGTTTCCAGAGGTGCATATGTTTGTACCCTCCATGGTTGATTTTTATGAAGGCACGGGGCGTGATGCAAATGCCGGCTATGATCCCATCGAAGCGGTGCGTTTTTACAGTGCTTTAAATCTGGCTACGAACGGTCGGTTTCTGCCCATGGTTTCTTTTTCGCCCGAACGGCAGTATGACGAGGAAATCTATGGTCAGGCCACTGATGGGCTGAACCATAAAAGACCTCTTGATCTTATCCGCTGGGCGATTGAAGAGCTTGGGTTTGTCGGAGTGAAACTGCACCCCTCAACCGGGTTTTCACCGATTGAAAATCAGAAATACGCTTGCTTGAATACCGAAGATCAGAAGGCTGACATACATCCACCACCCGCCGATGAGGTGCAAAGACGCTTTATCAGATATGATGAAATAATGATGGAACTTTTCCTATTATGTGCTGAGCTGGACGTGCCGATCCTGACCCATGGCAGCAGGGGTATTATGGCGAATGATTTCTGTATGACCCATAAAAGACCGGGTAACGCACAAGGCGCGCCGTTTACCTACCACCCGCTTGATAAGGATAATATGTGGGTTGATGAGGTTGAACTGGAATGGACGAATTCCCCGAAAACCTGGATAAAAGCCATGAAGGCCGCGCAAAAAGCCATCGCGGCGCACCCTGATTTGAATGGCCGCACGCTGCGCGTCTGTCTGGGACATCTGGCGGGTGGTTTCAAACGCAGACCAAATCGTGTCGGCAAGCCGGAGTATCAGGGGCATAAGGTCGAAACCCACCCGGTAAGCAAAACCGAGTGGCTGACGTGTATGATAGATAAGTTGGGCAAGACCCCGGGGCTTTATTTTGACCTGTCTAATCAGGGATATTTATTCGAAGATCTAGACCCGACATCCCCTGCACGCTCTCCTAAAATGTATCCCAATGCTCGCGCGGCATTCGGGGCACTTTCCGCTGAGCCTGGATTTGCACAAAGGGCGATGTATGGCACGGATTGGCACATGCCCGGTCCCTCGAAAGTAAGCGGATCATATCAGGCTGAAATACGTCGCGCGCTATACCCATATGCAAGATCAGGGGCAATGGGGGAGAATGCCCTTCGGTTTCTTGGCCTGAATTCAGGTGGTACAACCCGCGCCAGATTAGAGCAGTTCTACGCGCGGCCCCCCGGGGCTATATTTGATACAGATGTGAATGCGGCGGATAGGTACGAAATGGCGGTTAACCTTGCGGCTGTTCCCTGGTGGAATGCTTCAGGCGGTATCCCCTAAGGGATGCTCGCCAAGCAGCAATGTATCACGGTAAACAAGGCTGACTTGCACGAAACTGACGAATAGCAGCAGATACCATGATCCAAGTTTTGCCAGCGAGGTGAAACTGAATTCAGTTGCCCCGTTATACAACCATGTTCCTGTCAACGTGCCAATATTTTCGGCGAGGTACAGGAAAAAACTGGACATAAATGCCGCTAAAAGCAACGGCATCCAGCGGCGTGTCCCGAACGGGGTGAAATAGATGCGGGTGCGCCAAAACAGCAGGCCAGTCAGGGCAAAAAGCCCATACCGCATGTCCCAGATAAAATGGTGGCTAAAGAAGTTTACGTAAATTCCGGCGGCTAATAGCACCGTAAGCCCAAAGCGTGGATAATGGGTGAAACGCATGTCAAAAATCCGGATTGCTCGGGCCATAAAACTGCCGACACTGGCATACATAAAGCCCGAAAACAGCGGCACACTTGCGATTTTTAACAGGCCGGGTTCAGGATACGACCATGATCCCATATGTAGCTTGAATACCTCCATTATGGTGCCGGAGATGTGAAACAGCAGGATAACCTTGGCTTCTGCGGGGCTTTCAAGGCGAAATATCAGCAAGATGGCCTGAATAATGACGGCGAAAACTACCAGAAAATCATAGCGGGCAATACCTGCGCCCTCGGGCCAGAGCATTGCGCTTAGGATAATTGCCAGCAGCATCAAACCAGCAAACAGACACGCCCAGGCCATTTTTAACCCGAACATAACGAATTCGACAACGCCAAGTGGCAAATTCTGCCGCATTATGTCGCCAAGTCGCCGCTCAATCGTCAAATTACGCATTATTCACCCTTTTTGCGCTGTGATAACGCATAGTTTAGTATTCAGCAACATGCAGATTTCATATAGCATTTTGCGCAAAATAAAGTAAGTTACCCGCCGGAAGCCGCCAGAATCTGCGAGGGAATTATGGACGGAAAGATTGCAATTTTGTTCTGGTTGATGAGCCTGCCGGGCGGTGAATACACGCTCGACGGTATTTCTACCAGCCGCTATAATGCCGATGACCGGATGGTCGTCTCGGTGGGGTCGATAGACTTTCAGGAACGCACAGTCGGCTGGGAGCCGCGTTTTACCTATATGTTTGATCAGGTTTATGGGCGGTTTAATCCGATAATTGACGTATCCATCAGCAATTCCGGCGCTGTTTGGGCTGGCGTTGGGCTGTATCAACAGATTGATATCCACACGCTTGGTCAAGATTTTTTCGCCGGGTTCACCTTTGCCCCAGGAATTTATTTTAAAGGCGATGACGTCGATCTTGGCTATCCGCTTGAATTTCGCGCGGGCGTTGAGCTGGGCATACGGTTTGAAAGCAGCTGGCAGCTCTCGCTGTCATATGATCACCGTTCAAATGCCGATATTTCCGAGCTGAACCCCGGTCTGGAGACCCTGCAAATACGCCTGTCCAAGGTTTTTCCATAAACACATCATATAGTGGTTCCACTGCGCACATCTTCCATATATAGTCATAAAACCCATGATTATAGTAAGGATGCCCAGATGCCCATGACCCCTGAACAGCAGATTGAAATCGATACGGCCCGCTCTAATGCCAGCCAGACCTTGCGCGTCACGGCCAAAGGGATGGAAAAGCATCTTTATACGGCCCACAACGTTCTCGACCACGGGTTTGTGCGCGTCATTGATTATATGGGCGACGACAGTGCGATCTGTCAGGCGGCGCGGGTGTCTTATGGCAAGGGCACCAAGACGGTCAGCAATGATGCGGGGTTGATCCGTTACCTTATGCGCCACTGGCACTCGACCCCGTTTGAGATGTGTGAGATCAAGCTGCACGTCAAGCTGCCGGTCTTCGTGGCGCGCCAATGGATCCGCCATCGCACCGCGAATGTGAATGAATATTCTGCCCGTTATTCGATTTTGGACCGTGAGTTTTATATCCCCGCACCCGAACATATCAATGCACAGTCGGTGGTGAATAATCAGGGCCGCGGTGCGGTGCTTGAGGGCGAGGAGGCGGCCAATGTGCTAGAAATCCTGAAATCCGACAGTAACCGCGCCTATGATAACTACGAATCTATGATCTCGGATGCGGGGCAACAAGGACTGGCGCGTGAGTTGGCTCGGATGAACCTGCCCAGCAATATCTATACGCAGTGGTACTGGAAGGTTGATCTGCACAACCTGTTCCATTTCCTGCGCCTGCGTGCCGATGCCCACGCCCAATATGAAATCCGCGTCTATGCCGACGTTATCTGTAAAATCGTCGCCGATTGGGTCCCCGCAGCCTACGGCGCCTTTGAGGATTACCGCCTTGGCGGCACACAGTTTTCAGGCAAAGGCATGGAGGTGCTGCGCCGGATGTTGGCCGGTGAAAAGGTCAGCCAAGAAGATTCAGGGATGAGCGCCGGGGAGTGGCGGGAATTGATGGGGAATATTGAGGGGTGAAATAATGAAAAAATACATATTAAT
>CAYSAZ010000147.1:0-4685 GCA_964429065.1 uncultured Rhodobacterales bacterium
CTTTGGATCAAAGGAGTATTGGATGCCCGATGCACCTGACATAGAAAAGCTCAACGCGCTGGATATGCGGATCAAGGCTGCGCAAGCTACTGACGCGCCCGTGCAGAAGCACGAGAATAAATATCAAAAGGCCAGTGCGGCTTGGCGAATGGTAATTGAACTTGTGGTCGGAATGGTCATGGGGCTTGGAATTGGATACGGGCTGGACAGCCTTTTCGGGACGCTCCCGATTTTTCTGATCCTGTTTTCTTTATTGGGTTTTGCAGCCGGTATTCGCACAATGATGCGCACCGCTGAGGAAATTCAGAATAAAAAGGCCGAAACATCGGCCAGCGATGAAACGGGCCTTTAGGGCCAAATACGAGGGCAGATCGTGGCTGGAACAGAGCATTCAACAGACGGCGAGGCCGCAAGCGGTTTCAACATCCATCCTATGGAGCAGTTTGAAATTTACCCGTTGTTTGGCGATGGTCCCATCCATATGTACACCCCAACCAATGTCACGCTTTGGATGGGTTTGACGCTGCTGGCGATTATCCTGCTGATGATTGTTGGTTCGCGGGGCCGCGCAATGGTGCCCAGCCGCACACAATCCATCGGTGAGATGATCTATGGTTTTGTATATAAAATGGTCGAAGATATCGCCGGCAAAGAAGGTCTGAAATACTTTCCGTATATGATGACAATTTTTTTGTTTATCCTGTTTGCCAACGTGCTCGGCTTGTTGCCTTACAGCTTTACGGTTACGTCCCACATTGCTGTTACCGGTGTTCTGGCGATGGCGGTTTTTTTAAGCGTCACCATCATCGGTTTCGTTAGAAACGGCACTAAGTTCTTGAAAATATTCTGGATTTCGGATGCGCCACTGGCTTTGCGCCCGATCCTTGCAATCATCGAAATCATCTCGTATTTCGTGCGTCCGGTCAGCCATTCCATCCGACTTGCGGGTAATATGATGGCAGGGCACGCCGTTATCAAAGTCTTTGCAGGCTTTGCTGGCGCGATGGGTTTGGGCGCCGTTGCCCCCATCGTTGCCATCGTTGCAGTTTACGGGCTTGAATCCCTTGTTGTGGTTATTCAGGCCTATGTTTTCACCATTCTCACCTGTGTTTACCTTAACGATGCGTTGCATCCGGGGCACTAGGGGAACTAAATTTCAGCCATTCTTAAAAGGAGCAATCAAATGGCAGTAGAAGGCGATCTGGTACAAATGGGCGCACTGATCGGTGCGGGTCTTGCATGTACAGGCATGGGTGGCGCAGCTATCGGTGTGGGCCACGTTGTGGGTAATTATCTGTCGGGTGCCTTGCGCAACCCTGCCGCCGCTGGCGGGCAGACAGCCACCATGTTCATCGGTATTGCGTTTGCAGAAGCACTGGGGATTTTCTCATTCCTCGTTGCGTTGCTGTTGATGTACGCACAATAAGCCGGCGGACCACGACATGATCGGCGATCCTTGCGGGGGTCGCCAACAATGGTTGATGGGGGTCAAACCCCACCAAGCTGACGGAGGGATGCATGGCATCTGAGACAACAGCAGTTGAGCACGCGGCGGATAATGCGCCAGGCATGCCGCAGCTAGATTTTTCAACGTTTCCCAACCAGATTTTCTGGCTGGTGTTCACGTTTATCGTGCTTTATTTCGTTATCAGCCGGGTGGCTTTGCCGCGCATCGGCTCGGTTCTGGATGACCGGCGCAATGCTATTGCCAATGATATCACTCAGGCCGCCGAGTTCAAAAATAAGGCCGAGGACGCGGAAGCGGCCTATAATACGGCCCTTACTGAGGCGCGCACCGAAGCAATGCGTATCGCTGATGAGGCCAAAGCCGAGATCAAACAGGATCTTGACGTGGCGATCGCTAAGGCTGACGCAGAGATTGCTGCGCAAGCGGCGGAATCTGCGGCCCATATCGAAGAAATTCGTAAAACTGCGGTTAAAAGCATTAAGGAGGTGGCCGGCATGGCTGCACCACATGTTGTTGCCGCGATTATGCCATCCGTTAAGGATGATAAAGCGCTCAAAGCAGCCATCGCTGCACATCTGAAAGGGTAACGATGAAAAACCGTATTTCCCTGTTTATCGCAGCAAACCTTGGGGCGACTCCGGCTTTTGCATCGGGCGATTTTGCGTGGTACGACCTTAACAATACCAGCACTGTAGTTTTGATCGCTTTCGTGATCTTTATCATCGTGCTGATCTATTTCAAAGTTCCTGGCATCATTGGAAAACTGCTGGATGACCGCGCCGAGGGTATTAAATCCGAACTTGATGAAGCCCGTGCATTGCGCGAAGAAGCCCAAACAATCCTTGCCTCTTTTGAACGCAAGCATAAAGAGGTGGAAAGCCAGGTTGAGGGCATCATCGCCCATGCAAAATCTGAGGCTGAAATCGCGGCTGAGGCTGCAAAAGCCGATCTAAAAGCCAGCATTGCGCGGCGTTTGCGCGCCGCCAAGGATCAGATTAAATCTGCTGAAATCGCCGCTGTGCGTGAGGTCAAAGATAAGGCCGTTAACGTTGCGATTGCTGCGGCACGTGATGTTATTGCTGATAAAATGTCGGCCACCGATGCCAGTGGTTTGATCAAGGATGCTATCACCGAGGTTGGTGAAAAACTGCATTAGACTATCTTTAATATACAGATCAACCGGCCTTTGTGCCGGTTTTTTTGTGCGTTTAAGCCTGTTCTAATTGGCTTAATGCCCATTCAGCCGCATCCACAACCACCGGGTTCTCATCGTGCAATAATGGCTGCACATCACTGCGCAGACGCGCGTCTTTCGCGTTTCCAATCGCGTAAAGAACATTGCGCACCAGGCGATCCCGGCCAATACGTTTTATGGGTGATCCGCGAAAAACCTCCCGAAATTCGGCGTCATTCAATGCCACTAAATGTGAAAGCTTCGGGCACCGCAATTCAATCCGCGCCCAGTAATTGGCATCATTGCAAACTTGCGCGAATTTATTCCACGGACAAACGGCCAGACAATCATCGCAACCATAAATCCGGTTGCCGAGCTGCGGGCGAAGGTTCATATCAATCGGCCCATTGTGTTCAATGGTAAGATACGAGATGCATTTTTGAGGGTCCAATTGATAGGGCGCAACAAACGCATCCGTCGGGCAGATATCGAGGCATTTTCGACAGCTTCCGCAGTGATCAACCTCGGCTGTGTCTTTGGGTAAATCCAGTGTCGTGAAAATTGCCCCCAGAAAAAACCAGTTTCCCAGCTCGCGGCTAACCAGATTACTGTGCTTGCCCTGCCAGCCAATTCCCGCCGCCGCCCCTAACGGCTTTTCCATTACCGGGGCCGTATCAACGAAAACTTTCACCTCGCCGCCTGCCTCTGCCAATAGCCATCTGGCCAGACGTTTCAGGCGTTTTTTCACCGGGTCATGGTAATCTTTGTTGCGTGCATAGACCGAAATATTGCCGCGATCCTTCATGTTTAACAAATGCAATGGATCATTACAGGGGGCATAATTATCGGTTAGCATGATGATTGATTTGGCCTCAGGCCAGAGTGCTGCGGGGTTGCCACGCCAGTTTTGGCGTTCAGCCAACCAGCCCATCTGCCCGTGATATCCACCATCTGTAAAAGTTTTTAGACGCGCTGGGGCTTGTGGAATAGCGTTAGGGGCACAGATGCCCATGCTGGAAAACCCCGCGTCTTTAGCCGCAATGCGCAAGGCCGCCAACATATCGTCTAGCGCAGCCGTTCCCATCTAGAAATCAAGATCAGAGTAATGGGGAGGCGGCACAAAGCCCGGGATCAGGTCAGCCAAGAGCGAGCGAAAGGCTGGACGTGATTTTATCTTTGAATACCAATCCGTTACCTCTTTATTGCGCGTCCAATCCACATCACCGATATAGTCCAGACAGCTAAGTTGTGCCGCCGCCGCAAAGTCAGCGATTGACATACTGTCCCCTGCCAGCCAGCGTCGTTCCTCCAACAGCCAGCCCATATAATCAAGATGATATTTGATGTTTTTGGCTCCGGCTTTAATGCGGGCACTGTCCGGGTGGCCAGCTTTCATCAACTTCTTGTTGATCCGTTCATACAGAAGATTTGCGGTCACCTCATGATGAAACTTATCATCAAACCACGCCGCCAACCGCCGCGCTTCTGCCCGTTCCGCAGGTTTTTTGGGCAATAATCGCGGGTTTGGGTGAACTTCTTCGAGATATTCAAAAATTGCGCTGGATTCTGCCAAAACCAGATCATCAACCTTCAGCATCGGCACTTTACCCGAGGGGTTCTGGCGTAAATAGTCCAATCGTTGCTCCCAGGGGTGTTCAACAACCAAGTCTACCTCAATCTTTTTTTCACCCAAAACCAGTCGGATTTTGCGACAGAAAGGTGAAAGTGGCAGATGGTAGAGGCGGTGCATGGGCATATCCTGAAAGTTTCAATACCCCTTCATGACCCCTGTCGGGGTATATTTCAAGGTATGGATTTTGGTAAAAAGCAATCTGCGCGCCCTTCAGCCCGCAGCGTGCTGGCCCCGATTCCGATTTGACTAACCCTGCGGCGCAGCGCCCCTTGCAGGGTATTGGGATTGCGCCTGCGTGGGTTGGGCAAGACAATTGCCAGACGCGCGGCATCAGAAATCAGCAGGTTTTCAGGACCATTGCGAAAATGCTTGGCGACAGCGACATCAATGCCAAATACCCCTTCGCCAAA
>CAYSAZ010000148.1:0-4674 GCA_964429065.1 uncultured Rhodobacterales bacterium
AGTGCAGCCCCAGACATTGGCGGCATTGAACCGGATATAGGATTGCACACCGGCGGCTACAACATGGGCAGACAAACCATGCCCGTGCGCCGCCGAGATGGCAGGCTGTGCGGGTGACAGTCACTTTCACACCCCGAACCACCACAAACGGCTCTAGGCCGCTCACAGAGTTCCCGACGCGGGTTTGAGGCCGGGCTTCACAAATCATTTGGCTAAACCCTGTTGCAGTTCGAATATACGCCGCGCAATCGGGGGCCATGTTGTGAAGTCCAGCAAAGCCCTGTCGCTGTCATATGTGCCTTGGCCGATCCGGTAATGCGCTACCCAAGCATAGGGCAGGTCGCCAAGATTTTCGATTGCGCCAATGTCAAAACCGCAATGCTTTAGATAGTCGCCCAGATTGTCTGGATCATCTTTAGCAAAGTTGACCAGAAAACTGACAATCAATGCCTTGGCCTCGGCTGGGGGAAGGTATGTCATTGCACTACCATCCGTGAATTGCCTGTTACCTTGGCCTTGCCACACAGCCCTGCGCCCAGCGCAATGTTTTGCTGTAGGATATGGTTAGATGTATATATGGCAGGTTTTTCCGACACGGTATCAGGGGGATTTGCGGCAAAAGCGGTCGGATTTTCCGACATTTGAACGGGCCTAAGTTGGGTTTTTCCGCACCCCTTGTCGGGTTTTCCGGCCATGGAATGTCGGGTTTTCCGACGGGGCTTTTGTTTTTGCCATTTCATAAAATCCTTGGTTGCAGACGATCCATTCAAAGGTTCCTCTGTCAAAGCATAGGTTGTTGATTTCCCAATGCCACTTGGCCCCAGACAATGGCCGCGCGTTTCTAGGATAAAGCCGTGCGATACCAACGCTCGGAAATATCCCCCGACTGTATCCCGCCCCATCGTAATTGCCTTAGCCGCCTCGCGGTGGCTTAGGAATATCTCGCCATTATTGTTGCCATTGAACCGGCGTTTAAGCTCGATATAAAGCGCCCTCGGTCCCGGTTTTAGGTCTTGCCATGCTGCGCTTGCCAAAAGCCATTCGGGAAGCCGGACAAACCGCCCAGCCCCCTTCTTGCCTCGCTTGTATGATTTAGCCATTACCGCCCCCTGTAAATGCAAGGCCAGCAATCAATCGGGCTTGAGCCTGTGACAGCCCAAACTTGGCGCAAATGCGCCTAACCTGAATATCGCGCGGTGTCGGGTGTTGCTGTCGCTTATCCATTGGCACACCCCCGCACAGTGTCCGGCAAGCTGGTAATTTCCGGCGGCACTGCGCCGCAACAGGTGGCCCAGACACGGGCAAGGGCGTTGCGGGTGGTGAAGTATCCGATTGCCCGCCACCGCGTTCCAGCACAGCTTGTATGGCGCTGCAATATCCATTGCATCCCGTCCTTGCAGAGAATGACGCGGTGATTGCCTTTGCGAATGATAATCGCCCGATAGCTTGCGGCGGTTTCGCGGTGATTGAGTGGGGCTGTCATTTTGCCACCTCACTAATCACCGTCACATTGGCCATCAGAACGTATCGCGCGTGGTTTCCGGCGAATTGGCCCCCATGTTGTTCGGTAATGGTTTTTATGGCCACGCCGAAGCCCCGCAAGTTATGAATATATGCCGACCATCTTGGAGCCGGGTTATCAATTGGGGTGCAGCCCTTCTTCTCTGCCCTGATAAGCTGCCCCATTGCCCAAGTATTTCGCCCGCGCAGAGCAAGGCGAAAAGCCTGCCGGTCAGGATTAGTAACCGAATAAACGGTTCTGTTGTTCTTGCGTGCTGTCATCGGAATTTCCTTCTAATGACCGAGCGCTTGGGGTAATCTGAAAAGGCTCTCTAAAGCCAAAAACTACAGATCAACCCACGCCCGATTTCTAAAAAAATGGGGGTGGGTTTTTCTATGCCGCTTGAGGCTCGACGCGCTGGGCCTCGGCCCATACGTTCAAGTCCACACCTCGATAAATAACCTTCTTTCCCATCTTGTAGAAGGCAGGGCCAACGCCACGGTGTCGCCATTGCGCCAGCTTTTCACGCGGGCCTATTAGGTCAAGTTCGGAGTCGCCCAAAACGTAGTTGCGGGAATTGTCGAAGAGAGTAGCCATCTTAAAACCTCATTTGGTTATTAGTAATGGCTTCGGATAATATGAACATTTCTTTGATTTGATACAGTAAAATCAAAGACCTATGCCATGTGCAATAAACGCATAATGCCTGTGAATTCTGCTAATTTCCAATAGGGCCTAGGCCTTATTCTTTATTACCGCCTTAATAGTTTCGCCTAACCGACCGTCAGCCCCAAAACCCTCTAGAGTTTCAACAAACCACTTGTGGCTGAGGGGCTTTCCATGAGGCCCAACGAAATCAGAGGGGCGTTCACGCTGAGCAATTCCCATTATCGTAGTTGCTTGAATTGAAGTTTTAGCTACAATGAAATCCATGCCTTTTTCTTCATAAGCAGCCGCCACAAACCCCAAACAATCAGCCCGCAATGCAGCGGCTTTATTTGCAGTGGTTTTCGCGCCCTTCTTCGAGCCATCTTTTCGTTTCTTGGTTTGCTCGTAATAGCCTGCGGCCGCATCCTCATGATTTTCAATCCACCACGTATCACGATATAGAAATCCCAGTTTGAAATAGAGTTCTGCCATTTCATCATGCAATCGAACGGCCTCGTTAATAGCATCATTACTATTAGCACGAGGCTCATCCAAAGATTCCAAATTTTGCCCGCGCAAAAGCAAAACAGCAATTCCATAAAAAACATCTGACGGGCGGCGCAATACTGAACGAAACTGGTCGGATAATTTATTTATTTGAAATATTGCCGATTCCATTCTAGCAGTATGCCAATCCTCGTCCATTGGATACATGTTCCAAAAAGGTGATCTACCTATGTGTTGAAACATGTTGGAAATTGCGGCTTTCACTTCTTTTTCAGATGTTTTGCCCTCATGATAGGAGGTGATTTTCTGGTCAAGCTCTATTAATTGCTTTTCTAAGTTCTTTTCTCGTTCGGCATCCGAACCTGATGGGAAAGTTCTTTCAAAAAAAGATTCGCCCTTCTCAGAAACCCATTTCTTCGCATCTGATATTGTGTCGGTATACCCATAATCTTCATAACCATCTAATATTGTTTCATGGTCAATCTCATCAGTTTCTCCATCGCTGCGATTAAGAACAATTTCTGAGAAGATGGCATCAACTACGGTCTCGTGCGCACTGCGTTTGGGCCCGTTATGTTTGACAACCGATTTACGACGTTTACTCATTGCTATACTTACCTTGCTTCAACCTCACCACTTTCCCAACTTCCCCCGTCACAAACCCCGCCCAGCGCTCCATCAGCGCCCTACGCCGCTCTAACAGGTCCGAGCGCGCATAAGCCCGCTCAACATCGCTTCCCACCTTGTGCGATAGGCTCATTTCGGCCACCTCGCGCGGGGCGTTGGCCACCTCGCTGGCCCAATCCCGAAACGTGCTGCGAAACCCGTGAACCGTTGCACCCTCGACCTTCATCCGGCGCAACAGCATAAGCATAGCCATATTGGATAGCGGTCTGTTTCGTTTCTGCCCTTCAAAGACATACTCGCTTTGCATCGCCCGTAATGGCTCGATTATTGCCAGCATGGCAGGGGTCAGGGGAACGCGGTGCGGGGTGTCGGTTTTCATCCGTTCGGCTGGCACCGTCCACAGCGCCGCTTCCAAATCCATTTCATCCCATTTCGCGCCCAGCACCTCGCCTGTGCGCGACCCTGTCAGGCAGGTGAGCATCAGCGCCTTGGCCGCCATCGCCGAACGGGTTTGCAGATCAGCATAGAAGGCGGGCACGTCCTGCCACGCCATTGCCTTGTGGTGTTTCACCTTGGCTTTGACCTTGGGCAATACCCCTGCATCCTTGATTGCGGTCGCAGGGTTTTCACCCGAACGGAACCCCTTTGATTTGGCCACGTCCAGCACCACTTTCAGCCGCTGGGCAACCCGTTTGGCGGTTTCGTGTTTTTCGGTCCAGATAGGTGACAGACACATCAACACCTCTGGCTGGCCGATACTGTCTACCGGCATCCGGCCAATCTTGGGAAAGGCATAATCGCGCAAGGTGTTGATCCATTGCTGGCCGTGCTTGGCGTTTTTCCATGTTGGCAGGCGTTCGATATGAACCTGCTGGGCAAATTCGGCAAATGTCGGGATGTCGCGCTGTGCATTATAACGCGGGTTCAGGCCCTGCTTGGCCATGCGCCGGTATTCCAGCGCCCGTTCCCGTGCTTGGTTCAAAGTGACAACATCAGCGCCACCCAGACCAAAGTCGGTTCTAAGCGGTGCGCCTTTTCTGTTACGCTGCCCTTTGACGGTAACCCGCACAATCCAGCGCCGCGCACCGGACGGATCAACAACCAGATAAAGCCCGCTGCCATCCCCGTGCCGCCCGGCCCCGAGATTCTCGACCAGCTTCTTTGTGAGCTTTCCAGACATATGCGCCATTTAATATACCACTCTTCATACCACACAGTGAAAATATACCAGAGCAACCGAAAGAAAGCCAGTAAGATTGATATGGTTGCTATTCCCAATAAAATAAAGGCAATACCCACATGAAGGCAATTCAATGAAAGCGCACAAAAGGGGTGGATGGCGGAGGAGGAGGGATTCGAACCCTCGGTAGACTTTCACCTACGTCGGTTTT
>CAYSAZ010000149.1:0-4653 GCA_964429065.1 uncultured Rhodobacterales bacterium
CTTCGTTTCACGGGGGACAGCCCCCAATATGAAACGAAGTTCTGCCGTTTTTCAGGCCGATATCGCCTTCAAACCGGCAGAACTTCGTTTCATATTGGGGGCTGTCCCCCGTGCTAAAATCCATGCTAATCCCCTTTGATATGCACGTGTAAATGCCCGTTAACCCTGCGTAACCAACCCATAAGCAACATCTGCTGCGAACATTGCAGCGGCACCATAAACCGCCAGCCATAAGCGTCTTTCAAGGCGCTCCAGCATGCCCTCAATGGACAATAAACGCCGCTCCAACCCCAGCCAGCGTTCTTCTGTCACACGTTCATGGGCCTCAATGCGCGCGTTGGCAGCATCGAACGGCTCATAGAGGTATTTTGACCCTCCGCCGCGCCGATTATTCATCCTCAACCAACGCTGGCAGTCCCAACATCCGGCGTTTTTCGCTCTGGGTTAGAAACTCGGCCCCCGCCACGCGCCGCCACTGCGCCTCACGTTCAACCGAAAGCGCGGCAATCCCGTCAAGATCTGCTTTAAGCGTCAAACCCTCGCCAAACAGCGGCGATAACCACCCCGTCAACGCCGCCATGGTTTTACCCACCAACGGCAGCACCGTCAGGCGATAAAATGCCCGATTTGCTTCTTGATAATTGGCATAGGAATTATCCCCTGGAAAACCCAACAACATCGGCGGCACGCCAAAAGCCAACGCCACCTCGCGGGCTGCACTTTCCTTGGTTTTTTGAAATTCCATATCCGACGGGCTGAACCCCATTGGTTTCCAATCCAGCCCCCCTTCGAGCAACATTGGCCGCCCCGCGTTCGTTGACCCTTGGTGGTGATTTTCCAACTCATCCCGCACCCGATCATATTGATCTGCCGTCAAAGAACCCATGCCATCGGCCCCTTTATACACAATCGCCCCAGACGGGCGCGCGGCATTATCCAGCAACGCTTTTGACCATTTTGAGGCCGAATTATGCACATCCAGCGCCGAGGCCGCCGCCTGCAACGGGGATAGACCATAATGATCGTCCTGGGGATGAAAGGACTTCACATGTAAAATTGCCGGGAAATCACCTTGCACATCAAAACGATGTTTGCGCCCGCCAACCGCATACTGATACGCCACCGGCCAGCCGTCTGCCCCCGGAATAACCGACATCCGGTCGGCCCGCAGTACATGTAATTCACGCGGCACTCCACGATCATCCAGCCCAGCGGCCTCAAAATACCCATTACCTGACAGCAACAACTGCCCATAAAACGCCTCCAGCAATGCCGCAGCCCCTTGCGACAGATTTGGCTGCGCCAACAGCGTCAACATTGGATGCTCTTCGTACCGGCGCTCAATATCCTGCAAAAGCACGGGCACAGCCGCCGCCGCTTCGGCAATCATCTTGACACAGCGAAACCCCACCGGATTTCCCATAAACCCCATACGCGTCAGGCTAACTGTATCACGCGGCGACCATGCCACACGCCCTGCCCCGTGAAATGCAATCACCGAAGCCGCCGCCGAGGCCTTCTGCTCCACGTCCCCTTTGGACGTTTTGAAAAGCTGCAAAACCATAAAGTCATGCTCCCATTTTTGCTGATTTAAGATAGATAACCAAACTACTAAACTAGGTTAATAGTTTAGGTAAAATTCATATTTAACAGTAATATCATGATGTTACACACCAACAAACACACCAAAACTGCACAAAATGGCAAACTACTAAACTAGGTTAGTAGTTTAGATTAACATTCAAAACCCGCGCACCTGAGGCCGCTGAAATACCCCCGCAGGCACAATCATCAAATCTGTAATCGCCCATACCAATGCATCCAGCCGGTCGGGGCTACCCTTGCCGCTAAACCCTGCAACACTCATCGCACACATCTGGTCCTCCAGCGTATCAAAACTGCCACAATGCCCCACGCGCCCTTGTTCATACAACGCCGCCACAGGTTCGGCGCGCGCGCCCTTGCCCCGCACCGCGCGCACCCCGCGATACGCAATCAGCGGATCAATAGAGCGCACCAGCGTTTCCACCAGATCCCCCCCCTGATTGACCTCCGCCACCAGCCGATCCGCTTCATATTCACGCATTTTTTCAACCGCACGCTGCGCCCAAACCTGCGGCGATCCATATAGGCTCGCATCTTCCAGCACATAGGCGCGCCATTCCTGCGGCGGGCCTTGCATTTGCACCCCGGCCACAATAATTCCGCATTCATCCGCCCGTGGACCAGAGGTCACAGGCGGGTCCACCGCCACCACAATCCGGTCCAGTTTTGGGCGCGCACAACGTCCTTGGTCAAGCGCCGCAAAATTCCACAGCGCCCCTTCCAGATCGTTCAAAATCTCGCCTTGTAATTCCTGACGTCCCAAGCGCGATCCTGCGTATTTCGCCGTCACATATTCTAAAAAACTCTCCGCCAAATTCGCCGCATTCGCTGCGGTTGGTGCCGTTGTTTTCACGGTGCGCGCTTCAGCCAACAAATCCACCAGCAATCGCGATGGCCGTGGTGTCGTCGTCACCACCTGCTTTGGGGTATCCCCCAGCCGCAAACCAAATTGCAACATATCCCAGGTATCTTGCCCTTGTTTCCACTTGGCCAACTCGTCAGACCAGGCCGCATCAAATTGTGGGCCACGCAGGGTTTCGGGGCTGCTGGCGGAATATATTTCCGCCACCGCCCCGTTGGGCCACAGCAGCCGTTTGCGACTCGCCTGCCATTCTGGTCTGCGATCGGGTGGCGAACAGGCCAAAATCCCTGAATCCCCAAAAACCATCACTTCGCGCGCCTGATCCAGCGTCTCGCCCAGCAGGGCCACACGTCGGCAGCGCCCTCTATCTTCTGGTCGTGCACCCTCCACCTGGGTGCGCACCCATTCTGCTCCGGCACGGGTTTTCCCCGCGCCGCGCCCGCCCAGAATCACCCAGGTCGTCCAGTCGCCTTCAGGGGCAAGCTGGTGCCCCTGAAGTGCCCAAATATCAAACAGCCACGGCAGTGACAGCACCGCATTCGGGCTTAGCCCATCAAGCAGTTCCTCCACCTCCCCGGGATTGAGCGAGCTTAACAAGTCGCTCAATGACCTCCCGTCGTGCGGCTTCAAGGTCAAGAGGGCATGCCCCTTCCCCGCCGCTACGTTGTTCATAGCTTCGTTTTGCAAGATTTGCCTCAATATCAATTACAGATTGTATGCTTTTGTTAAAAGCCGAGATTGGCGTCGTCAGCGCCTTTCCATCTTCGGTCATGTTCTCAACACCTGCGTTCAATCGTTTGACCGCTGCCCGCAAGGCTGCTCTTGTTGTTACAAATTGTCTACGCGCCGCTTTTAAAAGACGTCGGTTTACATCCCGATCCTCGGGGTACTCTTTTTTCATATAAATAAGCCTATACTGCCCGCTTCGAGCAGAAACAGAAAAACGGCCCCGATTCTTCAATCGTGCCGCTAACCCACTTCTTCCAGCTTGCCACAAGGTATACTATGAAGCGTTCGCTATGTCAATGATTAAATCACAGGTTGTGCGCATTAATCTGATGCCCGTGCCCGTTCAATCTTGCGCCAAGCTGCAACATTAGCGTTATGTTCCCTTAAATTACTGGCAAAAGCATGCCCTCCGGACCCATCAAGCACGAAATAATAAAACTTCGAAATCTCCGGATTCGCCGTGGCCATAATCGCATCACGCCCCGGGTTTGATATGGGGGTCGGGGTCAATCCATCGATTTTATAGGTATTATACGGGGTATCCTTCGCCAGTTCTGATTCGCGCAAACCACGGCGCAGCCGCTCCTTGCCCATCGTTAACCCATAGCGAATGGTCGCATCTGCCTGCAAACGAATGTTGGCATTCATACGGTTATAAAACACCGAGGCCACCAGCCCCCATTCACCAGCCCCCCCCGCTTCACTTTCCACAATCGACGCCATAATCAACAGCTCTTCCTTCGATTTCAGCGGTAAATCAGGCGCCCGTCCAGCCCAGGCCTCATCCAGAATAGCCACCTGTGCTGCCAGCATCCGATCCACCACCGATTGGCGCGTATCACCGCGTTGAAAACTATAGGTATTGGGGGCCAACATCCCTTCAGGGGGCAAGGTTTCAATCACCCCTGTCAGATCAGATGCTGCATTAATTCTGGCAATAATTTCAGAAATATACATGCCCTCGGGCAGGGTCACAAAATACTGAATGCTCTTGCCTTGCACTAAAATATCCAGAATTTCATCCATTGAAACCCCGACTGGCAGCACATATTCCCCGAATTTCAGCCGATCAGCCCGGTCAGTATATTTTGCCCCGATACGGAAAATCTGCCCATGGGATATCGCGCCGATTTTCAGTAATTCCTCGGAAACAGCCCCCAGAGTAGCACCTTTTGGCACCTCAATCACTGTATCCTCAGCCAGCGGCCCGGCATCGCGAAACTGTCCCTGCCCCCAGGCCACCAGCCCGCCAAGCGCAATCAGCACAACAATCAGAAAACTAAACGCATTCGCCGCAATACTTCGCCCCATTTACGTAACTTTCCCCATCACCAAAGACGCATTTGTGCCACCAAACCCAAAGGAATTTGACAAAACCACGTTAATTTCGCGTTTAACCGCCTTATTCGGGGCCAAATCCAGCGCCGTTTCCACCATCGGATTATCCAGATTAATCG
>CAYSAZ010000150.1:0-4635 GCA_964429065.1 uncultured Rhodobacterales bacterium
CACACTTGCGGAATCGACGACTTAGGCGTAGGAAAACCACGATTTCATCCTAAATAAGGAGACTTGCAACATGGCAAGAGCAAAGATCGCCCTCATCGGTGCTGGCCAAATTGGCGGCACACTCGCCCATATCGCTGCAACAAAGGAACTTGGTGACGTTATCATGTTTGATATCGCCGAAGGTATCCCTCAGGGTAAAGCCCTCGACATTGCCGAAAGCGCGCCGGTTAGCGGGTTTGATGTCGATATGTCTGGCGCAAACGACTATTCCGCCATTGCCGGCGTTGATGTTTGCATCGTAACCGCAGGTGTTGCCCGCAAACCCGGTATGAGCCGTGATGATTTGCTGGGTATTAACCTCAAGGTTATGAAATCGGTTGGCGAAGGTATCCGCGACCATGCGCCCGACGCCTTTGTGATCTGCATCACCAACCCGCTTGATGCGATGGTTTGGGCGCTGCGCGAATTTTCCGGACTGCCCCATAACAAAGTGGTTGGCATGGCCGGTATTCTGGATTCCGCCCGCTTCCGCCATTTTCTGGCCGATGAATTCAACGTCTCTGTGCGGGATGTTTCGGCCTTTGTTCTGGGCGGGCACGGCGACACGATGGTGCCGCTAACACGCTATTCCACCGTTGCAGGCATCCCTTTGCCGGACCTGATTGAGATGGGCTGGACCACACAAGACCGCATGGATGCCATCGTGCAACGCACCCGGGATGGCGGCGCAGAAATCGTTGGCCTGTTGAAAACCGGCTCTGCATTCTATGCGCCTGCGGCATCGGCAATTCAAATGGCCGAAGCCTACCTTAAGGATCAAAAACGTGTGCTGCCTTGCGCAACTTACGTGGACGGCGCCTATGGTTTGAACGGTCTTTATGTTGGTGCCCCGACTGTCATTGGTGCAGGTGGCATTGAAAAAATCATCGAAATCAAACTGAACAAAGACGAACAGGCGATGTTTGATAACTCTGTCAAGGCCGTGAACGGTCTGGTTGACGCCTGCAAAGCGATTGATCCATCGCTGAATTAAAACCAATCGCGGTTTTGTTTTGCCACGTTGGGCCAGAGTATATCTCTCTGACCCAACGTGGCGCTAAAATTGCACCCGGATTACCCGTCTGGGGTTTTCGCCCCTACAGGTGATATTTGATAACCTCGGCAACATTATGCATGGCTTTATGTCGATTTTAGATGGGTAGATATGCCGGAAAATATTAAAATTCTTGGCGAGCGGAATTCAGGCACCAATTTTCTGGCAGCCATCCTGCGGGGCAATTTTGCTGTTACGATATATCCTAATGCTGATAATTTATCGCCCGTTGTGAACTATGTATCTCGACAAAAGTACCTCCCGCAATTTTTGCGCTACAGGTTTATGGAATCGTCTTATAATACTGACCATTTACAGCGCCTCGCGACAACCGGCGGCTGGAAACATGCCTGTATTACACCGCGTTTTCTGGATACATTTGCACGTCCAAATGCCTGCCATGTTTTGTGCATCGTGCGCCACCCGCTGGCTTGGGCGCGCTCAATGCATAAAGTTCCGTTTCATGTATCCGGACGAGTATCGCAGGATTTTTCTACTTTCCTAAACACCCCGTGGCGCACCCGTCCGCGCGATGAGCTGGGCAGCATCACCCTTGCTTCACCGCTTTGTTTGTGGCGCGAAAAAGTGCAAAGCTATCAACGTGCTGCAAAAACATATGAAAAACTGCGGATCATTCGCTATGAAGATCTGGTGTTGGAAACCGAAAAAACCCTGGATGAGCTGGGGCAGAAATTCCCCCGCAAGCATCGAGATATCCGAATTCCTATGCACGACCCACGAGCTTTAGTACGCAGCCCCGAAAAGTTTCCTGACTACCAGAAAAAAGCCCGCGCCACCGTATTTTCTGAACTTACCCCACAAGCATTTACGCCTTTTAAAACACATATAGGCACTGATCTGATGCATAGTTTTGGCTATACGGTTTGACCCAGCGTCATCTTGTATGTGCCACAAAATCCTATAGATTTGTAGACACGGCTTTCTTTACAGGAGTTTTATCATGCGGGTTTTTCTTACAGTACCTTTTGTTTTCATCGCGACATTTGCCTTGGCAGACACAAGTGATCTGATTAAGGCACAAGGTCTGTCCGGGGCCGAGGCTGCTCTTAGTGCAGAGCCGGATAAAACATCCAGTGACCAGTTTGCCCTCGGGGTGGTGCGATTTTTGCGCGGGATTGAAAAAACCCTGCAAATCCGCTGGCAACATAATATGGTCTTGAAGGATTTTGACATACCGGTGCTGCGTTTGCCCATAGAGCCCAACCCCGATGCCGCCCCTTTTGCGCCCGCCTTGATCACGACATTGTTTTCTGATCTGCGCGGCGATATGGATGCCAGCCGGGCAGCGCTTGATCAAGTGGATACGGGCGATGATGTGGCACTTACCCTTAATCTTATGGATTTATGGTTTGATGTTAACATGAACCAGATCCGGGATCCGGGCGAAGGGGTGATTGAGCTTGGGGCAAACTCTATTATGACCCGCCGGGACCGCGCCAATATGGATGATATCCCCGGGGCTATGTTTGTGCGGTTTGACACGGCGGATGTGGCTTGGCTGACGGCCTACACCCATATGATTTCAGGCATCTCGGAACTGGTCGTGGCCTTTGACCCAACGGCCGCAATTACGCAAGTGCTGGAGGCCAATGAAAAGATGATGGCGTTGCGGGGCGATATCCCAATGACCAACCCTTACGACGGAGAATTTGGCGGCTGGGTCGATCAGTTTGCCATGGTGTATGGCGCGCTCAACCAACAGCCTGTCGCCAAAAACACCCGCGCGGCGCATGGGCATTTTCTGGAAATGGTCGCATATAACAAGGTGTTTTGGCACGCAGTTGCAACCGAAACCGACAATGTTAATGAATGGGTCCCGAATAAGGCGCAAACTGCAGCGCTCGGGTTTGAGCTGCCGGCGGATACCAGTGAAACATGGCAGGCCCTGCTGAAAGATGCCGAGGATCTTTTGAACGGTGATCTGCTGGTTTCATACTGGCGTATTGCGCCGATTGGCGGGATAAATCTGGAAAAACTGTTCATGGACCCACCGGTCGTTGACATTGTTACCTGGGTTCAGGGTGCCGGACTGCTGGATTACATGGAACAGGGGCCAACGGTAACGTCAGTAAACTTCAGACGTTTCTCACGTATGGTAGCGGGAGATACGCTATTATTCGCGCTGTTGTTTAACTGAGTCTTAAATTTGTGATCACATGATAAATCAGTGTGATCACAAATTATCCCCATCCACACATTTTCCTGTGATCCTGCGCAAATATCCTTTTGTGCAGGCAGAAACCTGTCATACATTTTTTCAGGATCGCAGATACGATTTATTCATATCTTTCGACATACATATCTGAAGGCCACAAAAATAGGGACAGTTGGATGAACATTCACGAATATCAAGCCAAACAATTGCTAAAAGAATTCGGTGCGCCGATTTCAGATGGTCGCGTGGTTCTTAAGGCAGAGGATGCCAAAACCGCCGCTGGCGAGATGGACGGGCCACTTTGGGTCGTTAAGGCACAAATACATGCTGGCGGACGTGGCAAGGGCGCGTTCAAAGAAACTCAAGCCGGAGCAGCGGGCGGTGTGCGCCTGACCAACTCCGTCTCCGAGGCCGCCATAGAAGCGCAAAAGATGCTGGGGCGCACGCTTGTCACGCATCAAACCGGTCCGGCCGGCAAACAGGTTAATCGCGTCTATATCGAAGACGGTTCCGGCATTGAAACCGAACTGTATCTGGCGCTACTGGTGGATCGTGCTACATCCCGCGTGTCGTTTGTAGCCTCAACCGAGGGCGGCATGGATATCGAGGAAGTTGCCGCCAAAACTCCCGAGAAAATCGTTAGCTTTTCAGTCGATCCGGCGTCTGGCCTGTCGGCATTTCACGGGCGCCGCGTTGCCTTTACGCTGGGGCTTAAAGGCAAGCAGGTTAAACAATGTGTGCAGCTGATCGCCAATCTTTACCGCATGTTCATTGAAAAAGACATGGAAATGCTGGAAATCAACCCGCTGATCGTCACAGATGCAGGTGATTTGAAATGTCTAGACGCCAAAATGGGCTTCGATGACAACGCGCTTTACCGCCACGCCGATATTTTGGCGCTACGCGATGAAACCGAAGAGGATGCCAAAGAATTAGAGGCCTCCAAATACGACCTTAACTATATCACGCTCGACGGTGAAATCGGCTGTATGGTTAACGGCGCGGGCCTGGCCATGGCGACGATGGACATCATAAAACTTTATGGCTCTGAGCCCGCGAATTTCCTGGATGTAGGCGGCGGCGCAACTAAAGAAAAAGTAACGGAGGCGTTCAAGATTATTACCTCTGACCCCAATGTCAAAGGGATTTTGGTGAATATTTTTGGCGGCATCATGCGCTGCGATGTGATCGCCGAGGGTGTCGTTGCCGCGGTCGAAGAGGTTGGCCTGAAGGTACCACTGGTTGTGCGCCTTGAAGGTACGAACGTCGAAAAAGGTAAAGAGATCATTAACAATTCAGGCCTAGGCGTGATTGCTGCGGATGATCTGGGCGATGCTGCCAAGAAAATTGTTGCTGCTGTGAAGGG
>CAYSAZ010000151.1:0-4582 GCA_964429065.1 uncultured Rhodobacterales bacterium
AGTTCAATCTGCAAGGGCGTGGCCCCGATCAGGCGGGCAAATTGGGTTTCTGTTTGTACTTTTTGTGGCATCAAATTCAACAGGCCGATCCGTAGCGGGCGAATATCCTGACGTGCGGCCGTTTCATCCGACATCACCATAACACCCTCTGAACGAAGGATATTATGGGCGGGCAGGGTGGCAGGGATTTTGATAGGCATCAGGTGTTCCGGGCGATTGATGTGGCGATAAGGGTGTGAAAATCTTGGGGGTCGCGTATGGCGCGCACTTCGTCGGCTTTCACGATAACCCCCCAGTTTTTAGCGATATTTCTATATAACGGCAAGCGATGGGCCAGTAGTTCACGATAACCCCAAAGGATGAAGTCATCGGGGTTTACCGCATCTTCGGAAATATCGTGTTGGCGTAGGTATTGTGCCCATTTTTGGCGCAAGAAATCCTCATTATAATACATAGGTTTGGGGGCGGTCTGAAATCGGTTTTCCAGTTCTTGGTTGTGGTTTTCATCACCTTCAATCCATACGGGCAGCATGGTGGCACTTAGCGCGCATAAAACTGGGTCTTTGGGATCATCGGGGTTTACAATCTCGCAGACTGACCCTGAGGTATCGCAGATAAAATGGTTATAGCCATAGATATCATGGGCTTTGTTGGCAAAATCCACCGCATCTTTGCTGGCGGCAATTTCGGCACTGCGATGTTGACGTTGACGGGTGATATATGCCTCAAACGGGATGCCGCCCAGTGTCGGGTTGCCGGGTTTACCAAGATATGTTGCAAGAGGTGCCAGATTTTCAAAGGTGATGTTGGACGCGATATATATTGAATCTGATTTCAAAAGCCCGGATAAAAACCCGTTTTGCATGGCTTCGCGTTTGAAATTATCAACGATATGTTCGTTCATATAGCGCGTGCCGATGCGATAATCGACAGAATAGTGAAACCAGTCACCGTTGTTGCTAAGCATTTTTGACAGGTGGGTTTTGCCAAGGCCCGACATGCCAAACAGTACAACACGCCGCTGTGCTGCGGTTTCCCATGCCTTTGCGGATGAATATTTCATAGCGCCCCCTACATCGTTACCTTGGCATAAACGAGCGGGGCTGGCTTGAAAAGGTCCGATATAGGCGTTTACAAAGCGATAGATACCGCTTTGTTAAAAATTCCCCGGCTTTCATACCAAAACCGGGGAATTCGTCATTTGGTTTCATGTCATTTATTGCGAGAATGAAACCTCGATCAAATCTTGATTATTCGTTTGCAAAGTATATCCCAGAATATCGCCATCGCCGTCTGCAAGCTCTGAACAGGTTACATAAAACACCGAAGTGCCTGCCTGTTGAATAAGGCTGGTAACGGCCCCGCAGCGGTTGCCACTGCTGATGATATGGTCTGTAACGACACTTTGATAATCATTTACTAAACTCGCATCCGCAGGCTGGCTGACGGTGAATGCGCTGATAACTAATGCAATAAGAACTGAAATACCCATGGCTTCCTCTTTCTCCACTAAGGGTGGATTCGCGTTAACACCTCTCAACTATGAGGGATATAATTTAAGAGGGAATTAAGAAAACGGGTTGGATTTTATGAAAAAGGGCCGGAGATATCTCCGGCCCTTATGTATTGTAATATGGTTGCGTTTAATGCGTGGGTTTATCCCACATGTCCTGTGTTGGCAGGGTCTCAAACGTATGCGCGGGTGGTGGGTTTGGCAGGGTCCATTCCAGCGTGTCCGCATGTTCGCCCCAATAGGCAGGCTCGGTAACTTTTTTGCCCCATTTCAGAGTGTAAAACACAATGCCAATGAAAAAGACAAACGAGGCAAAGGTCAAGAACGCCCCGATAGAGCTGATATAATTCCACTGGGCGAAAGCCTCGGGGTAATCGATATAGCGCCGTGGCATGCCTTGGCGCCCCAGGAAATGCTGTGGGAAGAACGTAATATTCGCGCCAATAAACATCATCCAGAAATGCACTTTACCAGCCCATTCAGGATACTGACGCCCTGACATTTTGCCGATCCAGTAATAAATGCCGGCAAAGATACAAAACACAGCCCCAAGGCTCATTACATAGTGGAAATGCGCCACAACATAGTATGTGTCGTGATAGGCTCGATCAATCGCGGCCTGTGACAGCACCACGCCGGTAACACCGCCAACGGTGAACAGGAACAAGAAGCCAAAGGCAAACAGCATCGGTGTTTTGAATTCTACCGAGCCGCCCCACATGGTGGCAATCCAGCTAAAGACTTTAACGCCCGTGGGCACCGCAATAACCATGGTCGCCAGCATGAAATAGCTTTGTTGTGTGGTCGACAGCCCGACCGTATACATATGGTGCGCCCAAACAACAAAGCCCAGCACGCCAATTGCGATCATCGCATAGACCATTGGCAGATAGCCAAAAATCGGTTTTTTGGAGAAGGTGGAAATCACGTGGCTGATGATGCCAAAACCGGGCACGATGATCATATAAACCTCGGGGTGACCAAAGAACCACAAAAGATGCGCATATAATATCGGATCACCACCACCGGCAGGATCAAAGAACGTGGTGCCAAAATTCCGGTCGGTTAGCAACATGGTGATCGCACCGGCCAGAACTGGCAGCGATAGCAGGATCAAAAATGCCGTGATCACGATTGACCAGGCAAACAGCGGCGTTTTGTGCAAGGTCATGCCCGGCGCGCGCATATTGAGGAATGTTGTGATCATGTTGATGGCCCCAAGAATGGACGAGGCCCCCGACATGTGCACAGCAAAAATCGCCAAATCCATGGATATGCCGCCCTCATTGGTGGACAGGGGCGCATAAAGCACCCAGCCAACGCCAGAGCCTAGCTGCCCGTTACCCCCCGGCGCAAGCAACGATGCTATCCCAAGCGAAGCACCCGCCACATACATCCAGTAGGACAGGTTATTCATCCGCGGGAACGCCATGTCGGGCGCACCAATCATAAGGGGCATGAAATAGTTGCCAAACCCGCCAAACAGGGCCGGAATAACGACGAAGAACATCATCAGAATACCATGATAAGTGATCATCACATTCCACAAATGCCCGTTTGGCATACATTCCGAGGCAGCATCCGCCACCAGCCGTGCGCCGTCGGCACACATGTATTGCACGCCCGGTTCCATCAATTCCATGCGCATGTAAACGGTCAGACAGACCGAGACAAACCCGATAGCTGCAGATGTGAAAAGATATAATATCCCGATATCTTTGTGATTTGTTGACAAGAACCAACGGGTGAAAAACCCCGGGCCTGTATGCTCATCGTGGGTGTGCGCGGCTGCGTCTGCCATTGTTATTCTCCTGACACCTGTCCCTGTTTAAGCGAATCTTTGCTGAATTCGCCGCCTCTTACACATGGGTGTAACCTGCGACTTGATCTGCATCAACTGCCGGAATGCCGCAAGAGGGTATAATTTCAATATAACGGTCAGAAATATGGTAATATTTTTAACAATTTGAGAATTTTACCTAAAAACCTTCGAGAAACTTGCATGCAATGCGATGTCTAGGTCCTCCAATGTTGCTAAAATTCCCAAATCCAGCAGGCTGGTGACGCCGTAATCGTGAATGCCACAGGGCACGATGCCGTCAAAATGCGACAAGTCCGGGTCAACATTGATTGAAAGGCCGTGAAACGTCACCCACCGGCGAATGCGCACACCAATAGCGGCGATTTTATCCTCTGCGGGGCTGCCATCGGCCAGGGGGGGGCGATCTGGCCGCACAACCCAAATCCCGACACGCCCGTTGCGCCGCACCCCGCGCACATTGAATTGCGCCAAAGTCTGGATGATCCATTCTTCCAGCAGCCAGACGTATTTGCGCACATCTTTCTCACGGGTGTTCAAATCCAGCATTACATACGCCACGCGCTGCCCCGGCCCGTGATAGGTATACTCTCCGCCCCGTTGCGCCGCGAAAACCGGAAACTGCGGATGTAGCAAATCCTTGGCCTGCGCACTTGTGCCCGCCGTGTAAAGCGGCGGGTGTTCCAGCAGCCAGACCTGTTCGGGCAAGGTGCCATCCAGAATGCCCACAACCCGCGCCTCCATGCCCTCAAGCGCTTGTGGATAAGGGATAGGGGTATCCGAGCTGATCCAGTCAACGACAATTTTATCCGGGCTATGTATCAATTTATAGATCCTGCGCTATACTCGTGGTTTCAATACTATCTATCCTAAGGAGAAAATAATGAAAACCTATCTACTGATCGCGCTGATCTGCGCCGCAGGCACCATGGCAGTGGGTGACACTAAAACCAAAACATCCAAAGGATCGCATATAGGCAATACCCTGCATCAAACCAGCATGAATGCCATTCGCAATATCCGGGCGTGAAATATAGGGGGGTATTGCTCTAGTGGAAAGGGTTTCAAGGCCGTGAGATCATGCTTTGAGCGATGCCGGGCCAAAGATGGAAAAGGGTGTTTTACCTCCATATCATGATTATTGACTGGGGATTGCAATTATATATGCTCTAAATCATTAATGTAGAATACATATAGCTAGTGGTTTGTTTTTACGGGGAAAATTAAACAAGGATCACAAATGCAAATTT
>CAYSAZ010000152.1:0-4530 GCA_964429065.1 uncultured Rhodobacterales bacterium
ATTGTGCCAAAACCGCCTTTGTCCAGTTGTTTTTGATATGCATCACGCGAAGCCTCGGCGCGCTTTAGGTGTTCTGCATTACCATAAATCCCCGAGCGGTATTGCGTGCCGTGATCATTGCCTTGGCGCATGCCTTGCGTGGGGTCGTGGCTTTCCCAAAATACGTGCAACAAGGTATCATGTGGCACTATATCGGGGTAAAAAACCACCTGTACGACCTCATTATGGCCAGTGTTACCTGTGCAAACCTGTTCATAATCCGGGGCGCTCACATGCCCGCCGGCATAGCCAACGCAGGTCACCCAAACGCCGGGTATTTGCCAGAAAATCCGCTCTGCCCCCCAAAAACACCCCATGCCAAACAGGGCCGTTTGCGTGCCTGTTGGAAAAGGCGGGTGCTGTGGATTGCCGTTTACGAAATGCATTTCGGGATGTGTCGCTTGCATGTTAGGCTCATATAAGATGAAAATCGCTGACCTCAATCATCCACTACGGAGCCAATTATGTCCAGCCAATCCGATCACGCCCGCACCTTTCACGCCTTGCACCAAAAGGGTGATCCGGTGATTTTGTACAATATTTGGGATGCCGGAAGCGCAGGTGTGGTGGCGGCGGCCGGGGCCAAAGCGATTGCCACCGGCAGTGCGCCAGTGGCCATGGCGCACGGGTTTGCGGACGGCGAAAACATCCCCCTCGATCTGGTGCTGGAAAACCTGCGCCGCATTATTGCCGCTGTTGATCTGCCGGTTTCGACAGATCTTGAGGGCGGGTATGGCGCTGCATCAGAGGTGGTCGCAGACAGTGTTACGCGCGCTGTCAATGCAGGTGCAATCGGGTTTAATTTTGAAGATCAGATTGTTGGCACGGCGGAATTATACGACCTTACAGCGCAAGTCGCGCGTATAAAAGCGGCGCGCAAAGCGGCAGATGATGCTTGCGATTCTATCTTTATCAACGCGCGCACCGATATTTTTCTAAAGGCTAAACCGGATGCGCACACACCACAAATGCTGGACGCGGCAATCTTGCGGGCCAAAGCTTTTGCCGATGCGGGCGGGGATGGGTTTTTTGCGCCGGGTCTGGCGGATAGTGCGATGATTGAACGGTTGTGCAAAGAATGCCCGCTGCCGGTAAATATCATCGCTTTGCCTTATGTGCCCGCCCCCAAAACCCTGAAAGGCCTTGGGGTCGCGCGCATCAGCTATGGGCCGGTGCCGTACAAAAAAATGATGGCATGCTTAGAGGGTGAAGCCCGCCAAGCGTTGGATTATGCGTAACTGATAACCTCAAATTCGATGTCATCATGGTCATGAAAATAAAACCGTCGCCCCGGTTCGTAATCGCTGTGACTGGTTGGGGTGAACCCGCGCTCTTTTACACGGTCCTCAACCGCATCCAGATCATCGACAACCACCCCGATGTGGTTAAGGCCACCAATGGTTTTATAGCTGTTATCACTGGGTTTATTGGCCTCGCCATATGAAAACACCGCAACGTATGCGTCATCGGTTCCCACATGAAATGTTTGCCCCGTCTCCATCCCCACCCCTTGCCAGCGGATATGCCAGCCAAACAGATCGCACAGCATATTTGCGGTTTTAAGCGGGTCTTTTACGGTGAAATTTACGTGTTCAAGTGTGGCGATAGTCATTGTGCATTCCTTTGATTGATTAATATCAGGATATGGTGTAATTCCTAAACCTAACTTTAGGTCAAGCTTTATTTTGAAAGATATATTATGGCTGTGAAACCACCTTATATGCTGTCAATCGGGCAGCTTGCGGCGCGCACCGGCTTGGCGGTGTCGGCGATCAGATATTATGAAACCCAAGGGTTAATCGCCCCGGGGCGCAATGCTGGTGGGCAACGACGGTTCATGCGCTCTGATATCAGACGCTTATCATTTGTGATGGTTGCCCAGCAGTTTGGATTTACGATTGAGCAGATACGCGTGCAGTTTCAGACCCTGCCTGATGCCCGCACGCCAACCAAAGCTGACTGGAGCAAGATTAGCCGCCAGTTTCGCACAGCACTGGATGCGCGCATCGATACGTTGACCAATTTGCGCGACAGGTTGGATGGATGCATTGGCTGCGGGTGTTTGTCGTTGAAAAATTGTGCGTTGTATAATCCAGATGATCGCGCCCATAAACACGGCGCGGGGCCGCGATATTTGATGGGGGATCGACCTTAAGTGCGGGAAAATACGGTTTCGTGACCTTTTTCCGGGTGACGCGGGATCATCAGTGCCAGCAATAACGAACCAATCGCCATGCCTGCGGCCAACATGAACACAGCGCTCGGCGATGTGATCCACAAATATCCCAGTGTTGCCGGTAAAACCACGGCCGCGATGTGGTTGATAGAAAAGGCAACCGCCGCCGTGGGCGCGATGTCTTTGGGGTCTGCGATTTTCTGGAAATAGGTTTTAAGGGCAAAAGCCAGTGCGAAAAACAGGTGATCAACCACGTATAGGATCGCGGCCAAAACCACACCCCATCCGAAATAATATATGCCGCCGTAAGCCAAAAAAACCAGCGTCAAACCGACGTATTCAAAGGCAAGGGCATTGCGTTCACCCACGCGGGCAATCAATTTACCCACCAACGGGGCAATGAATATATTGGCCGTGTAGTTTAACAACAGCAATCCGGTAACGTCCTGCACCTCAAACCCGAAGTGTTCAACCATCATAAAGGCGGCAAAGACGATAAAAATCTGGCGCCGGGCACCTGCCATAAAGGTTAATGCATAATACAACCAATAGCGGCGGCGCAGGATCATGGTTTTATGTTGCGTTACGGGTGATTCGAATTGCGGGTATAAAAACCACAGCATAATCGCGAGCAGCGCGGTGCTGCCTCCGGCCAGCATGTAAACGAAATTATAGCTTAGATCCAAAGTTTTCCACCCGAGCATCAACGAACCATAGGCCAGCAGCGACGCCGCCGAACCAGCCGAGACGATCCAGCCCAGAACCTGCGGTGCATGCTTTTTATCAATCCACTGCAACTGCAAAGATTGGTTAACCGTCTCATAATAATGAAACCCGATGGAACTGATCATGGTGATCGTCAACAGACCGCCAAGACTGGGAAACCACGCCGTGACCATGACCGCCAGCCCTAACACAAGTAGGCTGACCACCCCCAAAACCTGCTCGCGCATGAATATCAGAACGGCGATTACGCCCACGGCCATAAAGCCCGGAATTTCGCGAATCGTATGTAGCCAGCCAATTTCAACCCCGGTGAAATTCACGGCCTCAATGGCGAAATTGTTTAGTAGTGCGTGCCACGTAGAATGGGCCAGCGACAGAATTACCATCATAACGATCAACAGCGTGATGGGTTGACGCCAGCGGGGCAGGGATTTTGCCGCAGTCAGGGTCATGGATACGCGGTTTTTAAAAATGAACATCCTTTTGCTTTAGGGTGTTTTTTGTCGATGCGCCATCGCCTATTTTGCAACAGCTACACCCGCCAGATTATCAAACCAAGGTCTGAAATCTGGCGGGCGTAATGCCTAAATGGCTTTGCTATTTACGTATCACGTGCGCTTTAGTTGCAGTGACGTTTCCCATATTGTGCGCCTGATCGTGGTTTCAACATCGCTCAGTTGGTTGTATGCACAATAGTCGGCCAAATCATTCAAGGCATCGATTATCCATTCAGAGCCTTTAATTTGGCGTGCAGGATAATAATCTATCTTTTCGAGCACAGGCTCTACTTTTGCCTTTGCCCTGTCAGACATTTGTATGACACGTCCTGTCATTGGGTTATCCTTTCCTAAATTAGGCTAGTCTTGATCAACCAAACACCAATATGATGCGATCTGCGATCAGTGTGGATCACAAGGAGCAGCGGCCACAACGTTAGTGGCGGATATAAGCAGCAGGCTGCCAAGAACGATGACGTGGGCGATTTTGTTTTTGAGGGTACTCATGATAATTCCCTTTCTTAGCTTGGGCCATGTGGAGCAGCAGATACAACACTAGTGGTAGCGACTAACAGCAGGCTGCCAAGAACGATGACGTGGGCGATTTTGTTTTTGAGGGTACTCATGATAATTTCCTTAGTTACTTTGCTTTAGATCAGCAGTTGCATTTTGATGAGTGCGGATGTTTTCAGCCACATTCATCGGATGGTATTGCAGTAATGCTGGCTAAAAAAATTCATGGAAACTACGTTACATGGCGTGTGTTACGGTAAGGCAAATGTGGATAGTGCACAGATACGTATATCCAGTAACAACTTAATATTGTTGATATATTCATGGCTTGCAGTATAGTATTCCTATGAGTACTAAGCCCGCATTCAACAGTGATGACGTCAGAGATGCGTTGAAAAACATATTGGTATCACCACAATTTTCAGCGTCGCCTCAGGTTTCACTGACATTACAATATGTCGTTGAAGAAACGCTTGCTGGCCGGGCGGCGCGGATCAAAGCATATTCTATCGCCATTGATGTCTTGAAAAAAACTGATAGTTTTGACCCTGCATCAAATCCGCTGGTGCGGGTTCTGGC
>CAYSAZ010000153.1:0-1400 GCA_964429065.1 uncultured Rhodobacterales bacterium
GTAAATAAATCAACAAATATGCCGCGCAAAGCGTCGCATCGGGTGAGGGGGTGGGGTTAACATATTGATAACGCCTCTAAAAACCTGAATCGGCGGGTTTTGGCCTGTCTCTTGCCTCACGCGCAACCCTCTGTTATCACCCACCCGATTTCAACGGGTTTTGCACTGACTCGCCGAACCGTTGCTTATGGCCCTGAGAAGGGCGCACAGAATAAAGGGGTGTTCGTGTCTGCTACAGCATCAATAACCGCAGGGGCCTCGGGGCGCTATGCAATCGCATTGTTCGAGATCGCCAAGGAGGCCAAGAGCTTGGCCGCCATAGAGGCCGATCTTGATTCGCTGCAAGCCGCGCTCGATAGCAGCGCCGATTTGCAGGGTGTAATTTCCTCGCCGCTGCTAAGCCGCGAAGAGCAGGGCAAAGCCATGCGCGCTTTGACTGACAAAATGGGGCTAGGGGCCGAGGCCGCTAACACCGTGGCCCTTATGGCCGAAAATCGCCGCCTATATGTGCTGCCCGAGATGATATCTCAGGTAAAAGCGCTGGCCGCTGATGACCGTGGCGAGGTTTCTGCCGAGGTAACTGCCGCCAAGGCGCTGACCGAGACCCAGAGCAAGGCGCTGGCCGCCGCGCTTAAGAAGTCGGTCGGGAAAGACGTGAATGTGAATGTGACCGTGGATAAGGATCTTATCGGCGGTCTTATTGTGAAGGTGGGGTCGGTTATGATCGACAGCACCCTTCGCAGCAAACTTAATAATCTTCAAAATGCAATGAAAGAGGTCGGATAAATGGGCATTCAAGCCGCAGAAATCTCCGCGATCCTCAAGGACCAGATCAAGAATTTTGGTGCTGAGGCGGAAGTCGCAGAAGTAGGGCGCGTATTGTCAGTTGGTGACGGTATTGCGCGTGTGTATGGGTTGGACAATGTTCAAGCCGGCGAAATGGTTGAATTCCCCGGTGGTATCCGTGGAATGGCGCTGAACCTCGAGACCGACAATGTTGGTATCGTTATTTTTGGTTCGGACCGTGACATTAAAGAGGGCGACACCGTTAAGCGGACGAACTCTATTGTGGACGTTCCAACAGGTGACGAGCTTCTCGGCCGTGTGGTTGACGGCCTCGGTAACCCAATTGATGGCAAAGGCCCGCTGAAAACCAAAAAGCGCTCGGTTGCTGACGTTAAAGCCCCCGGCATTATCCCACGGAAATCTGTGCATGAGCCTATGGCCACCGGCCTGAAATCTGTTGATGCGCTCATTCCTGTTGGCCGTGGCCAGCGCGAGCTTATCATTGGTGACCGCCAAACCGGTAAATCCGCTGTGGCGCTTGACGCTGTGCTGAACCAGAAGGCTTATAACGAAGCCGCTGGTGATGACGAGTATAAGAAGCTTTACTGCGTTTA
>CAYSAZ010000153.1:1500-4479 GCA_964429065.1 uncultured Rhodobacterales bacterium
GGCTCGCTCACCGCGCTGCCGATCATTGAAACTCAAGGCGGCGACGTGTCTGCGTTTATTCCAACCAACGTGATTTCGATCACCGATGGTCAGATCTTCCTTGAAACCGAACTGTTTAACGCGGGTATTCGCCCAGCTGTGAACACAGGTCTCTCCGTTTCGCGTGTTGGCTCGTCCGCACAAACAAACGCGATGAAATCGGTTGCGGGTTCGATCAAGCTGGAGCTGGCGCAGTATCGCGAGATGGCGGCTTTTGCTCAGTTTGGTTCTGATCTGGATGCTTCCACACAGGCATTGCTTGCCCGTGGTGAGCGCCTGACCGAGCTTCTGAAGCAGCCGCAGTATTCGCCTTTGACGAATGCGGAGCAAGTTATCGTAATTTACGCTGGCACCAAGGGTTTCCTTGATAAAGTGGCTGTGAAAGACGTAACCCGCTTTGAATCAGCATTGCTGACGCACTTGCGCAACAACAATGCCGATTTGCTGAAAGACATCACCGACAATGACCGCAAGGTTAAAGGTGAGCTTGAAGACAGCATCAAATCCGTGCTCGAAGCCTTCACAAAAGACTTCGCGTAATTTTGGCCTTAAGGGAAAGGAGTTTTAGCCAATGGCGAACCTCAAAGACCTAAAAACGAGAATCCAGAGTGTGAAAAACACTCGGAAGATCACTAAGGCCATGCAGATGGTGGCCGCGGCGAAGCTTCGCCGCGCCCAAGAATCCGCTGAAGATGCGCGGCCCTATGCGGCGCAGATGAATGCGGTTCTTGGTAACCTTGCCGAAGGCGCTGCCGAGAGTGAAAGCGCCCCGCTTTTGCTGCGTGGCACGGGGAAAGACGCTGTGCATTTGCTCATCGTCGCTACCTCCGAGCGCGGCCTTTGCGGCGGGTTTAACTCGTCGATTGCCAAAATGGCGCGGGCCCATGCGAATGAGCTTGTTGCGGCTGGCAAAACGGTGAAAATGATCACCGTTGGCAAAAAAGGCCGTGACCAGCTTAAGCGCGACTTTGGCGATATCATGATCAACCACGTGGACCATTCCGAGGTTAAGCGCCTTGGCTATGTGCACGCTGCTGAGGTTGGCCGTGACGTGATCAAGCGTTTTGATGCGGCTGAATATGACGTGGCAACGATCTTTTACAGCCGGTTTGAATCGGTCGTAAGCCAGATCCCGACCGCGCTTCAGCTAATTCCTGCCAAGTTTGACACCCCCGAGGACGCCTCCTCAACCGTGTATGATTTTGAGCCGGACGAGAACGAAATTCTGGATGACCTGCTGCCGCGTGCAGTTGCCACCCAGATTTTCACGGCTTTGCTGGAAAACGGCGCCTCGGAGCAGGGCGCGCGGATGTCTGCTATGGACAACGCGACCCGCAACGCTGGCGAAATGATCGACAAACTGACCATCGAGTATAACCGCTCGCGTCAGGCTGCGATTACCAATGAATTGATCGAGATTATCTCGGGCGCTGAAGCGCTTTAAACTGGAGAAAAACTGATGGCTAAAAAAGCTGTAGGTAAAATTACACAGGTGATTGGCGCGGTTGTCGACGTTCAGTTCGAAGACAACCTGCCGGCGATCCTGAACGCCCTTGAAACCGACAATAACGGCAACCGTTTGGTGCTCGAAGTTGCCCAGCACCTTGGTGAGAACACAGTTCGCACCGTGGCGATGGACGCAACCGAAGGCTTGGTTCGCGGTAACGTGGTTACGGATACAGGCGAAACCATTATGGTTCCGGTTGGCACAGCCACTTTGGGCCGCATCATGAACGTGATCGGCGAGCCGGTTGACGAAAAAGGCCCGATCGTCACCAAGGATCGTCGCTCGATCCACGGCGACGCGCCTGATTTCGCGGACCAGTCCACTGAGTCCGAAATTCTTGAAACCGGCATTAAGGTGATCGACCTCCTGGCCCCATACACCAAAGGCGGCAAAATTGGCCTCTTCGGTGGTGCGGGTGTTGGCAAAACCGTTCTCATCATGGAACTGATCAACAACATCGCCAAGGTGCACTCCGGTGTGTCTGTGTTTGCGGGCGTTGGTGAGCGGACCCGTGAAGGCAACGACCTTTACCACGAGATGATCGAAGGTAGCGTGATTGTGCCTGACAATCTGGAAGAATCCAAAATTGCGCTGGTCTACGGCCAAATGAACGAGCCTCCAGGAGCGCGGATGCGTGTTGCGCTTTCGGGCCTGACGCTCGCCGAGCAATTCCGTGACGAAACCGGCGCCGACGTGCTGTTCTTTGTGGATAACATCTTCCGCTTTACCCAAGCGGGTTCCGAGGTTTCGGCCCTTCTTGGCCGTATCCCATCTGCTGTGGGCTACCAGCCTACGCTCGCCACCGACATGGGCGCGATGCAGGAGCGGATTACCTCCACAAAAGCTGGTTCGATCACCTCCGTGCAAGCCATTTATGTGCCTGCGGATGACCTTACCGACCCTGCGCCTGCGACATCATTCGCGCACCTCGATGCGACCACCGTGCTTGACCGTGCGATCTCCGAGCTGGGTATTTATCCGGCTGTTGACCCGCTCGACTCAACCTCGCGTATCCTTGACCCGCTGGTGGTTGGTGAAGAGCATTATAACGTAGCGCGTGACGTTCAGGGCATCCTGCAACGCTACAAATCGCTTCAGGATATCATCGCCATTCTGGGCATGGACGAATTGTCGGAAGAAGACAAAATGACCGTGACCCGCGCGCGTAAAATCCAGCGTTTCTTGAGCCAGCCATTCGACGTGGCGAAGGTGTTTACGGGTTCTGACGGCATTCAGGTGCCGCTCGAAGAAACCATTGACAGCTTCAAGCGCGTTGTGGCTGGTGAGTTTGACCACCTGCCAGAGGCCGCGTTCTATATGGTTGGTGGCATCAATGACGTGATCGCCAAAGCCGAGAAAATGGCTGCGGAAGCTGCATAAAGGAGGCCTCTAATGGCTGATACAATGCAATTTGACCTCGTGTCGCCCGAGCG
>CAYSAZ010000154.1:0-2876 GCA_964429065.1 uncultured Rhodobacterales bacterium
GCCCTCTGGACGCTGGAAACCGCGCAATTTGTGATGGTCGCCTACTACCTGCTCGGCGGGCCATATTCGATGCAGCTCAATTCCCATGTGCGGATGGATTTGGTTTACGGCTCTTGGTCGATCAAAACCAAAGCTTGGGTCGATGCCTTTACGATTTTCGGGCTGATCTTCTACCTTGTCATCCTGCTGCAAGGTGCGCTCGGCTCCACGGCCTATTCGCTCGGCCAGCCCTATAATGTCGGCACATTCGACTTTTTCGGCCAGCTGATCAGCGCCTTTTTCACCGGCGGGTTTGATGCCGCTGGCGAGGTGCTTGGCCATATGGAGCGCTCGGCAACCTCCTTCCGCCCTTACTTATGGCCGATCAAAACCATTGCCACGCTCGGGATATTCCTGATGCTGCTGCAAGCCATCGCCGTGTTTTTCAAAGACATCGCCACCATCCGCGGAGAAGAGCTGTAATGTCATTTGAATGGATCGCCCTTTTGATGTTTGCCAGCATGATGATTACCCTCATGTCTGGCCAACGGGTGTTTGCCGCCATCGGCATTGTTGCCGTGGTGTCGGCGCTGCTGCTCTGGGGCACCGGCGGAGAGGACATCCCCTTTGCCGCTTCAATGAAGCTGATGAAATGGTATCCGCTGCTCACCCTGCCGCTGTTTATCTACATGGGCTTTGTGCTGTCGGAATCTGGCATAGCGGACGACCTCTACCGCATGTTCCACGTATGGATGGGCGGTATTAACGGCGGCCTCGCCATTGGCACCATCGGCCTGATGGTGCTGATTTCAGCTATGAACGGGCTAAGCGTGGCGGGCATGGCCATCGGCGCGACCATCGCCCTGCCCGAACTCTTGAAACGTGGCTATGATAAGCGGATGATTTCCGGCGTTATCCAAGCAGGCTCCAGCCTCGGCATCCTCGTGCCGCCCTCCGTGGTGCTGGTGCTTTATGCCATGATCGCCCGCGCGCCCGTCGGCCAGCTCTGGCTCGCAGGCGTGTTTCCTGGCCTAATGATGGCAGCAATGTTCATCATCTACATCTGGATTCGCTGCAAAATAAACCCTGCCCTTGGCCCGAGCCTGAGCAAGGAAGAACTCGCCGAAGTGACCACCGCCGAGAAGCTGCGCCTGCTGCGCGCGGGCCTGCTGCCAGTGTTCATCTTCGCCTCGATGATGGTGCCATTCATCAACGGCTGGACATCCTTGGTCGAAAGCTCCGCTGTGGGCGCGATCGTCGCCTCTCTCGCCGCCCTTCTCAAAGGCCGCTACACCAGAAAGGTGTTCGAAACCACGGTCCGGCAAACCCTCTCCATCTCCGCCATGTTCATGTGGATCATCCTCGCCGCGCTGGCTTTCGGCGCGGTGTTTGACGGCGTCGGCGCGGTCAAAGCCATCGAGAGCTTTTTCCTCAGCGACCTCGGCCTTGGCCCATGGGAAGTGCTGCTCCTGATGCAGCTCTCCTTCCTGATCATGGGCACCTTCCTGGACGACACCGCTATGCTCGTCATCGTCGCGCCGCTCTATGTGCCGCTTGTTGGCTCGCTGGGTTTTGACCTGATCTGGTATGGCGTGCTTTACACCATCACCTCGCAAATCGCTTACATGACGCCGCCATTCGGCTATAACCTATTCCTGATGCGCGCCATGGCCCCGCCCGAAATCACGCTGAAAGACATCTATGTCTCCATCATCCCGTTTGTCGGCGTTATGCTCTTGGCACTCGGCGTTATCATCGCCTTCCCGGAAATTGCCCTTTGGCTGCCACACGCAGTTTACGGCATCGAATAAAAACCCCCGAGGGCCGGATAAACCAGCCCCTTAACCCAACTAAGGAGAATGAAAAATGACGACGAACAGACGTAATTTTCTGATCAAAGGCGGCCTTGCTGGCGCGGCCACGCTGGCGGCCCCAGCCGTGCATGCACAAAGCGTGATCAAGTGGCGGCTGCAAACCTACGCTGGCGCGGCTTTGGCCGAGCAAGTGGTGCAGCCCATGGTTACGGCGTTTAACAAAATCGCCGAAGGCCAGATGGAGATCGAGCTTTATACCGCCGACCAACTGGTGCCAACCGGCGAGCTTTTCCGCGCCATGCAGCGCGGCACCATTGATATGGTGCAGTCGGATGACGACTCCATGGCCTCCCCGACCGAGGTAACGGTTTTTGGCGGCTACTTCCCATTTGGCTCGCGCTACTCGCTCGATGTGCCTGTGCTTTACAACCAGTATGGCCTCGGCAAAATCTGGGAAGAAGAGTATGCAAAAGTCGGCGTGCAGTGGATCTCCGCTGGCTCATGGGACCCGTGCCACTTCAACACCAAAGAGCCGATTCGCTCGTTGGATGATTTCAAGGGCAAGCGCATCTTTACCTTCCCCACCGCTGGCCGCTTCATGGAGCAGTTCGGCATGGTGCCGGTATCGCTGCCATGGGAAGACATCGAGGTTGCCGTGCAAACTGGCGAGCTGGATGGCATCGGCTGGTCCGGCATCACCGAGGACTATACCTCCGGCTGGGCCAAGGTTACGGATTATTTCCTGACCAACAACATTTCAGGCGCATGGGCTGGCTCATTTTTCGCCAACCAAGAGCGCTGGAATGAAATTCCGGAGCACCTGCGCGAGCTGCTGAAAGTGGTTACCGATTCCTCACACTACCGCCGCCAGTGGTGGTATTGGGGCGGCGAGGCCGACCTGCGGGTTAACGGCACTGATATGGAGCTGACCTCGATTCCTGATGAAGAGTGGAAAACCGTAGAAGATGCCGCTGGCGTTTTCTGGGATGAAATCGCTCAGGAATCCGAGACCAAAGCCAAAGTTGTGCAGATCTTCAAAGACTATAACGAAGTGATGAACAAAGCTGGCAAGCCTTACCGCTA
>CAYSAZ010000154.1:2976-4410 GCA_964429065.1 uncultured Rhodobacterales bacterium
GAGGCTCCCCATGGCTGGCAATCTATCCTTAGACGACCTGAAAACATCCGTTGAAAACGGAGAGATAGACACTGTGCTGGCCTGCATTATAGACATGCAAGGCCGCCTGATGGGCAAGCGCTTCCTCGCGGCCCACTTTATTGATGGTGGCTATAAAGAAACCCATTGCTGCAACTACCTGCTGGCGACTGATCTTGAAATGGCCACACCAGACGGCTTCGCTTCCACCAACTGGGAGAGCGGCTACGGCGACTACATCATGAAGCCCGACCTCGCCACGATGCGCATTGTCCCGTGGCTTGAAGGCACCGCAATGGTGCTGTGTGATGTGCTTGATCACCACGAAAACCCCATCCCCCACTCCCCCCGCGCCATGCTGAAAAAGCAACTGGCCAAGCTCAAAACCATGGGCTTTAGCGCCATCATGGCCACCGAGCTGGAGTTCTTCATCTTTGAGCAAAGCTTTGACGAAATCAGGAAATCCGGCTACCGCGAGCTGAACCCGATCAGTGGCTATAATGAAGATTACCACATCTTCCAGACCACCAAAGAAGAGCATATCATGCGGCCGATCCGCAACCATCTCTACGCTGCGGGCATCCCTGTTGAGGGGTCCAAAGGCGAGGCCGAAGCTGGCCAAGAAGAGCTGAATATCAAATACGCCGAGGCCTTGGACACGGCGGATAACCACTCCATCGCCAAACACGCCATCAAGGAAATCGCTTGGGCGCAAGGCCATGCCGTGACCTTCCTGCCCAAGTGGGACCACACAAAAGTCGGCTCCTCCAGCCACGTCCACCAGTCCCTCTGGAAAGACGGCAGCAACGCGTTTTTTGACGCGAGCGATGATCTCGGCATGTCCACCCTCATGAAAAACTACATGGGCGGCATGCTGAAATACGCGCCCGACTATATGTATTTCCTCGCCCCCTACGTGAACAGCTACAAGCGCTTCCAAAAAGGCACGTTTGCCCCCACCCGCGCCATCTGGTCGGTCGACAACCGCACCGCTGGCTTCCGCCTCTGCGCCGCTGGCAGCAAAAGCGTGCGGGTCGAATGCCGCATCCCCGGCTCGGATATGAACCCTTATCTGGCAATGGCGGCCCAACTTGCGGCGGGCATCAAAGGCATTGAGGAAAAGCTCGCGCTTTCCAAGCCAATCGCGGGCGATGCCTACCAAGGCGACGGCGCCGAAATGCCGCAAAACCTGCGCGACGCCATGGCCAGCCTCACCGGCTCCGCCATGCTGCGCGATGCCTTTGGCGACGATGTAATAACCCACTACACCCGTGCGGCCGAGTGGGAGCTAGAAGAATTTGACCGTGTGGTGACCGATTGGGAAATCGCACGCGGCTTTGAACGGGCCTAGCGCCCTCTCTTGGAGAAGAAGACTATGACTACGATCAAGTGTATCTCACCGATCGACGGTTCGGT
>CAYSAZ010000155.1:0-4267 GCA_964429065.1 uncultured Rhodobacterales bacterium
GCGAATTCCATTGGCAGGGATTGCAGAACCTCTTTGACGAAACCATTGACGATCAGGGCCACGGCCTCTTCCTCGCCGACCCCGCGTTGCAGGCAGTAAAACAACTGTTCATCGTCTACTTTTGATGTGGTTGCCTCGTGTTCTACACGGCTGGAATTATTTTTGACCTCGATATAGGGCACCGTGTGGGCACCGCATTTATTGCCGATCAGCAGGCTGTCACATTGCGTATAATTACGGGCATTTTTTGCGCGCGGATGCATGCTTACCAGCCCGCGATAGGTGTTTTGCGCATGCCCCGCCGAGATCCCCTTGGACACAATCCGCGACTTGGTGCGCTTGCCCAGATGGATCATCTTGGTGCCGGTGTCGGCTTGTTGATAGTTGTTGGCAATGGCGATGGAATAAAACTCGCCCTGACTGTCATCGCCCCGTAAAATACACGACGGGTATTTCCACGTCACAGCCGAGCCGGTTTCCACTTGCGTCCACATAACCTTGGCGCGATCCCCTCGACAATCGGCGCGTTTGGTGACGAAATTATAAATCCCGCCGACGCCGTTTTCATCTCCCGGATACCAGTTTTGCACCGTAGAATATTTGACATCCGCGTCTTCCAAAACCACGATTTCGACCACGGCCGCATGTAGCTGGTTCTCGTCGCGCATCGGGGCCGTGCAGCCCTCCAGATATGAAACCTGCGCGCCTTTTTCGGCGATAATCAAGGTGCGTTCAAACTGGCCGGTATTTTCGGCATTGATGCGAAAATACGTGGACAATTCCATCGGGCATTTCACCCCTTCGGGGATATAAACGAACGAACCGTCAGAAAATACCGCAGAATTCAACGTCGCATAATAATTATCCGTGGCCGGAACCACCGTGCCAAGATATTTGCGCACCAGTTCGGGATGATCTTTCACAGCCTCGGAGAAAGAACAAAAGATCACACCAGCGCGGCCAAGTTCTTCTTTAAATGTCGTGCCCACAGAAACGCTGTCAAACACCGCATCAACTGCGACTTTACGCTCGCCTTCGGGCATTTCCACCCCTGCCAGCAAAGCTTGCTCTTTCAACGGAATACCAAGTTTTGCGTAGGTTTCCAGCAGCTTAGGGTCTACCTCGTCCAAAGATTTCGGTTTTTCCTTCATGCTTGCAGGTTGGGCGTAATAATAGATGTTCTGGAAATCAATCTTGGGATAATCCACCATCGCCCAGTCAGGCTCTTCCAGCTTCAACCAGCGCCGATAAGCATCGAGCCGCCATTCCAGCAGCCAATCCGGTTCATTATTTTTGCCCGAAATCAGCCGCACAATGTCTTCATTCAGACCAAGGGGGGCGTATTCGGTTTCAATCTCGGTTTCAAAACCATATTTATATTTTTCGGCAACACCTTGCACAGCCTCGACAGTTTCGGCGTCCACACCATCCTTAACAACGTCTTCTAAAGCAGCCATCCGGCTATCCCCTTATTTATGCCGCGCGCTGTTTATAGCGGCGGTAATGTTCAATCCATGTGGCGGCAAAACGTTCAACTTCACCCCGCGTGGTTTCCAGCCCAAGCGAGATGCGCAACGCACTGCTGGCCACTATTTCGTCATATCCCATCGCCAACAATACCTTGCTGGTCTTAACCTTGCCGCTGGAACAGGCCGAGCCTGCGGATACGGCAAACCCGGCCAGATCCATCTGCATGACTTGTGTCTCTGCGCGCCATCCCGGAATGGCAAAATAACTGGTGTTTGGCAGACGATCGACGTTTTGAGCAAAGATCACGATATCCGCTGTCGCGTCTTGCAAGCAGGCCTCAAGCCAGTCGCGATGTTCTGCCACGCCGCCATCCCACAGCCCCTGATCAACCGCATGCGCTGCCGCCTCTGCCGCCGCCCCCATGCCCGCGATGCCAATCACATTTTGCGTGCCAGCGCGCCGTCCCATTTCCTGTCCGCCGCCTAAAAGTTGCGGCGTAATCTCCTGACCTTGACGCAAAATCAAGGCCCCGACCCCTTTGGGGCCGCCAAATTTATGGCCCGAAATTGCGGCCCGTTCTGCCTTGCTCCAGGAAAATGCGTAAGGGATTTTGCCAAAGGCCTGTACCGCATCACAAAATGCGATCCCTTCGGGCAAGGTTTGCACAACCCCAGTTTCGCTGTTGGCCAGTTGCAGGGCGATGTTTTTGGGGTCTTGCGCGCGCACATGGCCGTTTTTATCTGCATGTAACGCCGCTTTGGCCCATGCGCTCACGCATTCATGTTCAATTCCGGCGCATAAATACCCCTGCCCAGCCAAAGCCAAAGCCGCAGCTTCCGTCGCGCTGGCGGTAAACACAATATCAGCGCCAGAGGCCCCCGCAGCATCCGAAACCTGCCGCCGCGCGGTTTCGATAATAGCCATGGCTGCGCGCCCCTCATTGTGCACAGAGGACGGGTTGCCCAGCACATCCATCGCGCCCAGCATGGCCGCGCGCGCTTCAACGCAAAGCGGTGTGGTGGCGTTATGATCCAGATATACCCGGCTCATTCGTCAACCATTTGGATAAAGGCAGGCACCGCCGGACAAGGGGCCAATTCATCGCCCGTAATGTCGCTTAGGCGGGTTTGGTGCAAGAATACATAGATATGGGCCGATAAGCGTTCCCATAGTTTATCGGTTAATTGTTGGGCTGCGGCCCCTTTGTCAGCGCCACTTGCCCCGGCCCCGCGTGACAACGCATCCATATTTTCATCGACCGCACCCAGAATTTCCGAAACCCGAATTTCGGTCGCCGGCGAGGCCAAACGATACCCCCCACCCGGTCCGCGCACGGATTCGACAATCCCCGCCCGGCGCAATTTCACAAAAAGCTGTTCCAGATAGGCCAGAGATATGTCCTGACGTTCGGCAATTTCAAACAAAGAGATCAGCCGGTCCTTGCCCTCAGCCGCCATATCAACCAGCGCGATCATCGCATAACGTCCCTTGGTGCTAAGCTTCATGGCTTGTTCCGTTCACAAGAGGTTGACGCAAGCCCGCGCAGGGCTTACTTCCATACCGAAGTTTAGGGAGAATTCCCCTAAGTTAGAACGTTTCTAGGTTGGCTGACTGATTAAGTCAAGCATTCATCAACCGCCTTTTTTGTTGGAGTAAAATTACATGCCCGAGGTTATTTTTCCTGGTCCTGACGGTCGTCTTGAGGGGCGATATCATCCGCAAAAAGCCAAGGACGCGCCGATTGCAATAATCCTGCACCCCCATCCTGAACATGGTGGGACGATGAATAATAAAGTAACCCATAATCTACATTATACCTTCCATAAAATGGGGTTTACCTGCCTGCGTTTCAATTTTCGCGGTGTTGGGCGCAGCCAGGGGGAATATGATCAGGGTGTTGGCGAATTATCCGATGCTGCAGCGGCTCTTGATTATCTGCAAGCCCAAAATCCGAATGCAAAGCATTGCTGGGTTGCCGGGTTTCAGTTTGGCGCATGGATCGGCATGCAACTGTTGATGCGGCGCCCGGAAATCAGTGGTTTTATCTCGATATCACCACCGGCAAACTGGTATGATTTCAGCTTTCTTGCCCCCTGCCCCTCGTCGGGCCTGATCATCAACGGCGCCGAGGATCGCGTTGTACCAACCGAACCGGTTGAGGAACTGGTGGAAAAACTGCATCAGCAAAAAGGCATCACCATCACCCATGAAGTGCTGGAAGGCGCCGGGCATTTTTATGACCCCGGCATGGTTGATATGCTTGACCTGGTCGATGGCTATGTGCGCCGCCGCATGACGGAAAGCACCCGATGAATAGCGAGATTGACCCTAAGCAACGTTCCAACTGGTCACGCCTTGTGCCAATGATCATTCTGGCCCTGTGTTTCGGCCTTGCCCACTCTGTGCTGTTTCTGGTTGCCCTCATCCAGTTCATCTGGACAGCTGTTGATAATGCTCCAAATCCAGAATTAACCAGTTTTGGCGCCTCCCTGTCAAAATGGCTGGCCCAAACGGCGGCATATCTAAGCTATGCCTCAGAGATACGGCCTTTTCCGTGGGACGCATGGCCAAAAGATCACGATTAATCAGCCTTTGACATGCAATGCACTTGAACAGCGGATAAATTGTTTATCTATTCATTGGCTTCATGGTTTTCATAAACCTGGCCATGCCCAAACTATGGTGCCAGCATTATGAAACTGCGACCTAGTGTGCTTTGTTTGGTAATATCTTTTTTAAGATTAGGGGCTGCTGACGTTCAGCTAAGTTCAATTAATGTTGCCGCCAGTGAGATGAA
>CAYSAZ010000156.1:0-4204 GCA_964429065.1 uncultured Rhodobacterales bacterium
GTAATATTTGAAATCATCAAAGGGTATTTTGATAAACATCATGCCTTATAGGACCGCTTATCAATAGTATCGCCGACACTCTCAACCGGATATGCAGCGCAACCACCTGCATTGCACACCGTGTCCTTTGCTAGTAAAGAAATTCGCCCCAAAGTGAAGCCATTTCCTGCTAAAGCACTTTGATCTGCCCACATATTATCCCGTAATGTCTAACTAAGCATATGCCAATGCCATGAAAAACTTGCCTTTGGTGAAACGTCCACTGTGTAAATCAAAGATGCTCCTTACATCGGACCTTCACGCAGGATTGTCTTGCTTTTGTTGCGCATTTAAGCTTTGCTAATGCCAATACGGATAAAAATCCGAGCAGGTTTAAGGCAGGCTAATGCGTTTTTTCGCCCTTATAATGATTGTGCTACTCGGCTCATGCTCGGGCAATTCGCGTGCGCCAAGTAACCAAAATGATGCCTGTGCGATTTTAGAGCAACGGCGCGGGTGGCTGGGCGATATGCAAAGGGCGGAACAGACTTGGGGCGTGCCGGTGCATGTGCAAATGGCGACCATCTGGAAAGAATCGAGCTTTCGCGCACGGGCCAAAACAGCGCGGACGTATTTTTTAGGTTCAATCCCGACAGGGCGGCGATCAACGGCTTATGGCTATCCGCAAGCGCTGGATGGTACCTGGGATTGGTACCGCGAACAGACCGGCAAACGGCGCGCACAACGCGATGATTATGCGGATGCCGTAGATTTTATTGGCTGGTATATGGACCGTTCGGAACGCAAACTCGGGCTCGCCAAGAATGACGCTTACAGCCAATATCTGGCCTATCATGAGGGGCATTCTGGCTATGCGAATGGCAGTTATCGGGGGAAATCCTGGCTAACGGGGGTTGCCAGCGAGGTACAGGCCATGGCTAATCGATACGAAAACCAGTTGCAATATTGCATGTGATTTCAGCGCAACAGCTTGCCAAACAGATTTGAAATCACAAATGCAACGCTGGAGAATACCACGATTGAAGGGCCAGCAGGGGCGTCTGTTATCCAGCTGAACGACAGCCCGGCAAAGACCGAAATCAGCCCGATCACAGCAGATATAGCGACCATTTGTTCAGGTGAACGTGCCAACGGACGGGCCGCGGCGGCGGGCAGAATTAACATGGCTGTGATCAGTAATACGCCGACCAGTTGCATCGCGAGCGCTACAAACAAGGCCAATATCATTGTGAAAACCAGCCGGTCCAACATACGAGAGCCGCCCTCGGCTACCAGCAATTCCGGGCTGAGCGTTCCGTTTAACAATGCGCGCCAACGCCAGCCAATCACCAGTAATATCACTCCGACACCTGTTGAAATCACCATGATATCTTGCCATGTCACAAACAATATATTGCCCGTTAATGTCTCAATAAGGTTCAGGCGTACATCAGGCAGCAATGCGGCCACAACCAACCCGATGGCAAGCGCAGAGTGGGAAAATACGCCAAGAATAGTGTCAATCGCATAATCCTCGCGCCGTGTGGCATAACTAACCACCAACGCCATGGCCCCCGCCAGCATCGCAACGCCAACGATAACCGGCAGACCGAGCGCCAGACCCAGCGCCACCCCCAACAGCCCCGCATGCCCTGTAGCATCGCCAAAATAGGCCATGCGCCGCCAGACAACGAGGCACCCCAAAGGGGCGGCCGCCAGTGCGATAATACTGCCTGCAAGCAAAGCACGTAAAAGGAAGGCATCAATCATGGTCACAGCTCTCATGAGAATGGTCGTGGTGGTGCTCATAATGGGCAAGACCAGCGCGTGCGCCGAACAATTCGCGGTAACCCGGATCGGCCGAAACCTGTGCAGGGGCACCAGAACAGCACACATGACCGTTCAGGCAGACCACACGATCCGACTGTGCCATCACCATATGCAGATCATGGCTGACCATCAAAACGGCCATGCCGGATTCAGCGCGCACATCGGCCAATAGCTGGTAAAACCGTGCTTCGGCCGGCTGGTCGAGACCTTGGGTCGGCTCATCCAAAATCAGCAAATCGGGTTTGCGCAGCAAGGCACGTGCCAGCAACACCCGTTGCAGCTCACCGCCCGAAAGATCAGCCATCTGGGCGTCGCGCAAGCTGGCGACATCGGTTTTCTCCAACACGTTTGTGCGCGCGCCTTTTGGCAAATGCCCGGCCAGCGATAAAAACCGCGACACGGAGATCGGCATAGTTTTTTCCATCTGGATCTTCTGCGGCGTATAGCCAATGCGCAAGCCTTCGCGCCGCGTTATCTGCCCCACAGACAGCGGCATGGCCCCGATAATCACCCGCAACAGCGTCGATTTTCCGGCGCCGTTCGGTCCGATCACAGTCACGATTTCCCCGGCATCAACCCTTAGATCAACATCGTGCAGCAAGCGCCGCGCAGCTACGCGCACCTCAACCCCTTTGGCAAGAATTAATGGCGGCGACATAGCAAAACCTCTCAGACGGAACAATACTTTAGTATTCTGTGCACCGCGCGCATGCAATCCCCGTTGATACATGCCGCGCGCCACGATACAACTTGTAAAAATGCTTGAGGTAGCTTCATGTCCACCACTTCTCAACAGCGCCGCGCCTATAGCGGCCCGATTATCTTCAGCCACGGGTTCCGGCCGTTTTTCCTGCTTGCAGGCATCTGGGCTGCAATTGCAATGTCAATCTGGGTGGTCTTTCTGACCAGCGGCACAACGATCCCCAGCCATCTGATCGGCGCGGACTGGCACATGCATGAAATGGTATTTGGTTATAGTTCAGCCGTAATTGCCGGATTTCTGATGACGGCTGTACCAAACTGGACCGGGCGCATGCCGGTTGTCGGCTGGCCCGTAGCGGCACTGGCTGCGCTTTGGCTGGCGGGGCGGATTGCGTTACTGTTCTCTGCATGGTTGCCAATGTTGCTGGCCCCCCTCATTGATCTAAGCTTTCTGCTGGTCCTTGGCGCCATCATCGCCCGGGAAATCATCGCTGGCAAAAACTGGCGTAATCTGGCGATTTTAGCGCTGGTTGCTCTTTTGAGCACCGCCAATGCGATATTCCACTTTGAGGCAATAAACGGCACCGCTTTTGATGGGTACGGGATGCGCATGGGCGTTGGGGTGATCATTTTTCTGATCTCACTGATCGGTGGTCGAGTTATCCCCAGTTTTACCCGCAACTGGCTGGCCCACCGCACCCCGGGACGCCTGCCAAGCCCCATGAACCGCTATGATTTGCTGACCCTTGGGCTAAGCGGCGTTACGATTATCGCGTGGATTATCACACCTGAAACAATCGGGGTGCGCATCCTGACAACCTTGGCCGGTCTCCTGCACCTGATCCGTCTGGCGCGTTGGGCCGGAGAGCGGACATTTCCCGAGCCTTTGGTGACGATCCTGCATATAGGGTATCTCTTTGTTCCCATTGGTTTTTTGATGATAGGTATTGGTGATATGCTACCCGGCTGGGGGCGTGCCACACAAATTCCACATGCCTGGAGCGCCGGCGCCGTCGGGGTTATGACCCTTGCCATGATGACCCGCGCCAGCCTTGGCCATTCCGGCAGACCCCTAACGGCGACAACATCAATCACTGCAATTTATGCTGCTGTTATCCTTGCAATATTGCTGCGGATACTGGCCGAAATGATGCCGACAGTTGAACATCTGTTACATATATCCGCCATGGCCTGGATCATTGGTTTTGCAGGATTTGCAATAGCCTATTTCCCGATTTTGACCCGCCCGAAACACTAACGCCTCTGTCCGTGGATGCTTTTCTCTGGATTCTACATTTATAAATGTAATCCTTTACAAGAGCAAGCGTAATTGATTACATTGGCTTTGGTATCTGGTTACTGCAACTTCTGTAATGGGGACAAAAATGCAGCTTAGTGTGAATTTATTATGTGCAGCCGGATTTATCGGTAAAGATGAATTTAGGCTTGTTTCACTGGCGCAAGATGCCGGTTTTGATGGTGTCGAAATCCCTATGCTTTCGGGCGAAGTCTCTGATTATGCAGCGCTCGGCGACGTCTGTGATGCACTTGCCATGACGCGCAGTTGTACCGCTATTTCGCCAGATCCTGACACAGATCCAACCAGTGCAGATCCATATATCCGCGCCCGTGGAATAGCGCATCTTGACTGGATTGTGCAATGTGCTACTGCGCTGGGCGCGTCATCAATCGG
>CAYSAZ010000157.1:0-4029 GCA_964429065.1 uncultured Rhodobacterales bacterium
GTTGTTCGGCCCCCTCAAGGCCACCCGTGGCAAGGCCAAAGGCGCGAAAATCGACGGTTATGGCGGGGTTGTTGGGAATTGGGTCTTCGGGGTCTTGGAACAGCCAGATTGCGCCGTGGTCGCCCGTGTGGGCGGTAAACCCGCGTGCGCCTTTGTTGGTGACGTTCAAAGTGATTTTACCGAATTCCAATAAACAATCGCTGTGGGTTTTCTTGGCGTGTTGCTTGGCGCTTGCCAGTTCGCTGCGCAACTCGGCGGGAATGTCGGATTGAATGGTGAATTTCAAACCATCAAAGCCACTATGAAGGATTATCGCGTCCATTTACTCTGGCCTTCGATTTCGTATTCGTGGAGGGGGGTGTTACAAGACCCCCCTAAATTCCGCCTAAAAAGGCGATGATATATTCGGGGTTTGCCGGGCTTGTGCCTCCGGCGGGGCAGCTTTGGTTTTGGGGCCGGGCAAGATGCCCGGCCTTAGCTGTTATGAACGGTCATTCAGCTGTCTGCCGATCCAGATTTCTGCACGCTCTGCGCATTTGGCCAGATTCAGCAAGTCGGAATGAAAGAATTTGGACGTGGATTTCCACTCGTTTTGATCATCTTTGTAAGACCGCGAAATATCGACGGAATAAAACCCGTCGTTTTCCCAAATGGTTGCCGTAGTCAGTCCGATTTTGAATTTATGTGCGGGTTGGTTTGCCATTGTGTCTATCCTTTGTGGTGATTGTTTGAATTTGGGTTTGGTCGGGCGCGAAGTTGTGAAACCCCGCGCCCCGTTTGAAAGCCATCCGGCCCCAAAATCCCGCATGCCGCTGCCAAGCACATGCGGGCAAAACTGGTTAAGTGGTGTAAGAGGAGGTGCTTTTGCGGTTGCGGGCATCGCCCCATTCCAAAAGATCACGGCGGCGATAGCGCACCGAGCGACCTGATTTGTAGAACTTTGGCCCAAAGCCGGTTACCCGCCATTTCTGAATAGTGCGGATACTTTGACAAAGAAAATCTGCGGCATGGGTTTCATTGATAAACCCGTCAAGATAATCGGTTGCGGGCTGGTTGCACATTGTCGGTGCGGTCGTACTGTTTGTTCGCATTGCTATAACTCCTAAAGCGATTTGATGCTTTAGGTATCGCCCGTCCGCGAAACAGAGAATATGACAGTAAACCGTCTGATAATTTACTGTTTTCTGGTTTTCTTCAATGCTTTGAAAAGAGGTGAAAAATGCGCCCGAATGCCTTCATTTCCCAAATGCAAAGCGTTCAATTCCTGCTTTGGGTCGTGCCGGTTGATCCATTCCCGGATTAACGGAAAATGGGAAACGGCGGATTTGCTCACATCAATTTTTCCAAGGCGATTCAGTTCTGCAAATGCTGCCGTTACATGTGGTTCAATGGAAGGGCGTCCAACCTTTGTCGTTTCAGCGCTTCCTATTACATCTGCTACCTTTTCGGCCTTGAGAACGCGCAGTTCGATGAGGTGAAGGCCATTTGCCTTGAATTCGCCGGTTTGCCAGTTTGGATAGGCGGTCCAGTGTTCTGGTCGGAGTTCGACCGGAATGGAAGTCAATGATCTGGGAAGTTCGAATGCGAAGCTGCGAAATTGGCCCGTAACCAGCGCATTGAAGAAATCTTGATCAATTTGTTTCTGAATGTCGTTGTGCTTATCTGTCGCGGCAACTGCGGTTTGCGTTGCCTCATTCATTGCCTGAATAAGTGAACCATTGTTAAGGTTGGCCACGCCAACTTTTTGCAACTCATCCATTATGCTCACTTTGGGGAGCAATTCCAAACTTTGCAGGAGTTCCGGGGAAGCGTATTTTGTGCGCGCAATCTGGATGGGTGTTGCTGATTGCCAAAGAAGCATCGCTTCGGAAAGGTTTTGTGTCATGTCTTACCTGTCAGGATTAAAAGCCCGTTGAAAAACGGGTATTTCCGGTTTTTTCCTTACCTTATGGGGCGTTGAGATACATGAAAAGGTGTGAAATGTAATGGCTTTTCCCGCATATTCCCACATCCTTTACGATCACTGTAAAGACCTGAAAATGTATGAATAGTTAGGAAATGATGTGCAGTTTTACGGGGGTATTATCATCCAGACCTATTGCCATGTTTAACCTTTGGGCGTTTTCTTCTGCTGCTTTCCTGACCGGATCATCCGCCAAATGGGCATAGCGCATTGTTGTTTGCAATTGTGTATGCCCCAGCAACCGGCCAACCATCTGAATTGGCATTCCAGACGAAACCGCATTGGAGGCATATGTGTGGCGCAAGTCATGTATTCGGACATTTTCCAATCCGGCCAGCTGTCGGATGCGCCGCCACGGGCGCTGCAAGTCCGTCGCATATCCGTCCTTAACCTTACCTGCGATTACATATGGATTCCCGGCAACACGCGGCAAGGCGCTTAACACCGCGCGGGCGGCTTGGGGCAGGGGGATGCGCCGCGCCCCTGTTTTGGTGTCGGGCAATTCCATGCCATCGGCGGAAATATACTCCCATTTCAGCGTCTGGATTTCAGCAAGGCGGCAGCCGGTTAGAATAAGTAACCGGAAGGCTGCAACAATGTAGGGTGTTTCTGATCCATTGCGTTCGACCTCGCCCAATACTTGGCCCAGCCGTTGCAACTCGACCGTGCTTAAATAGCGTTCTCGTTTATGTTCGCGATATTTGGGAACATGGCGGCACGGGTTTGACCCATCGGGGCGCAAGCCCCAGATTTCCGACAGATTGAACATTTTCGAAAGCACCCCAAGGGTGCGGTTGGCTTGGTAGGGTTTATGCCGGAATCTGTGGTGAAGCTCGGCAACGTCTTTGCGTTCAACATCCACAACCTTGAATCGCCCCAATGCCGGATTGATAAACAGGTCAATAGCGCGGCGGTATTCCTTTTGCGTCGAAGGTTTGCAGCGCTCCATGACGTGACTTTCAAAGAACCGCTCACACAAGGCGGCAATGGTCGGGGCTTTGCGGTGTTGCGATATGTCTTCGGCGGGGTTTTCCCCTTTGGCGACCAGCCCCATAATCTCTTTTGCCAGCTTGCGGGCTTCGTCCACAGTGATCTTGCCATGCCGCCCAACCGATACCCGCCGCGTGCGCCCGCCTTTACGGTATTGCGCCTGATAGGTTTTGGCCCCCGAAGGCATTATCCTGATCCCGAACCCGGCAATTTGCGTGTCCCAAACGAAGTAATCTTTTGCTTTTGGCGACAGCGCATCAACCGCGCGTTTGGTCAGTTTTGGCATCATATTCTCCGGTCTTTGTTTGTTCTCGTGGAAGCACTGTGGAAGCAACTGGAAGCAAGTCACAGCGCAAGCCGTAGAAGACGAACGCGTATTCCGTCAATAAAAAACTATATGAATCAATAAGATAGGGTAGGTGGGCGCAAAGAGGGGTAAACCCGTCATATGGCCTGTAAATATCTCATAACCTGAAGGCCGTAGGTTCAAATCCTACTCCCGCAACCAAAATAAATAACACAATATCAAGTACTTACATGCCGCCTTCGGGTGGCCTTCTGCGTTGCCGTTTCGGCCGGTGCTACACTGGCGCTACGTTTTTGGCGGAGAAGTTCGCAGAGTACGGCAAGAGAAACGAAGCCCGCGAATTACAGCGAGGCATAGTCAATAAGGGCGGGAAGCGGGCATTCGCTGTAACCAGCACTAATGGCACAGCTTATACGCAGGTAGGTCATTTCCAGTTTCCTTTTTTGACGGTTCTTATAGTAAAATTTTGTCCTCGATAGCTGATCGGATAATCATTTATGTCTACGCCAGAATAGCTTTCCAAAATGCTTGACCGTATGGTGACCTGCCAAGTGCCATCTTTAGAAATACTTCCCAGAGTTTCAGTATTGCGCAAGTTGTTCCAACGACTAAAATAATCTTCATTCGAAAACACGAGCTTCAAGAAGCTAAAGAAGGGGCGCGGGGGGGTATATCTATAAAATATTCGTTGGGGTTGCGGTGTATCAGCTTGAATAAAATATCCCTGAAAGCAAGTCTGGTATTGGTAGAAAAAATTGATACGAATGCG
>CAYSAZ010000158.1:0-3962 GCA_964429065.1 uncultured Rhodobacterales bacterium
ATGTAAAGACGGAAGGGGTTTTCCCGGCTGCGGGCGAAACCTTACGCTAAGGAATAGGTACTTGATCTCACAATCATTTAGCTGCTCTTGTTGCGCCTAGTAACCATAAGAAAAACCCGCCACCTATCAGGCCAGTGATGATGCCGATGGGAATATCTTCAGGGGCCATCAGGGTTCGTGCGATGATATCTGACCAGACCAGAAATATCGCGCCTGTCAGGGCCGAAAGCGGTAAGACGCGGGCATAATCTCCACCAACAAGCATACGTGCGATATGCGGGATCATCAGGCCGACAAAGCCGATGATGCCGGAGAATGCGACCATCACGCCGGTAATCAAGGCGCCGATAACAAACACGATCAGGCGAAAGCGCGCCACGGGAATGCCAAGGGTGGATGCGGTCTCGTCACCGACGGTCATTGCGTTTAATCGTGCAGCATTAATCCAAAAATAGCCCCCACACAGGGTCAGGATAACCAACGGGTAGATTAACTGCGACCATTGCGCCAACCCTAAGCCGCCAAGCATCCAGAACACCACCGTGTGGGTGGCGCGCGGATCACCCAGAAATATCAGGATGTTGGCACAAGACATGATGATGAAGGACACCGCAACCCCCGCCAAAATAAGGCGGTCAGCACTTTTGGCTCCGGTAAACTGCGCCACGCCCAGCACCAGAATTGCCGCCACCAATGCGCCAAGAAAGGCCATAAGCGGCACAGTAAGAAGGCCCAAAAACATGCCCGTGTGAAGCAAGGCCAGAATTGCACCAAATGCACCGCCGGAACTGATCCCCAGCAAATGCGGGTCAGCAAGTGGGTTGCGGGTAACCGATTGCAGGGCCGCGCCAACAATCGCCAGCCCCGCCCCGACCATACTGGCCAGCAGAGCACGGGGAAACCGGATATCCCAAACAATGGCCTCGCGGCCCTTGGACCATGTTTGCTCAACAATATCGGGGCTGAGCTTGTTTAAAAGCACCCCCCAAACGGTGGAGGGCGAAATTGACACCGCCCCCACACCAACAGCGATGGTGATTGAAAACACCAGCGCAAGACTGCCGAAAATCAGGATAAACGGCATCACGCCGATGCGTTCAATCATCAGATCATTCTCCCCAAAAGGCGGTTGTAAGGGTTTGAACGGCAGCAATATTACGCGGCCCCGGTGTTGCAACTACATATTCCAACACAACGAAACGATCATTTTTTACCGCGTCAATATCGCCAAAGGCCGGATTATTTAATATGAAGGCACGCTTTTCCTCGGCCGTGACATCGCCGTAATTGATGATAACAATAACCTCTGGGTTGCGTGCGATAACCGGCTCCCAGCCAATTTTTGCCCAGCTTTTGTCAATATCATTCATGATATTAACTCCGCCAGCGGCTTCGATCATCGCATTCGGCATGGCGTAACGCCCAGCCGTAAAAGGCGCATCTTCGCCACTGTCATAGACAAAAACCCGCACCGGTTCGCTGTTTTCCGGCACTGTTGCGGTTATTGCTGCCAAGTCTGCCTGCCACCCGGATATTAAGGCTTCAGCGCGGTCTGAAACGGAAAAAATGGCCCCCAAATTACGAATGTCATTGTACATATCATCCATGCTGGCGGGGGCTTTATCCATGATGTGAGCGCAGCTTTCGGTCAGCTCATATACCTGAATGCCAAAGGGTTCCAAAGTGTCTGGTGTAAGCTCGCCGCCAACTTTTAGACCATAGTTCCAGCCGGCAAACAGAAAATCTGCATCAGCACCGATCAACACCTCTTTCGTCGGGTAGCGTTCGGAAAGTTCGGGCAGCGCGGCCACGCCTTCGCGGATGACCGGATCAAGGGTCTTCCAGCCTGAAATACCGGTATAGCCGACCATGTGGTCCTGAAGCCCAAGCACCAGCATCATTTCGGTCAGATTCACATCGTTTGAAACAGCCGCTTGCGGGGGGGTATCAAACGTGACCTGCCGGTTACAGCTGGTTACCGTAACCGGATCAGCCAGTGCAGAGCTGGCAATAAGGGTAAAAGCGAGGGTGAATTTCATCATGGGGTTTCTCCTGTGTTGAGATGAAAGGTAAAGTGGGGGCGGCCGCTTGGGTACAATTTTTGTGTATGCACCCCGACATCAAACGCGGTTTCGATCATGGGTTCGTTCAGAACTTCATGTGCCGGGCCAAACGCCAATGTTTTGCCATGGGCAAGCACCAACACATCATCGGCGTATTCGGTGGCAAAATTCAGGTCATGCAAGCTTGTGATAATGGTCAGGCCCAGCCTTCGGATCATATCGAGAACTTCAAGCTGGTGGCGTATATCCAGATGGTTAGTTGGTTCGTCCAAAATCAAAATTTCAGGTTGCTGGGCCAACGCACGCGCCACCATTACCCGTTGGCGCTCGCCCCCTGAAAGGGTGCCAAACATACGCGCAGCCAGATTATGCAAGTGCAGTTTATCCAGTGCGTGTTCAATAATTTCAATGTCTTGCGCAGAGGCCGAACTGACACCGGACCGGTATGGAGTCCGCCCGAGGGCCACGATCTGCCGCGCGGTAAGGGCAAAATCTGTCGGCTGTTCCTGTAATACAGCGGCAATACTTTGTGCCGCCGTGCGGGCGCGCATCTTCCACAAATCCGTATTGTGAATCAATATATGCCCGGAAACAGGCCGTTGATAACGATAAAGCAGTCGAAGCAAGGTCGATTTTCCGGCTCCGTTTGCCCCAACAACAACCAAAATGCGGCCTTTACCCGCCGAAAAACTGGTTTTGTGAATAAGCACCGGCCCGCGTTTTGGCGCCCAGCTTATGCCCTCGGCCCGTAGGCTGGGCCGCGTCATTGCACAATCCCGCCATCAATACCCATGATCATTGCCGGCACGCGCGACAAGGTATGATTACGCATTTTTTCAGGGTAAATCTTGCCCGGAAACCAGCCGTTTTCGTAGGACTGATATATGCGCGCAAAGGCAACCAGCTCATCTATATCTTGTTTCGGGTCGATATCGCCAAACAGATAGGCCGCTTTTTTGTCGGCCTGATAGCCAACCGTACAGGGGGTACCACAAGCCGCCATACACGCCACGCCGCTGACCACAAAATCAGCCGCCAGCGCATCACCAGCGGCATCAATCGCCGCGCGCAATTTTTTGATCAGCTCATAACCGGGTCGACAGGTGCTGCCTTTGTGCTTGCACGATGTGCAAATGAATATTCGGTGTTTTGGGAATTGGCCCATGACGCCCTCCGCGCGAAAGCGGGGGGTAGTTTCGACCAGAATCTATATGCGGCACGCGCAGTTTTTTCATCATCAGTCTCCTGCCAGGCACCCCGCCCGGGTTAAGTGGAATGAAGGCCACACGGTTGCGTGACCCCTGATGGCAGGTCTCCTGACTTCGCGGCTAAAACGCTTCTTTGATCCTTCCCGGTGATTGCGCACCAGTGGTTAATTCAAAGTCGCTCGCCGCTTACAGTTGCGGGGGCAGTCACGGAATTGGCGCCTGATGGCTATTCCTCACCGTGTTCCCTTTTCATCCCGGAAAATGCCTGTGGCGTCCGGGAACCATCAGGGGTAGGTAAACGAAATCACCGCAGATTAGCAAGACGTATTGGGTCTGTTGCAAAGTTTTAATTTCGGATTGAGCTTAGCAGCACACCCAATGATTTATGCGTTAAACAACTTGGATAGCGAAATCAACAGGTGCGGCGGGTATCGCCAACAATGATCGGTCCTCAAGGCTAGGATCACATACGAACGTACCTCTGTCAATTTAAAGCCGTCCGCCTTAAATACGGTTTGCGATTGTAAGATAGGTTAGGGCCATATTGCACCCAGTACAATTTAAAATTTGCGCTGATGTTGGTACTGTCAGTATTATTCGCAGTCAAGATAGCAACGGATCCGGTACATGTTAGAAAAACTATTATTGCAACCGTAGACACCCCAGAAGTTGCGCAACCCGCTTCGCAAGC
>CAYSAZ010000159.1:0-3898 GCA_964429065.1 uncultured Rhodobacterales bacterium
ATCAGTTTGTCAGGCCAGCGGTTGCGATAGCGCACGGCCAGCAGACCCAGCAAAAGGCGTCATCGCAAGGTTTGTTCGCTGAGTAACGCTAAGGAGGAACGTTTAGTGAACTTGGCTGGTTTTGCGCCTTCAGCCCCACTTTCTCGCGTAGCTGAGGTGCAATGGTCGTTCATTTGAGCGCTCAGCGGCCCCAGAATCCCAGACATAATCGCCTGTGAGGTTGATATGTGTCCAGCCCAAGGGCGAAACGTGCTTTAGCAGGCTTGGATCAGGCAATTTCCCAACCCGCCGCAAATGATCCGCCGCTTTATTCATATACATTGTGTTCCAGTATATTATGGCGGCAATAACAAGGTTGAGCGCCATGGCCCGTTTTTGCTGCGCTTCTGGCGATCGGTCATAAATACGCCCCTGCGAATGGGCAAAGACGGCTTTTGCCAGAGTGTGGCGCGCTTCTCCTTTATTCAGGCCCGCCTGACATTCCTGCCGTAGCTGCGGGTTTTCTATCCAGTCCAGCATGAACAGGGTACGTTCAACCCGGCCAATTTCCCCGAGGGCTAGATAAAGACGATTTTGCTGGCGGTAGGCGCCCAGCTTTCGCAGCAATGCTGATGGCTTTACGGACCCGGTTTTCACGCTGGCAGCCAGTCGGATAACATCATCCCAGTGGCTCAGAATAACCTCTTCATTTATCGGTTTGCCCATAATTGGCATCAGCCCTTTCCACGCTGCCATCTTCCCAGAACAGGTTAACCGCCGATCCGGAAAATCTCGCAAGCGAGGTGCCAATTTTAAGCCAAGCAGATGAAACAGGGCAAAGACGTGATCCGACACACCACCGGTATCAACATAATGTGTCAGCGGGTTGAACTGGGCGGCATTCCCCATCAGCCCGTCCAGCACAAACGGAGCTTCCCCTGATGTGGCTCCGATCACGCTTGAGTAAAATGATCCGTATTGGCCAGACAGGAAAGAATAGATCTTCAGGCCGGGGTCAGGTCCATATTTTGCATTAATCTCACCGGAATTTCGTGACGATGCAAAGAACTGCCCGTCAGAGGATGTGTGTTCTGCCTGGCCCCAGATTTGGGCAAATGGCAAAGAATGGTGAGTATCAATAATTCGCGTTAGAGCGTCGCTGTAAGTTTCGGGACGCAGATACCAGTTTGAAGCCCAGGACAGTTGGGCATGGCTCACATTTTTGGAAGCCTGCGCCATGCGCTCCAATCCAAGGTTGGTGGCCCCGGCCAGAATTGAGGCCAGAACCGTGGCGGGATTGGCATTGGTGCGCCCAGAACGTAAATCGGTGAAGGTGTCGAGGAAGCCAGTGTGGCGACCCACATCCCAAAGTAATTCTGTAATGCGGATGCGCGGCATGACGGCATCAATCGCGCGGTCGAGCTGTTCACCGGCTGGAGGCGTCACCGGATCATGCGGTGTGATTTTCAACCGCCCATTTTCAATCCTGACCCCTTCCAGTTGGTCACGTTTCAGTTTGCGCCCCACTTCTCTCAGTCGCTGATTCAAGAGATTGCGACGCTGCGCTAACCAAACCTGCCCATTAATCGGCAAACCTGTTTCGCTCATGATATAGGCAGCCTTCGCCTTGGGCATCAGATACGCATCGAACCGACGATAATCTCGGCTGCCTTTAACCCAGGCGTCGCCAGCACGAAGGCGGTCCCGCAATGTAGCCACCACTGCTGTTTCATAAATCCGCCGCTTTGGCTTACCGTCTTTGTATATCAGGGATTTCCAGTGTTTTGCAGCAAAAGGCATTGGTACCACATCCGGTAGGTTCCGTTTGCCGGTTCGGTTCTGCTCTTTGATAAGCGACAAGGCAGCCTGCAAATCAGCTCCCGCATCGGGAAGCGTAAATGAAAAGGCTTCCAGAAACGCCGGCGCAAACCGTCGTAGTTGGACGTATCGTTTTGTTGCAAGAGAAAGAGGGTCTTCGTTCGCCAGATTGCCAAGTGCATCAATCTCAGAACGCGATTGCATCAGCCGCTCCCAACCAACAGTTTCATCCAGAATCTTGAAGGGATCTTTACCGTTCTCAAACGCCTCGCTCATGGCATCGATTGTCCCGCCAAACAGGCGCATCAGGCGTCCAATTTGCGACTGGTTTGCCTGTAAGGTCTGATCCTGCTTGCGCTTGGATCGCGTAAATAACTGGCCAGTCAAGCGCTCAAACATGGCAATTGAGGCATCCGTCAGCACAACTTTGATCTCAGCCATCTGTGCCGCCAGCGTTGCAATTCGTCGCCGCTCCCCAAAGTCCTTGAGCAAGTGGGCCGGCGCAACGGCCCCTTCGCGTGCAAATTTTGTTAATCGGGCGGGGTGGATATTCTGCCCCAAATCTGCTGGGAGATGAAGGTTGCGAACAAATGTCAACCGATCCAGCAGTTCATGTAGGCTCGCAACACTTGTCGAATGTGGCATGCCGCGCAACCATGCCAGTCGTGACATACCCAAGGACCGGTCTTTTACAAGTAGGTCTCGTAATGCAGCCCGCTGATCTATACTCAAAGCATCATTCAGATTCTGCGCAGCCAATCGTCGCGCCCGTGCCCGGCCCGCTAACCCAATACGCTCCAATGTAGCGGTGCCTGGATACACCAATTTAGCGTCGGCCAAACCTGTTAGCAGGCCATGCATTATAGGAGCGCCTTCATCTGTGCCAAACGCTGCCTGGGTTGCCAATTCCAGCGCTGTTCTAAAGTCTTCCCTCAGAAACGACCTTAGGCCAAGATGCTCAATGGCAAGAACACGATGCGCCGCCCTGGTATTCTTGCGGTTTCCGTAATTGTCCAAGACAGAGGTAGACACATGAATTTGCTCAGAAAGCCATTGAATAACTTCCAGTGGGATTTTGTCACTATCACGCCAGCCCTGGCCCGGATGGCGTAGCAGGGCGATGTGGATGGCAAGCCCCAGTTGGTTTTCTGCCCCTCGCCGCGAGTTGATCAGATCAAGATCATCCGTTGCCAGAACGTAATGGCGCTCCAATGCCGCCATATCTGAAGGGATGTCGAAGAAACTTCGCCGCGCGGTTGATGATAGCAGATGACGTTTTGCCATGATGTGTCCCCAAACTGGTATTGATAATTTAGGGACAAGCTATAATATCGGGACAAATAAAGAGACAGATATAATGCCAAATACAACCCTTTTGGGGGCCGCTCAATGACCGTCCCTAAAACGAACGATAAAAAGACACCTAAAATGACCAGAACCGGCGACATCCTCGGCTATGCCCGCGTATCAACGCCCGAGCAAAATACATCGATACAAACCGAGCGCCTGAAAGCCGCCGGAGCCATCCGGGTTTTTGAAGATGTGGTTTCCGGTAATAAGTTCAAACGGCCGGGACTGGCCGAGCTGATCAATTATGCGCGCCCCGGAGACAGCCTGTGTGTGATACGACTGGACCGGCTTGGGCGATCCCTGAAGGAATTGTTGGAAACAGTTGAGGATTTGAAATCACGCGGGATTAATCTGATCAGCCTTGAGGAAAAACTCGACACATCCAGCGCTGCTGGAGAACTGGTATTCCATGTGTTCGGTGCTATTGCGCATTTTGAGCGGCGGTTGATTTCCGAACGTACCCGCGATGGCATCGCTGCCGCCCGAAAGCGGGGTAAAAACCCGGGACGGCCAAAGCTCGACACTGAAACCGTTTCGGCATTGCAGAATCTTGTCAACGCAGGAATGACGCCCGGATTGGCAGCAAAACAACTTGGGATTGGCAGGTCAACAGCATACAGGCTTTCAAAGTCGCTGAGTTGAAAGGGCTTAGAGCTAGGTGATGTCGCCTTATTTTAAAAGCCTCCTCTCCACCATACGGCGAATATTTCCGTTGACGACTTTTTTCACATCACATACACATGTGGACGAG
>CAYSAZ010000160.1:0-3879 GCA_964429065.1 uncultured Rhodobacterales bacterium
ATGATTAACGGCACCATTAAACCGGTTTAGTGGTTTCGAAAACGGCTAAACTTCATCCAAATATCCGGCATTACAGCAGGTCTAACCTGGCGAATGTCAAGGCAAATAAAGTGGGTTTAAGGAGTCCGTTCTGACCCTAAACTCAAGTACTTGAGCGTTCAATCAATTTAATGCCCAGATTGCTGGATTTGAGCTGGGGGTAATCTTTGATCCCAAGTAAGCTGATCAAAGTTTTGGCGGCAAGTTCGCCAATCTCCCGGCGCGGTTGACGAATGGTGGTAAGGGGGGGGATGCAAGTTCGGGCGAATTCGATGTCATCAAACCCAATAATGGCAATATCCTCTGGCACTTTAATACCACCTTTGTTTAGAGCCGAGATAAGCCCGATAGCCATGGCATCATTGCTGCAAAATATAGCATCGGGCGTAGAGTTCATCGAAAGAATTTCAGATGCTGCATGCTCACCGCTAGCGATAGAAAAATCACCTTGTAATACCTGTTGGTACTGTTGGCCAAGATTGGCGGCGTTCATGGCCTCGTGGTACCCGGCGATACGGCTAACAGTTAAGACATTGTTCTCAGGACCAGCCAGATGGGTGATATATTTGTAGCCACGGGAAATAAGGTGTGTCACCGCCATATGCGCGGCACTTTGGTTATCGATCCCTATATGAGGCACAACTTGTTCGCCCAGCGCTTCAGATACACTTACGATTACCGGATGATTCTGTGGCTTGGTTTTGATGGTTTCGAGCAGGCTTTCAGGTAGATACCCATTCAACAATAGTGCGCCATCGGCACGGCCATTATAAAGATACCGCAGGAAATTTTCTGTGCGCAGAGGGTCGTTAGCGGTATCGGCGATGAGGGTGGTAAGATTGGCCTCACTCGCAACATTTTCGATACCCGAGAGGATTTCAGAAAAGAATGTATTGGAAATATTAGGCACCAAAACCAAAATTGCATTGGCCCGGCGCTGGCGCAGGTTTTGCGCAGCAGTGTTTTGCGTATAGCCGGTTTTGCTCACGGCATCCATCACCGTTTTGCGTGTTTTTTCAGAAACAATATCGGGATTATGAAGCGTGCGGCTGACGGTTGCGGTTGAGACACCTGCGATGGCGGATATATCTGAAATGGTAGGTCTATCGTTCACGGCTTTCTCCCTGTGCAAACTAATACACAAGTGCAGGGGCAAGGCAACACGACATATAGCCCGTTATTTGCGAAAGAAAAGGTGAAATGGTGAATTTCAAATATACCATGGTTTAGTCGGTAACCTTAGCCAAATATGCCGCGACGCAGTAGATTTATACCAGCAAATACCAAGACTATCAAAGTGGTTTTGCGAAACCTGCCCTGGTCCATTTTGTCCTGAACTTTGAACCCGATGGCCATGCCCGCTATGGCCGGGATTACCATCCAGACCGATAGGGGCAGGGTCACAGTATTCAATAATCCTGATTGCAAATGTGCGCCCGTAAGCACCGCAGCTCCAACCAAAAATGAGATGCCCTGAACACGGATCATCGTTACTTTTGGTGTATTTTGCGATAGCAGATAAAATAATATCGGTGGTCCCCAGACGCCGGAAAGTCCGCCAAAAAAGCCGGATATCAATCCGATAACAGGTTCGATTTTCTGGGTTAAATGTGGTGGAATATGTGGTTTCCAGCCGATGATTTGCAGAATGCCAAATGCAGTGATGCCGGTACCAAGGATAATGAATAATGCTGTATCAGGGATAATAATTACCAGTTGGGCAAAGGCGTAAATTGCCACCAGCAACACGATATTCAAGCGCCAATATTCTTTGAGCGTGTCCCAGGCCACGCCAAGCCCGTCGCGCAAGGACTGCCAGAGGTTCGTAACTAATCCCGGAATTATCAGCGCGGCTATGGCAACCTCGGCGGGCAGGATTGAGCCAATGCCGCTGATGCAGATCATCGGCAGGCCAAACCCAACTGCGCCCTTGGTGAAACCGGCGAAAAACATCACGCCAAAGGCCAGTGCCAGTGCGATTATGCCGAACTCTGCGTTTAGCGTGTTTATGGCCAACATGATATCACGTTGCACTGCCACCAACGGTCAGTCCGCCAATCAAGATTGTCGGCTGGCCCACCCCGACAGGCACCGTTTGGCCGGCCTTACCGCAAGACCCGATGCCCGGATCAAGCGCCATATCGTTGCCGATCGCACGGATATTTTTCAACGCGGTCGCCCCGTCGCCAATCAGGGTAGCACCTTTGACGGGATTGCCGATCACACCGTTCTTGATGCGGTAGGCCTCGGTACAGTTGAACACGAATTTTCCGTTGGTAATGTCAACCTGCCCGCCGCTAAATCCCACGGCATATATACCGTCCTTGGCCTCGGTTAAAACATCGCCCGGGGCCATATTGCCGCCCAACATAATCGTGTTGGTCATGCGCGGCATGGGCGCGTGGGCATAGCTTTGGCGACGGCCATTACCGGTGGCCGGCACCCCCATAAGGCGGGCGTTTTGACGGTCTTGCATGAAGTTCACCAAGATCCCATCCTCGATCAGGACATTGCGTTGGCTGGGCGTGCCTTCGTCGTCAAAACTGATGGAGCCGCGCCGATCAGGGATGGTGCCATCGTCCACCACCGTCACCCCTTTGGCGGCAATGCGTTTACCCAACAATCCGGCAAAAGCACTGGTTTTTTTGCGATTAAAATCGCCCTCCAGCCCATGCCCAATGGCTTCGTGCAGCAAAATTCCGGGCCAGCCGTTACCAAGCGCCACATCCATCACACCGGCGGGTGCGGGTTCGGCATCAAGGTTAACCAAGGCAATGCGCAGGGCTTCTTTTGCGGTTGCCTGCCAATGATCAGGTGTCATCAATTGTGTGATGGAGTGGCGCCCACCTCCGGCTGCGTGGCCGCTTTCGCGGTGGCCGTTTCGTTCAACCGTAATAGCAATGCTGATGGTGGTCAGGGGGCGGGCTTCGGACAGATGGATGCCGTCAGGGCGCAGGATTTCGACCTCTTGCATACTGGCAGACAGGCTGGCAGACACTTGCACGACGCTGGCATCAAGGGCGCGGGCATAGGCGTCAATTTCGCGCAAAACCTCTATTTTCAAAGGGAAACTCGCATCTTGGAACGGGTCGAGATCCGTATAGAGCCGCTGATTGGTCGCCTTGGGGGGCGGGGCCATGATGCCGCCGCCATCACCAACGGCAAGGCGCGCGGTTTCAGCGGCGCGCTTCAGGGCCTGTTCTGATAATTCTGTGGAATGGGCATAGCCTGCGGTTTCGCCACGAATGGCACGCAGGCCAAACCCCTCAGAGGCGTCATAACTGGCGGTTTTGATCCGCCCGTCATCAAGCAACAGTGTCTCTGATCGCCGCCGCTCCAAAAACAATTCACCATCATCGGCCCCCATTGTGGCGGCGCGCAGGGTTTTTAGAGTTTTATCAAGATCAAGGTTGATCTCAAAAGGGCGGAATCGAGTGCTGTCTGTGGTCATGAAATATATTCCTCTGCGGCGAAACGGCGCTATATTGATAATTGTATCAGATTTTGCATATCATTGGCTTGTTATCTAGATGTTTTTATGGTTTTTGAAGCAAAATACTACACGGGATTCTGCAAATTCATGTTAGTAGCATCCCAATATGTGCGACCCACAAGGAGATAATGATGCGCGCTAAGGATTTTATCACGCAGGTTTCGGCCTTTATTACCGGAACAATAATTTCAAGCGCTGCTTGGGCACAAGACGGTATTCAGGGCCTTGAATCCATCGGTAAACCCGAGCCGGGTGGCATGAATTTCCAAACACCTGTGACCGAGTTAGCGGTAGATATTCAATGGCTTGACGGGATGATCAACATTATCATCGGGGTGATTTGCCTG
>CAYSAZ010000161.1:0-3867 GCA_964429065.1 uncultured Rhodobacterales bacterium
GCTTTTTGCGAGGTTAGCGCCATTTCGGGCCATTCCTCCAATATCGCTTCAACCACGCCGATGCCCGCACGTTCCATCAGCTCAAGCCCCGTGACTTCGCCGCTATTGATCGCGGCTTGCTCGATGGTGCGCATCTGGGCGGCGGTTAACAGTTCGGTCATGGGTTCTCAATCTGGTTATAGTTTAAGCAGGTTGCCCAAAATATAGGCAAACGCCGCAAAGGCATGTCCAAAAGGTACTGCGCTAACAATATCCATTTGTGTCGCGCAAGCACAACTGTTTTCACTGGAACCGAACCAACCGGAGCATCGCTATGAAAAAAATCGAAGCCATTATCAAACCCTTCAAGCTTGACGAGGTTAAAGAAGCCTTGCAAGACGTTGGCATTCAAGGCCTAAGCGTGATCGAGGCCAAAGGTTTCGGGCGCCAAAAGGGCCATACAGAATTGTATCGCGGTGCTGAATATGTGGTCGATTTCCTGCCCAAAGTTAAAATCGAGGTGGTTTTGGCCGATGATCAGGTTGACGACGCAATTCAGGCCATTATCACCGCCGCAAAGACCGGCAAAATCGGCGACGGCAAGATTTTTGTGTCCACCATTGAACAAGCCATCCGCATTAGAACCGAAGAAGACGGCGAAGAAGCCCTCTAAAACAAGGAAAAACCCATGAGTGACATTCAAAACGTTCTTGATACAATCAAAGAGCATGACATCGAATATGTGGACATCCGTTTCACTGATCCCCGCGGAAAATTGCAGCATGTAACCATCATTAACGATGAGGTTGACGCCGATTTTCTAGAAGACGGGTTCATGTTCGACGGCTCCTCTATTGCCGGTTGGAAATCCATTGACCAGTCCGATATGAAACTGATCCCCGATTGCGCTTCGGCCTATGTTGACCCGTTTTATGCGGAAAAAACCCTGTGCATTCACTGTTCAGTGGTTGAACCGGACACTGGCGAACCCTACACCCGCGATCCACGTTCCACCGCCACCAAAGCCGAAGCCTATCTTAAGGCCACAGGCATTGGTGATACGGCCTATTTTGGCCCCGAGGCCGAGTTTTTCCTGTTTGATGATGTGCGGTTTTCCAACACCATGAACAAAGTTTCCTTTGAGGTGGACGCGGTCGATGCCGCCTGGAACAGCGATACCCAATATGAAATGGGCAACACCGGCCACCGCCCGGGCGTCAAGGGGGGGTATTTCCCGGTCAATCCAACCGATGCGGCACAAGATATCCGCGGTGAAATGCTGTCTACCATGAAACGCATGGGCATGAAGGTGGACAAACATCACCATGAGGTTGGGTCATGTCAACATGAACTGGGTCTGGTGTTTGGCACGCTCACCAAACAGGCGGATGATTTGCAAAAATACAAATATATCATCCATAATGTCGCCCACGCTTACGGCAAAACCGCGACCTTTATGCCCAAACCGATCGCAGGCGATAACGGCACTGGTATGCACGTCAATATGTCGATCTGGAAAGACGGAAAACCGTTGTTTGCAGGCGATAAATACGCTGATCTTAGCCAAGAGGCGCTGTATTTCATCGGCGGAATCCTGAAACACGCCAAAACCTTGAACGCTTTCACCAACCCGTCCACCAACAGCTACAAACGTCTGATTCCGGGTTTTGAGGCGCCGGTTTTGCGGGCGTATTCGGCCTCCAATCGTTCTGGCTGTGTGCGTATCCCATGGGCTGAATCCCCCAAGGCAAAACGTGTCGAGGCCCGTTTCCCGGACCCAGCGGCCAACCCGTACTTGTGTTTCGCAGCGCTATTGATGGCCGGTCTTGACGGGATCAAAAATAAAATTGACCCCGGCGAAGCGCAAGACAAGGACCTCTATGATCTACCGCCAGAAGAAATGCAAAACATCCCCACCGTCTGCGCCAGTTTGCGCGAGGCGCTGAACTCTTTGGCAAGTGATCATGATTTCTTGCTAGCAGGTGATGTGTTCACCAAGGACCAGATCGAGGGTTATATGGAACTGAAGTGGGAAGAGGTCTACACCATGGAACACACCCCGCATCCGGTTGAATACGGTATGTATTACAGCTGCTAAAAACCGCGACGCGCAATTCGCCTTATCAATATATTAGCCTCCCGTTCCGGGGGGCTTTTTTATTGAAAGCTTACCTTTTTAATACCAAAATAGCTCTAACAATCCTTACCATGCTTTACCATAAATCTTAAAAATACGACGTAAAGATTGATAAAACACGGGGTGTTGACTATGTTGCCCCCTTTGCCATCACGCTCATTTAAGCATAAATTTATTTATTACCATTTTATTTATTACCATTAAAGCCACAATTTCCATCTTACATATATCAATACATATTAAACACCAATAAGTGACAGACAGGGCGTAAAATGGAAGATACGAAAAAACTGTGTTATCTTTTTGCTGCATTGTTTGTATTTATTGGTGCACTTGCGCTTGATGGCAATCTGACACCCACCTATCACCGCGGACAGATGTTCAATGATTTGCAGTATATTTATCAGAACGTTTCGGCCCTTAAATTACTGGTGCAGGGTTTATTATGATCAGCATCGCCACATGGGTCTATGGGTTTTTTATTGCAAAAAGATAAAGGAAAACAATGCAAAATATTAGATATACGCCATTTGGCTTTGGATTACTGGCAGTTTTATTGATCGTATTTGGCTATTATGGCTACCAGCCGGATTTTGAAACAACGCCGCTTTATAGTGATAAGGGCAGAGGTCAGGCGATCACAGTTGTTATCACCTATTTGCGCGACAATCTCGGGCGTCATGCAACGGGTGGGGGTATTGGTATTGGCCGGAGTACTTAGCGGCCTTTACGCCTTGCGCAAGCTTTCCTCTAAGAGCTGACGTTCCTTTGGTGTCAGCGTGCTAAGCGCCATGACATAGCTGTGAATGCCAAACACCACCGCGCCGGTTTGGGGCAGTTTGCGCAAGCTCTGGCGCTCAACCTGGATATAACCACCCTGCCCCTGCTTGCGCGGTTTATCCTGCCCGCTGACACGTGGCTGAAACAAATCTGCATCCGTATAGACCAGAAAATTCGCGCGCCAAAGCGGTTGTTCGGGGCGCATTGCGTCAAACATTCGCTGCACCCGTTTGGCCATATCTGGGGTATATTGGGTAATGCCGCCGTGGATGCCGATCAAACCATGTTGAAATTTCTCTTTCAGCGTCCAGCTGGCCGGGAAACATAAAACAGCGGCCGTAAGTTAGAATTCTGTGGGCCCCTGCTCCAAAATCAGCAAATCCTGCTGCACCAGATGCGCTGCGGTGATAATAGGTGCCTCTGCATTTCGCGCAACCTGCACATTGTCGGGGCGAATAATATGGGATTTATGGTGCGAATATCCAGAATCAAGTGCGTCCAGAACCGTTTCCAACAACTCTTGTTGTGCGGGCAGGCTATTGGGGCGCGCTTGAAATACCTGCGCGCGTCTTTGGGCCAAAAGCTGGTCCCGATAGGCCATTTGTGCGTTGAAAACCTCATCGCGCAACAGCCAATCCGCAGGATCGAGCGGTTGAATACCCGGCAATTTGCGGGTTTTTGCGGCCATCCAGGGCTTGAACGGCAAGGAGTTGTGCAAAATTACTGGCATTGCGGCTCACTCACCCTGAGTTTTTTCATACATCCTGCCCTGCTTGAAAAATAGCGCCTTAAAATAGCCTATGGCACGACAGCCAAACCACCAACTATTGCGCAAAGTTTTCTTCCCCAACGGTTGGTAAAACACGTATAACAGCGCTCCGGCAATGATATGTGTGCTGAAATTCACCGTCATCATGAAAGTGTAGAAAATCAACCAGATGATCCCACGTAAATTACCACTTAACAGCTTT
>CAYSAZ010000162.1:0-3827 GCA_964429065.1 uncultured Rhodobacterales bacterium
CAATGGATTAGATGCTTTTCGACTTGCTCACGAATGGGCGTTTTCCAGAAATATTCCAGATCCCCTCTCCAAATCACGTCAAACACGTACAAATCGCGTACTGTCGAATACCGACATATGTTGCTTTTTCGACCCCAAATTTGCCTTGTTCATTGAAGAAATCTTGTTTGCTCCCCATCTCGGAGTACTCTGTTGTGATGCTCAAGATGTAAGTTCAGCTGATATTGCTAGAGAATTGACTCATAAGGCTATTGATGGAGGCATTGAGCATATTGTTATCATAAGCGCAAGCTGCCGCCAATGACAGCTGCCAGCCCTTGAGTTAGAACGTCACTTTCGGCCTTTATGAGACTTCCCCTGTCACCGGTCGCTGCCTTCCAGCTTTCGCAAAGCTGGCGCTCGGGTGGTGCTCATTTCACGAAAACCGTTTTGAACCAGCAACGCACAGAACAACAAAAAGCGTGACGCCAATCATCGACATCTCGATTGTTTCACGCAACAAGAGCCCTGCCAGCATGAGGCCAAAGAATGGCTGCAATAGCTGTAATTGACCCACGCTGGCGATACCTCCGTTGGCCAACCCACGATACCAGAACACAAAACCAACTAGCATAGAGAACACTGACACATATCCAAGGGCAGCCCATGCGGAGAGACTGATGCCCGTCCATGTATCAGGCAAGGTCGCCAATGCGAGCACAATCATAAACGGGAGCGACAGAACCAGCGCCCATGAAATGACCTGCCAGCCGCCCAAACGGCGGGATAATACCGCGCCTTCGGCATAGCCAAGGCCGCACACCACAATGGCCGCGACCATCAACAGATCGCCTTGTAACGATGTCTCGGCGCTTTGGGTTAGGGCAAAAGCGGCCACGGTCAAGCTCCCAAGACTTGAGAACAGCCAGAACAATGGTTTTGGCCGCTCACCACCACGCAAGACGCCAAAAATGGCGGTGGAAAACGGCAGTAGCCCGATAAAGACAATCGAATGTGCTGAGGTGATATGCTGCAATGCCAATGCGGTGAGTAACGGAAACCCAACGACAACGCCGATGGCCACGATAACAAGTGACAGGAAATCAACGCGTGACGGGCGCGATTGTTTGAGCGCGATAAGGAGTACAATGCCAAGTGCTGCCGCAATCACTGCACGCGCTGATGTGAGGAATAGTGGGCTGAATCCGCTAACTGCGATGCGTGTTGCGGGCAATGACGCGCTGAAAATAATAACCCCGAACAATCCGTTGCCCCAGCCCGCCATTGATCCTCGCATCATATTTCCACCCTGGATTTCGTTTCTTCCTCGGGAGATTTTAGGCGAATAGGTCTGGCCACAACAGCCACAAAGCCATACAATTAAAAGAAACTGTATGGCTGCAGTCACCCGTACACCTAAAGGAAATCCAGATGAGCGGAACACGCACCACTGAAATAATCGAGGCCATTCAGCGCAAAATTTCAAGCCGTGCCTTGGTGGCCGGGGAAAAACTTCCTTCAATCAGAGGGCTTGCCAGAACGATGCAGGTATCACCTTCAACCGTGGTTGATGCTTATGACCGTCTCGCCGCCGAAGGCACAATTTATGCACGCCGTGGGTCTGGGTTTTATGTTGCCGATAATAGGCAGCCCTTCGCAATATCAGAGGCCGGCCCCCGCTTAGAGCGCGCGATTGACCCGTTTTGGGTGTCGCGCCAATCGCTTGATGCGGACACGGATGCGCTAAAACCCGGCTGTGGTTGGTTGCCCGCCGAATGGCAACCGCTGGTGCCGTTACGCCGTGCCATCCGCGGGTTGGCCCGCGCAGATGATACGCTTCTGACGGATTACGGAAGCACACACGGCGCGCCAAACCTGCGCCGGTTTCTGGCCCGTCAATTTGCGGATGAAGGGTTGCCCGTCACACCCGATCAAATTCTTTTGACCTCATCAGGCACGCAAGCCATTGATCTTATTTGCCGCCTATTACTGCGAGCAGGCGATACGGTGTTGGTGGATGATCCGTGTTATTTTAACTTCCAAGCCTTGCTACGGGCGCACCATGTTAACATCATCGGCACACCGTTCAGCAAAACCGGCCCCGATATGGAGTGTTTTGAACAGGCGTTGGTACAACACAAACCGCGCCTCTATCTCACCAACTCAGCGCTGCACAATCCAACCGGTGCAACAATCAGCCCACAGGTCGCACATCGGGTTTTGAAGCTGGCAAACGCTCATGACTTGACCATCGTTGAAGACGACATATTCGCGCCCTTTGAACCAGCGCCGTCTCCACGTTTAGCGCTATTGGATGGGCTTGATCGTGTGATCCGCATTGGCAGTTTTTCCAAAACGCTCTCGGCCTCGGTGCGCTGCGGCTATATCGCGGCGCACCCTGACTGGATTGAAGCATTGGTTGATTTACAAGTGGCAACAAACTTTGGCGGACCAAGCCCGATTGCCGCTGAACTGGTTTATGCTGTCTTAAACGACGGCACCTATCGCAAACATATGGCGGCTTTGCGTAACAAGCTTACCCGCGCCCGCAGCGATATTGCGGCTGAATTAATCGCCATTGGAATCACTCCGTGGCTTGAGCCGCGCGGTGGGTTTTACCTGTGGTGCAAACTGCCTGATAACGCTGATGCGACCCAATTGGCGCGCCTTGCCCTAAACGATAACATCATCCTCGCCCCTGGAAACGTGTTCAGCGTCTCACAGTCTATGAGCAACTTCATGCGATTCAATGTCAGCCAGATGCAATCGCCCAAAATCTCCGACGTTATCGCGCAGGCGCTCAAGGCATTACCAGCAAAATAAAACAGCCCTTAACCGACATCCAAAAACGGCTAGTGATGCTGCGGCGCGGTGCGCCGAAGCTGCCATTTACTGCGCGAGCGAACGAAGCAATCTGGCACGCGATACTATCGCTAGCATTACATTGAGAGCCATAGCGGTTGGCCTCATTGCCTTAGTATTCCGCTTTCAGTTCTTCCCATCGATTCAGCAGCTTGCCGTAAAGCAACTCGAAAGAATGCTCTTCATTACCCTGCCATCCGCAGTCTTGCAGTGAGTAAGATGTTCCACGTAGCACGTCGAGAATTCTAAAATCTTCGATCTGCTGTTTTGGGAAAGCTCTTGATATTAGCCAGAGTCCCAAGCGTGCATTTTTTTCTGACAATATGGGGGTCTCTGCAAATTCCAAGGGTGTCAGGTTTTCCAATGCTGAATGCGGGCGTTGGTGGTTGTAATCGTGCTGCCAGAGTTCCAGAACTTCCCGCGCATTTGAAATTGAGCTGAACAGGTTTTCGTTCAGGCATTCGTCCCGAAGCTTGCCGTTAAAGCTCTCGATGAAGCCATTTTGTTGTGGCTCGCCAGGCGCGATATAGTGCCAATCCACGCCTGTATCTTGCACCCATTTCAAGATCGCCATGCTGGTAAATTCCGTGCCATTGTCCGAAACGATCGTGTTTGGCAGGCCGCGCTCGGCAATAATCTGGCCCAGCTCACGCGCCACGCGCTGGCCGGACAGAGATGTGTCTGCCACCAGCCCTATATTCTCTCGGGTGAAATCATCGATCACCGTCAGAATGCGAAACCGCCGCCCATCCGTAAATGCATCGTTAACAAAATCTAAGCTCCACCTTTGATTTGGGCCATTGGGTAGCACCATGGGCTTTCTGGTGCCCAGTGCGCGTTTTCTCCCGCCTCTACGGCGCACTTGCAGCTTTTCCTCAGCATAAATGCGCCTCAGCTTTTTATGGTGCATAAAAATTCCTTTTCTCTCCAACATCACTTGAATGCGGCGGTAGCCAAACCGGCGACGTTCCTTCGCCACCAGCCTG
>CAYSAZ010000163.1:0-3790 GCA_964429065.1 uncultured Rhodobacterales bacterium
CAGATTAAAAGCGCCGGTATTTTGACCATCTGTCAGGATTTCACGCAAAATCGCCTCATATGTGTGGCGGGATTTTTCGATGCTTTGAAAATTCTTTTCTGTCAGATTGCGCAGCTCCATATACGAGATAAAAACATGCTCGGCGCGGGGGAGATGAAAGCGGATATGGAACCGCACAAAGCATTCCAGCCGTTTGACCGGATCATCTGTTGCCAGCTTTGGTGCGGCCTCCCAAGCTTGCAACAGGGCCTCCATATGACGGTTAAGCAGGTCAAACAACAGGGTTTGTTTGTCGGGTGTATAAAGATAAAGCGCCCCGGCTTGCACGCCGATTTCCTGGGCGATCTGGCGCATGGAAACGGCAGCATAGCCGTGGGTTGCAAACAATTTTAACGCAGCTGCCCGCAACAGCTTTGCCGTCTTCTCGCCGCTGGAACCAGATTTTCGTGCCATATTACCTCCGTGATTTTCGAGCACGTTAATTGAACGTTTGTTCAAATGATAGGGTTCGCGCCCGCCCGCGTAAAATGCACAGACATCTTGCTCATACGGGCTGGCGCGCGTAGATATGCGCCAAAGCATCTTGCAAGGGCGTATGATTTTTATGAAACAGGTTTTATTCGCTAGCGGGGTCATCCTTATGCTGGGCGCTTGTATTCCTGATGTTGGCGTGGATCTAAACCCTTCGCCGGCAGCGCAGGCACGAGGCTATCCGGCGCTTTTGCCGATCTCGTTTTTTAATATGGCAGTGCTCAAAGCCGTTGACCCTGCCAATCTGGTCGGGCGCGCCGCGGCACTGCGCCGTAAAATTGCAGCACTTAACCGCCCTGTAATTTCACGAAACGACCGCTTGCGCCTTGAGGCCGCTTTGCTGCGTCATGCCTACAAATCATAACTAAAACAAAGATCAAAACCCATGACCGAAGAATTCTACCGCATTAAACGTCTACCCCCGTATGTTTTCGCCGAAGTGAATCGTCTGAAGGCTGAATATCGGGCCAAAGGGGTGGATATTATTGATTTTGGCATGGGTAATCCGGATATGGATACCCCCAAACATATCGTCGATAAACTGATTGAGACGGTGCAAAAACCGCGCACCCATCGCTATTCGGCCTCCAAGGGGATCCCGGGGCTGCGACGTGCACAGGCTGGCTATTATGCGCGGCGCTTTGGTGTGGAACTTGACCCCGAAACCGAAATTATCGCGACCCTGGGGTCCAAAGAAGGCCTTGCAAATCTTGCCATGGCCATAACCGCGCCGGGCGATGTGATGTTAGTGCCAAACCCTAGCTATCCAATCCATCCTTATGGTTTTATGATTGCAGGCGGCACGCTGAGGAATATCCAAACGCTCCATAATGGTGCCTTTGATCCAGAGGAATATATGCGTCAACTGGCGCGTGCCGTGAAACATTCAGTGCCCAAGCCCGTGGCTTTGGTGGTGTCGTTTCCGTCTAATCCGACGGCGCAATTATGTGATCTGGATTTTTATCGCGAACTGATTGCATTTGCCCAAAAACATCAGGTTTGGGTGCTGTCAGATCTGGCTTATGCCGAGATTTATTTTGACGACAACCCACCGCCTTCTATCCTTCAGGTTAAGGGAGCCAAAGATATTGCGGTAGAGTTCACCTCGTTGTCCAAAACCTTTTCCATGCCCGGATGGCGCATGGGGTTTGCGGTAGGCAATGCGCAGCTTATCGGGGCTTTGACGCGGATCAAATCCTATCTGGATTACGGGGCGTTTACGCCGGTTCAAGTGGCGGCTGCCGCGGCGCTCAACGGGCCAACTGACTGTATTGCCGAAATCCGAAATACCTATAAATCCCGCCGCGATGTGCTGGTTGAAAGCATGGGGCGGGCCGGTTTTGATATCCCGCCGCCGCCAGCTACAATGTTTGCATGGGCGCGCGTACCTGAACAATTCGCCGAAATAGGCTCGATGGGGTTTTCAAAAATCCTGCTGCGCGAGGCCGAGGTTGCGGTATCACCGGGTATCGGTTTTGGCGAATACGGCGAGGGCTATGTGCGCCTCGGGCTGGTTGAAAACGAACAACGCATCCGCCAAGCTGCGCGAAATGTGCGCTGCGTGATGGACCGCGCCGGCGAACTGGTCAGCAAATACAAGGAGAACCCCGATGGCTGAGGAATGGGATTGGGCACTGCAACAAAACCAAACCGCCTATACGGTGGCGGAACTGGGCAAGGAAACAGGGGTTTCAGCCAGTGCCAACATCACGCTTGATCTGGAATTTGTACCGCTAGAGGGTGCGGATAGTGCGGCCTTTAAAAAGGCGCTTACAACTTTTGGATATAGCGTCAGTGACGGCAAAGAGGGCGGGATTGCCGCCTCTATTTCCGATATCCCCTTTACATTTGATGCCATCTGGACCCATGAAGAACGCACAACAAAAATGGCCCTTGGCCGTGGATATCAGCCCGATGGCTGGGGATTTTGGGAGCCATAAGAGATGACTGCACCGCTAAAAATTGCCATTGCCGGACTTGGGACAGTTGGTATCGGGGTCGTGAAAATCATCCAGAATCACGCAGAAATGCTGACAGCACGTGCGGGGCGCGACATCAAAATCGTCGCGGTTTGCGCACGTACCCGCAACAAAAACCGTGATGTGGATCTGTCGGCCTATGCTTGGGAAGACGACCCAGTAGCGATGGCAAAACGCCAAGATATTGATCTGTTGATCGAGGTGATAGGTGGTGAGAACGGCCCGGCAAAAGCCGCGAGCAAAGCTGCACTTATGGCGGGTAAACATGTGGTCACGGCCAATAAAGCAATGCTGGCGCATTACGGGCAGGAACTGGCTGAATTGGCCGAGGCAAACAATGCCAGCTTGCGGTTTGAGGCAGGTATTGCAGGCGGTATTCCGATTGTTAAGGCGCTAAGCGAGGGGCTGGCAGGCAACCAGATCACCCGCGTCATGGGCGTGATGAACGGCACCTGCAATTACATCCTGACCGAGATGGAAAAAACCGGCGCCGATTACACCGATGTACTGCAAGAGGCCCAGCATCTGGGCTATGCCGAGGCTGACCCAAGTTTCGATGTAGGCGGTATTGATGCCGCACATAAATTGGCGGTTTTATCCGCGATTGCCTTTGGCACACAGGTCGATTTTGCCGGTGTGAAAGTCGAAGGGATTGAGCGGATAACCCTCAATGACATTAAACAAGCCCGCGATATGGGTTATCAAATCAAGCTTCTGGGTGTGGCGCGAAAAAACGCTGACGGGCTGGAACAACGCATGCAGCCTTGCCTTGTGCCGGCCAGCAGTCCGCTCGGGCAACTTGGCGGTGTCAGCAATATGGTCGTGGTCGATGGTGATGCCGTTAACCAGATCGTTTTGCAAGGCCCCGGTGCCGGCGAAGGCCCGACGGCCAGCGCGATTATGAGCGATGTCATGGATATCGCGCGCGGCTTTAACCTGCCGGTATTCGGCCAGCCTGCCAAGACGCTTGCTAGGGCCAACCGCTCAAAAATCGGGGCGGATGCTGAATACTACCTGCGCTTTTCGCTGGCTGATAAACTGGGGGTTCTGGCCCGTGTCACCGCAATTTTGGGCGCGCACGGCATTTCCATCAACCGCATGCGCCAATACGACCATCAAAGCGAAAGCGCGCCCGTGCTGATTGTAACACATAAGGTTTCGCGCACTAAACTTGACATCGCACTTAATGCAATTACGGCTGAAGACACCTCACTTGCAATGCCCGTTGCACTGCGTATCGAAAACGTCTAGCCCACCTCTGCTTATCAATTGAATACTCT
>CAYSAZ010000164.1:0-3665 GCA_964429065.1 uncultured Rhodobacterales bacterium
ATCTACGCGTGCCCTCAATCATCGCCACGCTTGGCATGATGATCTCGCTTGGCGGCATTGCGCTTACGTGGTCAGGCGGTGCGCCGCGCGGGTATCTGCCAGATACATACCGTTTTTTCGGGCGGGTTATGCTAAAAGACGTGCCTGTCATCGGCCTGTTGCCAGTGGCGGTGATTGTAATGGTTGTTGTGGCTGGGCTGCTTTGGTGGCTGATGCACCGCACAAATTACGGCAAAATGCTGCAAGCCGTGGGCGACAATCCCAAGGCCGCGTATTACGCTGGTGTGCCTTATGTGCGCGTGCGGATTCTGGCCTTTGTGGTATCGGCTGTATCAGCGGTAATTGCCGGTATTTTACTGGGCGGCTTCGCCGGGGTGTCCACATCTGTTGGCACCGGGCTGGAGCTTCAGGCGATCACTGCCGCCGTTATTGGCGGCGCGCAATTGCTGGGCGGGCGCGGCGCGGTTGGCTCTACCATTGCCGGCGCGCTGGTGCTTCAGGCCATATTTACGTTGCTCAATATGTTGGGCTTTCCAAAACCAATTCGCGATGTGGTGCAGGGCTTGATCCTGATCTCCGCAGTTGCGCTGGCGACGTATCGACGTCGCAAAACTGGTGGATAACACCAAAACACCAACGGAGGACTACATGAGACATTTCACATCTTTGCTTGTTGGGGCCGCGCTGATCGCGCTGCCGGTAACAGCACAAAACTATGACGACCCGGTCGAATTTGCCGCGCAAAAGGCCATGCTGGCAGATACGCCAAATGGCTCGACTGATACACCATGGTTGCAGCATTACGGCACTGATATGGTAGACACATCTGCCATGGTCAAAGACGGCCCGGCAACGATCTGTTTTTCAAACGCAGGCGTTAACAACCCGTGGCGTGTGGTTGGCTGGACAACCATGCAGGCCGAAGTTGACCTGCAAGGCGACACCATCGGTGAATTTATCGTAACCGACGCCGAAGGTTCGGACGACAAGCAGATTTCCGACATCGACGACCTGCTTGCCGGTGGCCAGTGTGACGTGCTGATCGTGTCGCCTAACACAACATCAGCCCTGACCCCTGCCGTTGAAAAGGCCTGTGCAGAACTGCCGGTTATCATCTTTGATCGTGGCGTAAACACCAACTGCCCGGTGACCTTTATCAAGCCGGTTGGCGGCTATGGTTTTGGCATTCAATCCGCGGGGTTCATTGCCGAAAATGCACCCGCTGGTGGCAACGTTCTGATGCTGCGCATTCTGCCCGGTGTTGACGTGCTTGAAACACGTTATTCCTCGGCTGTTCGCATTCTGAACGAGGTTGGCATGAAAATTGTTGGCACCGAATTCACTGACGGTGATCGCGCCAAGACCAAATCCATCGTTGAGGATTACATCCAGCGTTTTGGCACCATCGATGCGGTATGGCTTGATGCCGGCGCAACATCGGTTGCCGCGATTGAAGCGTTTGAAGATATGGGCATGGATGTGCCAATCGTGACCGGCGAAGATCAACAGGATTTCTTGCAAAAATGGCAAGAGCTTGGCTTGAACACTATCGCGCCAACATATCCTACATACCAATGGCGCACGCCTATCATTGCGGCATTGCGGATTCTGGACGGTGAGTCCATTCCCGGCCCTAAATGGAGCCTACCACAGCCTGCGATCACCGCAGATAATCTGGCAGATTATGTGAACCCAAATATGCCACCACTGCATTACGCAGCTTGTGGTTGTGAAGGTATGCCGGATTACCCAGCACGCTGGGGCGGCCAATAAGGCTTGAACAAAGTGGTGGGCGGCTTAGGCTGCCCAGCACATTCATTGAATTTTCGGAGGTTCCCCCATGGCAGGTCAAATCAAAGGTCCGGCACTTTTTCTTGCGCAATTCGCAAGCGACGAAGCCCCCTTTAACACCCTTGATAATATTGCTAAATGGGCCGCGAGCCTTGGCTATGCCGGCGTGCAAATCCCGGCATGGGATGCACGGTTTATTGACCTTGATAAAGCCGCCACCAGCAAAACCTATTGTGATGAACTTATGGGCACCTGCGCCGCGCATGGCGTAGAAATCACCGAACTGGCGACCCATCTTTTGGGGCAGTTGATAGCCGTTCATCCAACCTATGACACTCAATTTGCCGGATTTTCTCCGGCTTGCGTAGCTGGCAAACCGGAGGCGCGCCGCGAATGGGCCATGGACCAACTGCTCAAAGCGGCGCGGGCTTCACGAAACCTCGGGCTGGATGTTTCACCGTCCTTTACCGGCGCGCTGGCGTTTCCGTTTCTTTACCCTTGGCCCCAACGCCCCGAGGGCCTGATTGACGAGGCCTTCACCGAACTCGCCAAACGCTGGGCCCCGATTTTGAACGCTTACGATGAACAAGGCGTTGATGTGGCCTATGAACTGCACCCCGGCGAAGACGTGTTTGACGGCATCACATTTGAAATGTTTTTGGAAAAACTGGCAGGGCATAAACGCTGCACCATCAATTACGACCCCTCGCATTTTTTGCTACAACAGCTTGATTATCTTGATTTTATTGACATTTACCACGAGCGTATCACCGCGTTTCATGTGAAAGACGCCGAGTTTATGCCTTCGGGCCGCCAAGGGGTTTATTCGGGTTATCAGCCGTGGCTGAATCGCGCTGGCCGGTTCCGGTCATTGGGGGATGGGCAGGTGGATTTCAGCGGAATTTTCTCACGCCTTGCCACCCACGGCTATAATGGCTGGGCCGTACTGGAATGGGAATGTTGCCTGAAACACCCCGAAGACGGCGCCGCCGAGGGCGCACCGTTTATCCGCGACCACATCATTCGCATCACTGACAAAGCCTTTGATGATTTCGCAGGGGGCAGCACTGACAAAGCCGCGCTGCGGGCCATGTTGGGCTTAAAATGAGCGCTGCAATAAAGCTTGGTATGGTTGGTGGTGGCCAAGGCGCTTTTATCGGTGCGGTTCACCGCATGGCCGCGCGGTTGGACGGGCAATATGAACTGGTTGCCGGGGCGCTTTCATCCGATCCGACACGCGCGATTGCCTCGGGGCAGGCGCTGGGTCTTGAACGGATTTACACAGATTTCACCGAAATGGCACAGCTTGAGGCCACCCACCCCGACGGGATCGAGGCCGTTTCAATCGTCACCCCGAACCATCTGCATTTTGCCCCGGTAAAAGCCTTTCTTGAGGCCGGCATCCATGTGATTTGCGATAAACCCTTAACCGCAAGCCTTGAAGAGGCTGAAATGCTGGCGGGGCTGATCCCTAAAAACGGGGCTAAATTTCTGTTGACCCATAATTACACCGGCTATCCAATGGTGCGGTTGGCGCGAGAACTGGTTCAAAGCGGCCATCTGGGGAATATCCGGCTGGTGCAGGTGGAATACCTGCAAGACTGGCTGGCCGCTGATATTTCCAACAAACAGGCCGATTGGCGCACAGACCCGGCGCGGGCCGGCATCGGCGGCGCGATTGGTGATATCGGCACGCATGCCTACAATCTGCTGCGTTTTGTCACCCAGTTAAAACCCGAAACCCTAAGCGCTGATTTGCACAGTTTTGTGCCCGGGCGCAGTCTGGATGACAATGCGCAAATGATGCTGCGGTTTGCAAACGGCGCGCGCGGCATGCTTTGGGCCAGTCAGGTGGCGCGCGGCAATGAAAACGA
>CAYSAZ010000165.1:0-3629 GCA_964429065.1 uncultured Rhodobacterales bacterium
TTACGTCTGCCACAAAATGCTCGATCAGGCGAGCTTGTTTATATTTGCTTAAACGACACTCCCTCATATTGCCCATGACAATCTCAAAGCTGCTTATCAAGGGGGGCGTGAATTGCGCATAATTATGTGCAATTTAACGAAGTATCATTTTCTCATATAGCATTGCCCATTGACAACACACACCATTGCACCACATCTTCCCGCGCAAGCGGATATGCCGCAACTCTGGAGAATTTTGATGGCTGTTGTAGTAGTAGAATCCCCTGCCAAGGCGAAAACGATCAATAAGTATCTAGGGGATGAATACACCGTTCTGGCCTCTTTTGGACACGTGCGTGATCTGCCACCCAAGAATGGCTCGGTGGATACGGACAATGATTTTGCGATGAAGTGGGATGTGGCCACGCAGTCCCAAAAGCATATCCGCGCCATTATCGATGCGATGGAAGCCGACCCGGATGACAAACTGATCCTCGCGACCGACCCGGATCGTGAAGGCGAGGCGATCAGCTGGCATCTTGAGGAAGTTCTGCGCAAACGCCGTGTTATCAAAAAATCCACCAAGGTCGAGCGCGTGGTTTTCAACGCCGTTACCAAATCCGCGATTCTTGAGGCAATGGACAACCCGCGCAAGGTTGACCAGCCTCTTGTCGATGCGTATCTGGCCCGCCGCGCGCTGGACTATCTGGTGGGCTTTAACCTCTCGCCGGTGTTGTGGCGCAAATTGCCGGGTGCAAAATCCGCAGGACGGGTGCAATCGGTTGTGTTACGTCTAATTGTGGAACGCGAGATGGAGATCGAAGCGTTCAAGAACCGCGAATACTGGACGGTTAGTGCTGATCTGGGCACGCCGCGTGGCAAGAATTTTGAAGCGCGCCTGACGGTTTTGGGTGGCAAAAAACTTGACAAATTCGATATAGAAACCTCCGCCGCCGCAGAATTGGCCGTTGCTGCGGTTAATTCACGCGATTTGAAAATCGCCAGCGTCGAGGCCAAACCGGCCAACCGCAACCCTTCGGCCCCGTTCATGACCTCGTCATTGCAACAAGAAGCCAGCCGCAAATTTGGCTTTGGCGCCCGTCAAACCATGTCGACTGCGCAACGTTTGTACGAGGCGGGATATATCACCTACATGCGGACCGACGGTATCGACATGGCCCCCGAGGCCGTGACCCAAGCCCGTGAAGTGATCAAGGATCGTTATGGTGACGCCTATGTTCCAAAGGCACCGCGTATCTATAAAAACAAGGCCAAAAACGCTCAGGAAGCCCACGAATGTATCCGCCCGACGGATATGGCCGCTGATCCGGCAAAACTGGCAAAACTGGAGGCGGATCAACGTAAATTATACGACCTGATCTGGAAACGCTCTATCGCTTGCCAAATGTCGGGCGCGCGCCTTGAACGCACCACGGTTGAAATTCGTTCCGATGACGGGCAAATCGGCCTGCGCGCCACCGGGCAGGTCATGCAGTTTGACGGCTTTATGAAGGTCTATATGGAAGGGCGCGATGACGCGGTTCTCGACGAGGATGACAAAACGCTGCCCCAGATTATGGAAGGGGAGCCTGCCGATAAACGCACCGTCACCCCAGAGCAACATTTCACCCAGCCACCGCCACGCTATTCTGAGGCAACAATCGTTAAACGTATGGAAGAACTGGGCATCGGACGCCCCTCAACCTATGCATCGATCGTCACGACAATTCAGGATCGCGATTATGTGCGCAAAGAAAAAAGCCGCCTGATCCCTGAAGATAAAGGGCGGTTGGTGACGGTTTTTCTGGAAAGTTATTTCCGGCAATACGTCGGCTATAATTTTACCGCAGAGCTGGAAAATGACCTCGATAAGGTCAGCGCCGGTGATGAAAACTGGAAGGTGTTGCTAGGCCGTTTTTGGAAGGCGTTTCATGGCGCGATTGAAGAAACGGCGGATCTGCGTATCACCGAAGTTCTTGAGAAAATCAACGAGGTTCTGGCCCCGCATATTTTCCCTGCCAACGAAGACGGCTCTGACCCGCGGATATGTAAAAACTGCGGCAACGGCAAATTGTCCATGCGTACATCGCGCGCTGGCGGGGCCTTTATCGGCTGCTCAAATTACCCGGAATGCCGCTATACACGCCCCCTTTCGGGCGAGGTCGAGGGCGGAGATCTTGCCGGGCCGGATGGAAAATTGCTGGGCGAAAATGCGGATGGCGTTGCGATAACCTTGCGCACCGGGCGTTTTGGCCCTTACGTCCAGCTTGGCGAGGCAACTGAGGACGAACCAAAACCCAAACGGTCCTCCATCCCCAAAGGCATGGAGCTGGACGCAGTGGACTTGCAAAAGGCGCTCGATTTATTGTCTCTACCCCGTCTGATCGGCGAACATCCAGAGGGCGGTTTGGTCGAGGCAAGCATCGGGCGTTTTGGCCCTTATGTTATGCACACAAAACCTCTGGAAGAGGGTAAGAAAAAACCGGTTAAAATTTATGCCAACATTAAAGACGCTGAAGAAGTGTTGACCATTGGCATGAACCGGGCGCTGGATTTGATTGCACAAAAAGCGGCGCGTGGTGGGCGCGGGGCTGCGGCCACACCGTTGCGTGAACTTGGTGAGCACCCCGATGGCGGCGCATTGAACGTAATGGACGGGCGCTATGGCCCTTACGTGAAATGGGAAAAGATTAACGCAACCTTACCCAAAGAGGTGGAACCAGCCGACATCACCCTTGAAGCTGCGATTGAACTGGTAAACGCCAAAGCCGCCACCAAAGGCAAACGCAAAAAACCGGCGGCGAAAAAGAAGCCGGCCAAGAAAAAGCCCGCAGCGAAAAAGAAACCTGCGGTCAAAAAGAAAACCGTAGCGAAAAAAGCCTGATTTTCCGCAATATTTCCTGAATTATCCTTACAACCCCACCCAAATGGATGGGGGAAGAATTTATTTTAGCTGCTAGGCAGGTTTGTGATGCGCCAAATTGGGCCGGATGATCCGGTGGGCGTGTGATAATTTTGGAGCGAGCAGCATGAAACATATTTTTATACCAGCGATTGCAGCAGTATGCCTTGGTAATGTCACCTTGGCCGGAACCGTTGAAACCCAGATTGCCCCTGTCGTCATAATGGCCGCCGCGCCGAGCGTGACAGACTGGAGCGGATTTTATGCCGGTGGTATGCTTGGGGCAACCACGGGCACATATCTAGAGACATCCGGCTCTACGCCAGATTCCTTTGACATGGGTGGCTATACGTTTGGCGGGTTTGGCGGATATAATTTTCAAAGCGGCGCCATGGTTTACGGTGTAGAACTTGCGTATTCGCTGGGAAATATCCCGATTATAAGAGATCTTGGCTACGCAATAACCGGCTTTCTTGAGGCAAATGTCCGCGTTGGCTATGCCTTTGATGATATCTTGGTTTATGCGACAGTTGGTGCAACAAAAGCTGATTGGAAAGTATATTCAACTACGCCAACAACCAATGGATATAACGTCGGGGCTGGTGTTGATTATATGCTAACGGACCATTTTATCGTTGGGGCAGAATATTTGTATCGTGACTTTGATATTGCTGCCGGGGTTATTAACTTATGGACGGGTTTAAATTCACTGCACTCCATCCAGATCAAGGCTGCTTATAAGTTTTGA
>CAYSAZ010000166.1:0-3623 GCA_964429065.1 uncultured Rhodobacterales bacterium
ACTCGGCCTTTAGCCGCCGTATCTCAGCACTTTGATCTGCACCTACCGTGGCTTTCTTCGCTGGCTTAGAATAATGCGCCTTCCACGTGTAAAGCGACTTTGTGCAGATACCCAACCGCTCAGATACCTCGCTGACCGCATACCCACGATCAACCACTTGTGCAACTGCATCGCGCTTAAACTCTTCTGTAAATCTATTTCTGGACATAACGCCCTCCTTGCTTCCAAAATTACCACAAGGTGTCTACAAATCTAGGGGCTATTCAAAGCAGCTTGATCTCATTTTTTGAAATCATCACTCCTTTGCGCCATTGATTGCCCTTCATCACTGTTGGGTATTTTTTTGCATAATCACGGAATTGATCGTTTGTCACAGCAAATGATATGGGCAGATGTTTTAGACTGTCCAGAATGTATTTATCCGCTTGAACCCCACTGGGCACTACATAGATCTCATCGCTCCTCAGCCCAAAAATACCTTCGAGCATCGCCAATAAATGTTGTTGGTCACTGGGAAATGCACTGTGTTTGCTGAGTGTGTAAAAAATATTGGCATCAAAGAAACAAACGATACGATACTCTTCGGCCCGTAGCTGGTTCACGATCTCTCCAAGCGGTTGCGCATCCAGTCCATTGTCATGCCCAAAGTGGTAAATATTGCTGCCATCAAAAATGGCGGTTTTTGCATCCAATCGCAGATCACGCATAAAGCCCTGACTATCATTGGCCAGCAAGGAATGCGTCTTGGGCCGGACTGCGTTTTTGCGGGGGTTGATGGCGCGACGCCGGCGGTAGACAAACAACCATAGTGTAATCAGCATCGCAAAAAGGAGCAGTATGATATTTCTGTCCATATCAGGACGCATCAAAAACCACCATAAGGGTAGTGCAAAAATTGCCGTCAGCAGGGAAAAATCCAAGAGTACATATACTGTGTTTTGCAACCACGCACCGAAATTGAAATGCGGCTTCTTGTGACCAACAGGCGCTAGTTTATCGCCCAATGTAATGGGTTCGTGTTTCATAATATGGTTCATCCAAATATCTTTTGCAGAAACGTAACGCAAGATTTCCAAAAAGACCATATGGACACAAATCGGCCATCTCCAATTATTGGCGAATGGGCGCTTTCAGGCAATCACTGGGCCAAAGAACAAACTATCTGCCTTTCCACATCTTGCTATTCCTTCGCGCGGTTGCTATCTAAACCTTGAGAGGTTGGCGCGGGTGAACGCCTCGCCAATCTGGTCAGATCCGGAAGGAAGCAGCCATAACGAGCCTCGTTTGGGTCGTTGTCCAGCCTCTCACTTAACGTATGTGTACAGGAGGATTGTTTATGAATGTTGCAAGACCCCTCCGGGCGTGCCGTTTGGCCCGATAAGGCCGCGTGTCCAGCCCGATGAAACAAACCCCGCGCCGGGAGCAGGGGTTTTTCCGATTTTTATCGAGGTTATACACATGAATACGCAAATTTCTGCGCTGCCCGATCTGGGCTGGAGCGCATTTTACCAATCTCAACTTTCCCTTGAAGAATGCGCTGATCTGCGCGCGCATCGCATTACACAAGTTCACCGCAGCACGCTTGATCTGATCGGCGAAAACGGTACGCAGCGCATCAATATGAACGGTATGCTGGTTGATCACGGCGTGGTTGTCGGTGACTGGATATTGCTGGACGTTACCGATCAGCCGGTGCGGGTGCTGGCGCGCAAAAGCCTGTTAAAAAGACGCTCGGCGGGGACCGATATTTCCGAGCAACTGATTGCCAGTAATGTCGATACGCTTTTTATTGTGTCCTCATGCAATGCGGATTTCAATATCGCGCGCCTAGAACGGTATCTTGTATTGGCCTATCAGGCAGAGGTTGAACCTGTGCTGGTGCTGACCAAATCCGACCTATGTGACGATCCGGGTGTTTATCTTGATAAGGCCCGTGCCGCATTTCCAAACATGTTGATTGAGGTGATTGACGCGACACACAACGATACCGTGGTGCGTCTGTCAATCTGGTGTAGCAAGGGGCAGACCTTGGTGCTGGTTGGCTCATCCGGAGTGGGCAAAACCACGCTGAGCAATACTTTAACCGGCCTCAATATCGTGACCCAGGAAATTCGCGAGGACGATGCAAAAGGCAAGCACACCACGACGGCGCGCTCTATGTATCGGATGCTCAGCGGTGGCTGGCTGATCGACACGCCGGGCATACGGGCGCTGCGTTTGCTAAACGCGCGTAGCGGTGTAGACGGGGTGTTCGGCGATATTTTGCAGCTAATTCCCGAATGCCGCTTTAACGATTGTGCCCATGAAACTGAGCCGGGATGTGCGGTGCAAAGGGCAATCGAGACAGGTAATCTTGACCCGATGCGCCTGAAACGCTGGCGGAAATTGATGGCAGAGGAGGCTTTTAACAGCCAAACTTTGGCACAAGTGCGCGATAATCGCAAGAAATGGGCCAAAATCAGTAAGGCAGGAAAAGCCAAGAGTAAGGCCAAGCGTGGGGATTTCATGTAAATATCCTGCTGCGGTCTGGGCGACTGTCTTTGCTTCTGATCGTGATGGATGACTGGGGTGCATCAGCTAAAATCGCCAATCCGCCCGAGGTTGCCAACATGTTGCCGGGCCTCAGTTTTTCATAGGGCGCGCCTGACATAAAAGTTTGGATCAAAATATATGAATGGCGCGCCAACGGGGCTGGTCTATGTTGTTGATCCTGTGCCCGCGCGCGGTAAAGAGGTGCCAAGCTTTTCGTATGTTCTGATACATGCGGCTTTCATGTAGGGGGAACGGAGGGCGCCGCCCCAGCATTCCAGCTCATGGGGATAACGAGTTCAGCCAGTAGTTTGCGCCAGATCGCGCGCGGGTAATCCGCATAGCTTTTGGCGGTAAAGACAAATGCGCCGGGGCCGGAAATGACGTTATGGCGGAAATATTCGGTTAACTCAAACCCGTCACCCTCAATCGCTAAGCCGTTGATTTGAAACCCTTGTGCGGCCAAAGCGGTGGCAACATCCTTGGGGGCAAGGCCCTCATTTGAATAGCCGTCGCCAGATACATCGATCACTTTTCTGGTGCAATCCATCACGCCACCAAACTGTGCGGCCGTGAACTGCAACGCGCCCCCGATGCCGGTTGAAAATTGGTCCCAGGCGCGCGGGGCAGCAATAACGGCAGCGGCAAAATCGGCTACATCGGCGCGGTGGTGCATGCGTTGCCAGGGCACCGAAACCACTTGGCGATTACCGCCCGACCACTGCACCAGCATCAAGGCGACATTTCCAGCCACTAACGCATCCTCAACCGTGGGATTCTGCAAAGCCGCCGCCAGCCCACCCATTTGCAAATGATATTCCTGATCATTGATCGAGCCGGATACATCCACCGTCAGTGCCAGCGCGATTTCGCAAGCATGGGTAAGGGGGGGCGCCAAAAGCCCGGCCAATAAGATCAGGAAGGGTTTTACCAATCTCCAACGCTCTGCATACTGGCCCATGGTTCAGCGGCTTCCAGCGCCTCGCCTTTTTGCAAAAATTCAATCGAGATATTGTCTGGCGAGCGTACAAATGCCATACGCCCGTCACGCGGTGGGCGGTTGATGATTACGCCGTTATCTTGCAAAAACTGGC
>CAYSAZ010000167.1:0-3620 GCA_964429065.1 uncultured Rhodobacterales bacterium
CTGCCCGCACAGAAAACCTGCCAACGGGTTTGAAGGCGGCATGGGCGAAAATGACTGGGGCATATAAGCGTTTCTGTGCGGAGAATGAAACCCAGATCAATGATGCCTTGCAGCGTGATCGGGGCGAACAACAGACCCAAATTCAACGTCACCTAAAAGCCCGTCGTGCTCTGCAACATGAATTTGAACAACTTGAATATCATCGCGAACTGAATGCCAAATCAGCGCAACGCGAGATTGGCGCAAGATTGCCTGACGTGGAATTCACCTCTGAACCGGTGCCTTTGCGTCCTGAATATGACGCTGCGCAACCACTTATCATTCAGCCCGATGAAGATGCGCTTTCCATCGCCGAAAAAGTTGCGCGTGATCCGGTGCATATTTTGGAAGTGATCGCAGATAAGAAGGAAACCTTCACTCGCGCTGATATCTTGCGTGCGTTGGTGCCATTTATTCCTGATCCTACGAAACTGCGTATTGCAGCGGATGTGGCTTTGCGTTCGCCTGATTTGATTGAGGTGAAGGCAGGGGCAGAACCACGCTATTCGACGCAAGAATTCCTGAGCATCAAAGCCACAATGTCGGCGGATGCGCGCGCAATGGCTTTAAATTCTGCACCTTCTGTCTCGCGCAAGCATATCGACGCGGCCATTGCTAAAGAAAACACATCCTTGAAAATTACGGCGGGGGCAAACCTGAGTGCAGAACAAGAAACCGCAATCCGTCATGTTCTTGGCTCAAAGCAGCTCTCTTGCGTCATTGGTCTGGCGGGGGCTGGTAAAAGCACATTGCTGTCTGCGGCGCGTCATGCTTGGGAAAGGCAGGGGCTTAATGTAATCGGGGCTGCGCTTTCGGGCAAAGCGGCGGATGGTCTACAAAGCGCTTCTGGCATTGAAAGCCGAACTTTGGCCTCTTTGGAGTATAGCTGGAAGAACGGCTATAATTTACTGACCCGAAATTCAGTGCTGGTGATTGATGAAGCGGGGATGGTTGGCACCAAGCAACTGGCGCGATTTGTGAGTGCAGCCAAGAAAAGCGGTGCCACGCTGGTTTTGGTTGGTGATCCTGAACAGTTACAACCTATTCAGGCCGGTAGGCCGTTCATGGATATTGCGCAGGATAGTGGTGCTGCACGTCTTACTGAAATTCGTCGCCAAAGACAGGAATGGCAACGCCATGCCTCAAGCCATCTGGCAGAGGGGCGTTGCGCCGATGCGATTGAAATCTACCGGCAACAAGGTTTTGTTAGTACAGCCATTGATACGCCTGAGGCCATCGCCATGCTGGCGCAGGACTATGTGGCAGATATAGAACTGAATGGCTCGGATGTGTCTAGGCTGGCTCTTACCCATCGTCGCAAAGATGTGCATGCAATCAACCAAGCTATTCGTTCCTTGCGCAAATCTGGCGGTGATCTAGCGGTGGAAACCTTGCTCCAAACCGACCATGGCCCGCGCGCCTTCGCTGCTGGCGATCGCATTGTATTCACCCGCAATGATCGTGATCTTGGGGTGAAGAATGGTAGCTTCGGCGTGGTGGAACAAGTTGATAATGGCCAACTTCGTGTATGCATGGATGCCGATGGCAATGATAAAGCTAGGTCAATCACAATAACTCCTGATCAGTACACCGCGTTTGATCATGGATATGCCTGCACCATCCACAAATCACAGGGTGCGACGATTGATAACGCTTACGTGCTTGGCTCTGGCACAATGGATCACCATCTTTCTTACGTCGCCATGACGCGCCATAGGGATGAAATGCGGCTTTATGGCGAACCTGCTGCTTTGCGCCGATTAGAGCGCAATCGCGTTGAACAATCGGCTCTGAAACTGGACCACCAGCATAGCCGATCCGGACCAAGGCGTTAGGTTTGTTATGTGCTGCAAACCTTAAGAATGGGGCGTAATATAGCGGACATATTATAGGGTATGTATTGGTGCTCCCGCACCCTAACGATCTGTAATATATGTTGTTTTCTATCCTGCAAAGTGGACAAATAAGCGGACATGATACCTGTGAAAGCTAAGACTAAACCCAGCTGTATTGTGTCGATCTGTTGAAGTCACCACACCCGAATTACAATTCAGCCATGGTGGGCCTGCCAAAGCCTATATTCCTCTGTTATACGTAACTTCGTAGTGCCCAGCTGTGCCTTGTAATCAAAGTCGGCCACGCTTTGCGCGGCGAGTTCTGACGCAATAGTGAGAGTTTCCCAAGCAGCATAATCATGGAATGGGTTAAGGCCCATCACATTTCCCAGAGTCTCGTCACTTGAGTTTGGTGCTTTCAAAAGCTTTGCAAACAGCCCTACGGCATCGTCCATATTCCAATCTGACATGAAGAGCAGCAATGCGCAAAGCGCCAACAGAAAATCTGGCGCACCCTGAGATTGGTAATAGGCTGAGTGTTTTTTATTCGGAAACTCGCTATTTTGGGCAACAAAGCTGGCCAAATCTATGGTCTTTTCATAGAACGGCCTTAGCACAGAGGTATCAAAGACCTCTTGTCCATAATACTTCCCTGAAAGCACTTTCGCCCGCCCATAGGCATTTGGAAAAGATGACTCCTTACGTCTTTTAAACAACCACTCCAACAGGTCAATATTATCCTCTGTAAATTGATTCTTCGCTGCCTGCTCCCAGTTGAAATTAGGCAATTCCGCATGGACCGGCCGGAATGGCCAGCGGCGATAGTGTGGATGTCGCCAAAGCGCTTCCATCCAATCCACTGCCTCTGACGTAGCAGTCACATGAATGCGTGTCGTAGACTTCAAATCAAAGAACCATTGGCGCATGGCACGGATTGATTGTTGGTTGAATATCCCATTTTCAATGCCCTTGCAGACCAATTCCCGAATAAACCTAGTCTCCGCGCTACGTGCCTTCCCAAAACCAATCAGGGGCTCCTTTGATTCTCCTAACGCTTCCGTGCTAAATTCACAGAACTTGTGATGGGCATCTTCCTCCGCTGCACTTACAAACCTGAAGTGAGACTTGCGTACGGCCTTCGCGGTTTTTCGGCCCTTTGACGCTCTCACTATTTGTGCGCCAGTCGCGCCGCAGGATGGGCAGACAACATCACTGCGGATCAACTCCCGTTCCTTGGGTGCAATTTCATCTTCTGGCAAGATTCTATCAATTGGGACTGATCGCATGCGCGCTAAGAGCTGTTCTGGATCAAGTTCACTTTTATAACGATTGGAGAAAGCTGTTTCGGTCATGGGCGTTAATGTCCTTCAATTGTGATGTAAGCTAAGGAAGCTAAACTATCCTTTTATTCCGGTTCAATCAGGAAAACCTCCTGATATGTTGCCTCAAATTCCTCGATCTCGTTGTCTGTCAGACTGCTAAATTCCTTCGCGCGCGCCCTCTTTGAAAGTTGGCCATTATTTTGTTTGAGAAAGCTGAACAACAGATCGATTGTGGACGCGGGCATCTCGGCCATAGCTTCAACACGGTTTTTAAAAATATCATAGCGTTCAAGAAATGCCGCTTCTTCGGGGAGATCATGTTTGATCGTCCTCTGAACACACTCGAACAGAAACTCAGCATGCGGAGTGGCGTCGAAATAGCGGTAGAAATCACCGGTATCATTGAGTACTTCCACGTTCATTT
>CAYSAZ010000168.1:0-3611 GCA_964429065.1 uncultured Rhodobacterales bacterium
GCCCGTCGATGTCGATCTCGCTTGATCCAATCATCCAGTCCACATGGATGATGCTTGTGTTGCCCCCCTGCGCAGAAATCTGGTCTTTGGATAATTTGGCACCGTCAACAAAACAATCGGTATAGCATTGGCCGAGCGCGATGTGGCAGGCGGCATTTTCGTCAAACAGGGTGTTGTAAAACAGGATACCGCTTTGGGAAATCGGAGAGCTGTGGGGCACAAGCGCCACCTCTCCGATCCGCCGTGCGCCATCGTCTGAATCGATCAGTTTGATAAAGGCGGCTTCGCCTTTGCTGGCACTGGCCTCAACAATTCTACCTTGTTCGAACCGAACCTGAATGCCTTCAATTACCGCGCCTTGATGCGCCAGTGGTTTGGTCGCGCTGACCGTGCCGTCAACCCGCAATGCATGCGGGGTGGTGAAGACTTCTTCGGTTGGAATATTGGGGTTGCAAATGATACCGTTTTTGGACGGAGACGCGCCGCCCGCCCATTCGTGACCATCAGCCAGACCCACCCTTAAATCGGTGCCGGGGCCAGTGAAATGCAACGTGTGAAACCGTTGTTCATTCAGGTAACGGGTCTTGGCCCTCAGGGTTTCGTTATGGGTCTGCCACGCCGCCACGGGGTCTGGTTCATTGATGCGCGAAGCGGAAAAAATAGCCTCGGCCAGTTGATACACGGCTTCATCATCCGGCAGGTCGGGGAAAACTTGCCGCGCCCATGACAGGCTTGGATAGGCGGTGATATTCCAGTTGATGTTGAAATTAACGATATGTTCCAGTGCGGGCTTATAGGCAAGCGAACGTGCTTTGCCCGCCCGGGCCACGTTATCAGGGTTTTGTGCGGCCAAAAGCGCGGGGTCGTCCCCTGTGATGGCCATGCGCGCGGCGTTGCCTTCATAGGCTTTTGCCATGCCGTCAAACAGCCAATTAGGGGCGGAGTCAAAGCTTTCATCGCGGGCATGTTGATAGCGCGCCAAGGTGATTTCATCATCCGACAAGATCGGGGTAACAAGATTGGCCCCCGCCCGATACGCCGCGGCAACCACCTTGCGCACCAGCGGCAAAGTGGCCGTTGATGCGGTTAGCACAAGGTCTTGACCCGGCTGAATATTCAGGCCGACCTTGACCGCAACCTCAGCCAGTTTTTCCAGCTTTTCCTGGTCAATTTCTTTGGGTGAATTAGGGATATTCATGTCAGATTACTGCTTTCAATGCTTCTACGAGGTCGATTTTTTCCCATGAAAACCCGCCGTCATCATCAGGTGCGCGGCCAAAATGCCCATAGGCTGACGTGCGTTCATAAATCGGTTTATTGAGACCCAAATGGGTGCGGATACCGCGCGGCGTCAGGTCCATGACTTTGGCAATTGCACGTTCGACATCTTCCTCGGTGACCTGTCCTGTGCCGTGCAGATCAGCATAGATCGACAAAGGTTTGGCAACGCCGATGGCATAAGATATTTGCAAAGTGCAGCGGTCTGCCATACCGGCCGCCACGATATTTTTTGCCAGATAACGTGCAGCATACGCGGCGGATCTGTCGACTTTTGTGGGGTCTTTGCCCGAAAACGCGCCGCCGCCATGCGGGGCTGCGCCGCCATATGTATCAACGATAATTTTGCGCCCCGTCAGGCCTGCATCACCATCGGGTCCGCCAATCACAAAAGTTCCGGTCGGGTTGACGTGCCATTTTGTGTTGGGTGTGATCCAGTTAGTTGGCAAAACCTCGCGGATATATGGTTCAACAATGGCGCGAATATCATCCGACGTCTGATCAACGCTTTCGTGCTGCGTTGACAAAACGATGGAGGTCACTTCAACGGGTTTGCCATTTTCATAGCGCACCGAAAGCTGTGATTTTGCATCGGGGCGCAAGGTTGGCTCCGCGCCAGATTTGCGCACTTCGGCCAAGCGGCGCAAAATGGCATGGGAATACTGGATCGGTGCCGGCATCAATTCAGGCGTTTCATTCACCGCATAGCCAAACATGATACCCTGATCGCCAGCGCCCTCGTCCCGGTTTTCTTTTGCCACCACGCCTTGCGCAATATGGGCAGATTGCTCATGCAGGAAATTCAGCACATGCAGGGTATTCCAATGGAATTGTTCTTGCTCATAGCCAATATCCTTGATGCAATCACGCGCGATTTGGCTGATGCGGCCCATGTAATCTTTCAACCGTTCCTGATTGGAAAGACCAACCTCACCGCCGACCACAACCATGCCGCTGGTGGCCATGGTTTCACAGGCAACGCGGGCGTTGGGTTCTTCGCTCAGGAAGGCATCAAGAATGGCGTCAGAAATCCGGTCACATATTTTGTCAGGATGGCCCTCGGACACGGATTCAGAGGTAAATTCGAAATTCTGGCGAGTCATGGTTATGTCCTTGTGCACGGGTGTTGGTTTTAATTTTGATATGCCAGATATCAGCTTTTATCCAGCATTTATTCACGCCGCCGCATAACACCTGCAAGTTGCACCATCAAGATCATGGCAATCAGGGCAATTGATGCCCAAGGACCGGTGCGGGCATAGAGCGTCGGCGGTAATGGCCGCGCTAGTGTCGCATCAAGATATCCGGTTTCACCGATCGGCAAAAAAGCTGTTATTCGCCCAAACGGGTCGATCATTGCAGACACGCCGGTATTGGCCGCGCGCGCCAAGGGTAAACCTTGTTCTATGGCGCGGATGCGGGCCTGCACCAGATGCTGATAGGGGCCGCTGATTTTGCCAAACCATGCATCATTGGTGACCTGCACCAACCATTCCGGGCGGGTATCGGCAAACATGCCGTCTGGAAAAATGGCTTCATAACAAATTAGGGGCAGGAATGCGGGCACGTTGAGCGCCTCAACAACCTGTGGCCCGCTGCCACTGGAAATGCCCAACCCCATTGTGTCGGCCAAGCCGCGTAAACCCAGCTTGCGCACCAGCGCTTGCATGGGGAAATATTCGCCAAAAGGCACCAGATGGTGTTTGTCATAAAGGCCGGTTATCGCCCCGGATGTATCAATGACAAACAAAGAATTATAAACCGCAATCTGGTCACGCCGCCGCGCACCCAAAATAACCGGCGCACGCGCGGCCCTTGCTATTTCTTCACGAATTTCTGGCTGTTCATCGGGCAAATATGCAATGGCAACCTCGGGCCAGATCACCAGATCAGCGGCGGTGCCTTCTGCGGACATATCCAGCAATCTTTGATAAAAAATCGGAATATAATCAGAGCGCCATTTCAGGTCTTGCTCAGCATTTGGTTGCACCAACCGCACCGTCAGCGCAGTTAATTCCACGGGTTTGTCCAGCCGGACCAACCCGTATCCGATTAACCCGATTGTGATCATCAGCGCAAATATTACGCCTTGTCGCCACAACAGCAACCCCGATGCCAGCACCAGCAAAAAGCCAAGCCCATACGGGCCGAACACCGACACGGATTGAATAATCGGCGTGTCCACCCAGCCATAGGCAAGCAATGCCCAAGGGAACCCGGTGAACACAACGCTGCGCAATACTTCGCAAAGCGTCCAGAATCCAGCCAGCACCAAAGCATCGCTTATGCGGCCCCGCAGCCAGCGGTTTGACAGCAGAAAAGCCCCCGCCCAA
>CAYSAZ010000169.1:0-1811 GCA_964429065.1 uncultured Rhodobacterales bacterium
TGTTGAAGTTGGGTGTTGAAACTGACGTTACCGATTCCAGAATACCGGCGCACGGTTTTCGCGTTTGGCGGCCATGCCCTCGGCGTGATCGTCTGAAGCGAGGCTTGCCACGATCCGTTTTGTAGCCGCCGCATGGTCCAGCGTTCCACGGCTGATTTCGATGATTGATTGTTTCATGCCCCGTACCGCCATCGGGGCCAGTGCGGCGAGGGTTTCTGACATTTCGGACGTTGTTGTCTCCAGCTGATCGGGTGCAACCAAATGGTCAAGAAACCCGCAATCTTTCAGGGCCAAATCATCGAGTTTTTCAGCCAGCAGGAAAACCCGTCGCGCGCATTGTGCGCCCAGTCGTTGTATTATGCGCGCGATTCCGACCGGGTCGTAGTGAATACCAAACTTTGCTGCAGGCAGAAACATCTGCATGCCTTGCACACCAATGCGAAAATCGCATGACATTGCCAGTTCAATCCCGCCGCCAAAAACACTGCCGTTAAGGGCGCAGATCGTGGGGGCAGGGAATTCCTCCACGGCGTTACAAAGCAGTGTCAGCGGGCTGTTTGACCAGTCTGTATTTTCCACATCATCAAGCGCTACACCGGAGCAAAAACTTTTGCCCGACCCTGTCAAAACCACTGCGCGCACATCTTTGTCTGCCCAGCGTTTCAGGACTGCGCGCAAATCATCCATTGCGTTAAGGTTAATCGCGTTGTGCATTTCGGGCCGATTAAGGGTAATCCGCCCAATCTGGTTTTCAAGTTTCGATTCAATCATAGATCAAAGCTCGCAAATATCGGCGCATGATCCGAGGGGCGTTCCCAGCCGCGTGCATCGCGAAAAACCCGGCTGGCGTGGCCCGTCTGCGCGATATCGTTCGTCGCCCAAATATGATCGAGCCGCCGCCCTTTGTCGGCCGCATCCCAATCCTTGGCGCGATATGACCACCAGCTGTAAACCTTGCCATTGGGCATATCCTGTCGGGTGATATCGACCCAGTTACCGGCCTTTTGCACGGCCTGCAAATGTTCAATTTCAATGGGCGTGTGGCTGACAATCTTGACCAACTTTTTGTGATCCCACACATCATCTTCTAGTGGGGCGATATTCAAATCTCCAACCAGAATGGATTTTTTAGGGGTATCACTGCGATACCAATCCCGCATTTCGGTCAGAAAATCGAGTTTATGGCCAAATTTTTCATTTTTTGCGCGATCCGGTTCATCGCCTCCGGCGGGCACATAGAAATTATGAATGGTCACACCGTTTTCCAGCCGCCCTGCCACATGGCGCGCATCGCCTTTGGCGCAAAAATTCCGGTGTCCGGCATCCGTCATCGGCAAGCGCGACAGAATGGCCACACCGTTATAGCCCTTTTGCCCGCGCGCAATCAGCTGATAACCAAGGGCTGCAAAATTCTCGGTTGGAATTTTATCGGTGGGGGATTTGCATTCCTGAAGACATAAAACATCCGGCGCCTCTTCTTTTAGCAGCTTTAAAACCAGCGGTTCGCGCAGACGAACCGAGTTGATATTCCAAGTACAAACCGTGATGGTCATGCGTTTTCTCCGATGTGATTTATGCACAGGTTACCTGCGTAATTTGCGCTTCGCCAGTGAAAATATTCTCGTGGTATGCGTTACAGATTCAAAATGCTGACAAATCCTTTCTCAATTTTAACCATGATTGCCCATTGATCAAATCCAGAAAATCGAGTGATTTCAGAGATGTGGATTATGGCTGTTCTTGGTTTGGTTCTGGCGAAATATGAAGTCTGGCTTTTCAAGCAAACTTACTGGAGAGATGCAGCCCTTAGG
>CAYSAZ010000169.1:1911-3535 GCA_964429065.1 uncultured Rhodobacterales bacterium
AAAAAAGGCCGTTAAATCCGAGGGCGTGGCGGCGTGCGTATGCAAGTAATCGTTAAGCACGGCCAGCCACCCTTCAGCCCCGCCAAACAGATCAATGATCGGCCAATTGCTGGCAAACATCAGGCGCTCAATCGGAAAGCTGGCAAAAATGACGTCGAGATGCTGATGCAACCCGCTGGTCTGGCCGTGGCTTTTTTCCATATGGCCCGCCAGTTTGTTCCACAGGTTGGGCAAGCGGCCAAGGCTTTGCATGGCCGCGCTCCAATCGGGCGCAGGCGCGCGGGATGTATCAGGCGTGAACGCATGGTTGAGAATAAAGCGCGTCTGGGGTGCAGATTGCACCAGTTTTTGCACGGTTTCAAACCCATCGAGCGGTGCCAAAAGATCAACGCTTAGCCCGGCCTGCCCGGCCAATTGGCAGCACCGTTGCAAGGCGGGGCTGGCCAGCTGTTCAGGGCGCATCCGGTTAAGCATCAGGCGAAACCCACAGTGCCCCGCCGCGCGCAATGCGGCGATGTCCGGTATGGGGGCTGTGGCATCAAGCCAGCCCACGCAGGCGGCAATCCCCGGGGTTTTCCGGGCGATTTTGGCGCAATAGTGCGCGTGGTGCAGGCTTGGTTCAGACTGCACCAACACCGATGCGGTGATACCCCAACGGTCAGCGCCTTTGTGACCACCAATTCGATCTGTCAGGGGCAACAGGTGCCGATCCTGTGGCCTGCGATCTTTCGCAGCGGTCACGAGATCAGTTTTGCCCACACCTCGTTCAAATGGGCCAACCTTGCCAGCCATAACGCAGGTGTGACGGTGGCGATCATCGCAATCTCAAATCACGCAGGCCCTACGCGTAAACTCTATTCAAAAGAAATCGTCACGCACGACGGAACACATAGGTATGATGGTTCAGTCAGCCACGATGGAATCGTGCGCAAAGAGGTGGAAAATATCAACGCCTATCTGGTAGGTGCGCCGAATGTGACAGTGCAGAAGGCCAGCAAGCCGTTGATTGGTTGCGCGGAAATGAACTTTGGCAACAAGCCGGTTGATGGCGGTCATCTGTTATTGAACGGGGCAGAGGTTAACGCACTTAAACTCACACCCAAACAACACGCGCGGTTTATTCGCCGCATCTATGGTTCGGCTGAATTTATCTGTGGCTCATCTGTTAAAAAATGGGTGTCCGTAATTCTACCTATGTTCAATACACAGTCAAGCTAATTTATGGACAGGATATGAGCACCCGTCCGAAACCGGTCGTTTATGAACACCTACATTATCTGCTGGTGTTGCAATCGCAGGTGCAATCCGTCGCGAAACTGATCATTTACCTGCTTGCGTAAAAACTTCCCCGGAACATAAGGCCCACGGGCGACCACGCGCTCCATGGCCGCCTCAACGTCCTCAGGCAGAAGCCCGCTGACAGTTTTGTCGGCGGTGTCAATTTGCATTACATCGCCAAGCCATTCTGCCATCACACCCATATCCTGCCAAGCATCATAGCCATCCGCTTCCTCCCGTCGAGCTAAAAAACCATCGGGGTCGCCACAATCCTCCGGCGGGCATATCGCTGAACGGTATCGTCAAGTTGACGGGTCTTCCTCTGATTTATAAACATGCGTCATGA
>CAYSAZ010000170.1:0-3521 GCA_964429065.1 uncultured Rhodobacterales bacterium
ACGGTTTTGCCTTGCATCATGCCGTAAAGGGTTTTCTGGATGGTGGCTTCGACCTCGCTATCCAGCGCGCTTGTGGCCTCATCCAGCACCAGAATTGGTGCGTCTTTCAGGATGACACGTGCAATCGCGATGCGCTGGCGCTGGCCACCAGACAGTTTCACGCCCCGTTCGCCCACATGGGCATGATAGCCGGTGCGGCCTGCATTATCGTGTAATGTTTCAATGAATTCATGGGCTTCGGCTTGGGTTGCCGCTGCGATGATCTCGGTTTCCGATATATTTTGCCTGCCATAACAGATGTTGTCACGCACCGAGCGGTGCAACAACGCAGCCTCTTGCGCAACCATCCCGATCTGGGCGCGCAAACTATCTTGCGTGACAGATCTGATGTCTTGGCCGTCAATCGAAATCATACCTTCCTCAACTTCGTGAAAGCGCAAAAGCAAGTTGACCAGCGTAGATTTTCCTGCCCCCGAGCGCCCGACCAAGCCAACTTTTTCGCCAGCTTTGACTGTGAGGGACAGGTTTTCCAATCCATCTGCGCCCTTGCCATAATGATGGTTTACGTCCTGCCAACAGATTTCGCCCTTGTCCAATTGCAGGGCCGGCGCGCCCAAACTATCCTTTATCGCGATGGGTTGAGCAAATGTTTTAAGCTCTTCGCGCAACGCACCAACGTGACCAAACATCGACGAAACTGCGTCCATCATCCATTCAATCATGCCGGTAATCCGCAACGATAGCGCCAGCGCCGAGGCCACAAGGCCAACCGTTCCCGCACCACTTTGCCACAACACAATTGCATAGCCTACCAGCCCAACCATGATCACACCGTCCAGCACCGTGATGGTTATATTAAGGGTGACTTCCACACGTTGGAGTGCGAAAAAGGCCTGCCGCGTGGCCTCGATTTTGGCTTTGGTTTCGTGTTCTTGTTCAGCCCTATTGGCAAATAGTTTTACCGTGTCAATATTTGCATAACTATCAACCAATTCACCCGTCAGGGCCGAACGGGTGTTTTGAAATTGCTCTGATGCGCGGTCAAATGCGGGGATCAGTATGCGCATTGTGGCAAAATACAGGGCCAGCCACAGCAATATCGGCCATATCAGGCGCAGATCTGCGCTGGCCATCAGGAAAAGAATTCCGATCAGATAGACCGATACATAAGCCATGGCGTGCAGGGCTGCGTAAATCACACCCGCTGCGCTGGACCCAATTTCAACCACCCGCATTGCAGTGCGCCCGGCAAGGTCATTATGAAACCAGCCAACGGATTGGTTGCCTACATGTGAGGCCGCCCGCCAACGAAATAACGTAGCAGCATTGGGTTTAAGGCCAAGGTCATTTGTTCCCTCGCGCAGGAAATGCGCGATTGGCCGCAAGACAAGCAGCAGCACTGCCACACCTGCCAACTCCAACCCAATTTCGGGCCATAATTGCCCCGGAGCAATACGTATCAGAGTATCAATAAGACGCCCCGCATACCCGATCAACCAAACCTCGATTGTAGCGGCAATGATGGTGAACAGGATGCTGACCAGAATGACCTGCTTGAGTGGCGCGATATTAGCACGGATAAAGGGCCAAACCCGGGCGTCGGGTTCGGTGGGGCCTGTCTCATAGGGATCAACCAAACGCTCAAGCTTTGCCGCAAGGCTTAGGCCAAGATTTTTAAGGCGCATTCCTACGCATCCGCGCCAATAAAGCCACCCGATTGCCGGTTCCAGAACCCTGCATATAACCCGCCCAGCGCCAGCAATTCGTTATGCGTTCCCTGTTCTGCCACACGCCCCGCGTCCAGCACGATGATCCGGTCCATCTGGGCGATGGTGGATAGGCGGTGGGCGATGGCGATCACGGTTTTGCCTTGCATCATGCCGTAAAGGGTTTTCTGGATGGTGGCTTCGACCTCGCTATCCAGCGCGCTTGTGGCCTCATCCAGCACCAGAATTGGTGCGTCTTTCAGGATGACACGTGCAATCGCGATGCGCTGGCGCTGGCCACCAGACAGTTTCACGCCCCGTTCGCCCACAAAAGCGTCATAGCCGGTGCGCCCGTTCGGGTCTTGCAGATCAAGGATGAAATCATGGGCCTCGGCGCGTTTGGCGGCCTCAATCATTGCCGCCTCGCTGGCCTCTGGCTGGCCATATAAAATGTTGGCGCGCACGGATCTGTGCAGCAGGCTGCTGTCTTGTGTAACCATGCCGATCTGGCGGCGCAGGCTGTTTTGTGTGACCGCGTTTACGGCCTGCCCGTCGATTAAAATCTGCCCTTGCTCGGCATCGCGAAAGCGCATCAACAGATTGACAAGGCTCGATTTTCCCGATCCTGACCGCCCGACAAGCCCGATCTTTTCACCGGCATGAATAGTCAGGCTGATGTTATCCAGCCCACCCTTGCCCTTGCCATAATGATGCGACAAATCCACCAAATCAATCTGGCCTTTGGTCAGGTTCAATTCGGGCGCGTTTGGCGCGTCGGTCACGGTTTGCGGCACGGCCAGAGATTGCAGCCCCTCGCGCATGACGCCCGCATGTTCAAACAGGCGAATGGTCACCCACATGATCCAGCCGGTCATGCCGTTTAGACGGATGGTCAACGCTGATGCCGCCGCAACCTCGCCCACCGAAACCGCGCCGGTGCTCCACAGCCAGATCGCCGGGCCAATCACGCCCACCATCAAAAATCCGTTCATGGTGGCCAGACTAAACGTCAGTTTGGTCATCAGACGCAAGAAACGTTGAAACCGGATGCGATGGCGCCGCATGGCCCCAAGAACATAGGTTTCCTCACGCGCATCATTGGCGAATAACTTGACGCTTTCGATATTGGTATACGCATCAACAATGCGCCCCGTGACCAGCGATTTCGTTTCAGTCATACGCTCGGAAACCACGGCCACACGGGTGGCGATACGTTTGACAAACAGGATGTAAATCGCCAGCCAAATGATCATCGGTGCCGCAAGGCGCAGGTCGATATTCATCAACACGATGATCGCACCAACTACGTAAACCGCCGCGTACCAAATGCCTTCGAGCGTCATATAAGTGCTGTCCTCAACCGCCGGGCCCATCTGCATAACGCGGTTGGCCAGCCGACCAGCGAAATCATTTTGGAAAAATTCGGTTGATTGGCCGAGCAGCTGTTTATGTGAACGCCAGCGTGCCTGCACATTGAGGTTTGAGACCAGTGTTTGTTCCAAAAACAGGCTGTTAATGCCAAAAATAAGTGGCCGCAGCAATAGCACGAAAGCCGCCGCGAGCATCAGCTCAACCCCATGATCATTCCACATATTTTCAGCGCCGGATGCGCCCATCAGGTCAATCAAACGGCCAGAATAAAAGATCAACCCGCTTTCAATCACCGCCGTTAAAACCCCGAGGATAATCATAACCGGCAGCCATTTTTTGAACGGCGCCAGATGGGTTTTCATATAGGCCCACAGCCCGGTCGGTGGCGTGGTTGAGGGAAATTTGGCAAACGGATTCACCAGGTTTTCGAATAGCTTAAACATG
>CAYSAZ010000171.1:0-3513 GCA_964429065.1 uncultured Rhodobacterales bacterium
CGCGCGCCAAGGGGCAGACCGCACCACTTGCTAACCTTAAAGCCGTTGCCTGGGCCGGTAAAACCGATTTTACCACCGGGTTGGCGCGTGAACGAGCGCTGCATATGGACCTGCGGGCCTCAGGGCAATCGCGTGCCCTGCGCCATGCATTTTTTGCGGAGCGCGCTGTAGCCAAACCCGCCGTTATAAAAGGTATCACACCACGAGAAATCTTACATATCGCCGTTGTTGGGGGCGGTTTGATGGGCGCAGGGATTGCAGCGGCATGTCTGGCGGGCGGATTCACGGTTACGATGATTGAACGGGATCAGGATGCAGTAAAAGCTGGCGCAGGCCGCGTGAAAACGCTTATCGACGGGGCGCTGCAACGGGGCAAAATCTCGGGTGATAAACATGGGGCACAACTGGCACGGTTTATGGCCAGCGATTGTTACGATGCCGCAAGTAGCGCCGATCTGGCGATTGAGGCGGTTTTTGAGGATCTCGCGGTTAAACATGACGTTTTCAAATCTCTTGCTGGGGTGATGTCAAAAAATGCGATTTTGGCGACAAATACCTCCTATCTGGACCCGCGCGAAATATTTGAGGGCATTGCCGACCTCTCCCGTTGCGTTGGGCTGCATTTTTTCTCACCGGCACATATTATGAAATTATTAGAGATCGTGAATACCCCTGATACCGCACCGCAAGTTCTGGCAACCAGCTTTGCTTTTGGGAAAAAATTGCACAAAATTAGTGTGTTAGCCGGAATTTGTGATGGCTTTATTGGTAACCGCATGCTTTCAGCATATCGACGTCAGGCGGATTATTTATTGGCGGACGGGTGCCTGCCTTATGAAATTGATGCCGCAATGCGGGCCTTTGGCATGCCAATGGGACCGTATGAATTGCAGGATCTGACGGGCTTGCAAATTGCTTGGACAAACCGGAAACGCAACGCTAAAACACGCGATTTAGCCGAACGCTACATCCCGATTGGTGATCAATTATGTGAAATGGGCCGCCTTGGGCAACATGCTGGCAAAGGCTGGTATTCCTATGCGGATGGCAGCCGAAAACCAATACGCGACCCTGAGGTCGAGGCCCTGATTGATGCAATCTTACCACGGCAAAAATTCACCCGAGACGAGATCACAAATCGTATGCTCGCAGCACTGATTAACGAGGGTGCGCTGATTGTCGAGCAAGGCATTGCAGAGCGCCCGCTTGATGTCGATATGGTGCAAATCCACGGCTATGGTTTTCCACGCTGGCGCGGTGGGCCGATGCAATATGCCCGCGAAATCGGCGTTGATAAGATCGCGCAATGGATGGGCAAAGTTTCAGAACAAAGCCCCGGATCCTGGAAAATATCTAAGTATTTAGCATGAAAATATTGCGTTAAATCTGCCGCGTACAACAAAATGCCGATGTGACATAGGGAAATGAAACCGTCTTTTGTGTGGCCAATTCAGGCGTTGAGCTGATCAAATCCCACAAGCGGTTTTCCACGATTATCTGGTCCGAAGGTGGCAATGATCTGATGAAACTGACCGACATAATCCGCGCGATAATCACTTGCGATGCGGGGCCGGTGTGGTTGTGGGGCATTTGGGTTTCTACTAAATCGCTGAATAACATTGAGGGGAAAACTTTGCGCCAGTCACCGGTGTGATACCGCGGCGTGCCCGTTTCATAGGGGGCCATAATCTGGCTAAGCTTGGCGACCCAGTTGACATTTTCATCGCGTACATTCCACACCAAACCCAATTTTCCACCCGGCTTTAGAACACGGTGGATTTCTGCCAGTGTTTGCTGGCTGGAAAACCAGTGAAACGCCTGCGCACAAATCACCGCATCAACCGATTGATCCGCCAGCGGAATATCCGTGGCCGATCCCGCAAGCACTGAAATATCAGGGAAATTCTGTTGGCAGGTTGCGCGCATCGCTTCAACAGGTTCTACCGCAATTATTTTGGTGTCAATGTTGTGCAGCAGCGGGATGAACTTGCCGGTTCCGGCGCCAAGATCAAGCACGGTTTTCCCGGCACCAAGCCCAATTTCGGCGGTTAACCAATTTTGAATTGCATCCGGATACCCCGGCCTGCCAGCAACATAAACATCGGTTTTTGCGTATCCGTCAACAGCTGATTTATGAACCATATCTGCCCTCTTTAATCTTCGTTAACCCATTCGATATTTGCGCCTATAGATTTGAGTTTCTCAATAAAATCAGGATGCGCACGGCGAATTGGGGCGGCATTTAAAATTTCGGAACGCCCCTCGATTTGCAGTGCCGCGATCACCAGCCCTAGCACCACGCGGATGATATAGGGGGCCTCGACCGTGGCTGGGCGCAGCTGTTTATTGCGGGTCAAAACCAGCCGATGCGGGTCCGACAGATGGGCGCGCGCGCCAAATTTCAACAACTCAGACGACCAAAACAGCGCGCCCTCATATACCTTGTTCCAAAACAACAGCTCGCCCTTGGCCTGAATGGAGGCGCCAATGATTTGGGGTAAAATATCAGCGGGAAAATAGGGCCACGGCGCGGCCTCGACCTTGGCCAGAATTTCCGGGGTGAAACTTTCCTCAATCTCAAAAGTGCTGGGCCCGGTTTGGATGCCGCCCTCAACAATGTGCATATTCAGGCCAACCTTTTGAAATTGCCGAACAATCAACGTCATTTCATCGACGATATGGGTTTTAACCAGCAACGTGCCGCCAGTTGCCGCACCAATGGCGGCGTAAGTCGCGGCTTCATGATGATCATCGGGCACGCGAAAATCAACACCAGATAGCGCATCAACGCCCTCAACCTCCAGAATAGAGGTGCCAAGCCCGGTGACTTTGGCCCCCATTTTTATCAGAAATTTGCAGAAATATTTCACATGTGGCTCACTTGCCGCATTGGTAAGGGTCGATTTCCCCTTGGTCAGAGCCGCCATCATCAAAAACGTTTCCGTAGCGGTAACCGATTGATAATCCATCCAAATATTCGCAGGAATACAGGTTTTGGGTTTTTCAATCAGACAACTTGTACCATTATAGGTGACCGTGCAGCCAAATTCGGCAAGGATGCTGAGGTGCGGGTCGATCTCGCGCACCCCCAGCGCACAACCCTTGGCATCCTGATCAAAGGCAAAGCGCCCGGTCAGATGCAAAAGCGGCGCAATCAGCAGTACGGCAGAACGTATTCCGGTGGGTATTTTCGCGGTATTTTCAACACGATAGGGACCATGGGTGATGCGAATGGTTGAATCGGCGGCATTTTCCAGCACCTCAGCCCCCATATCGCGGAAAAACTGGCCGATTTTCAAGCCATCAGTAATTGCCGGCATATTGGACAGAGCCACAGTTTCACAGCTCAAAAGACTGGCGCAAATCATCGGTAAAACCGCGTTTTTGTTGCCAGAAACGCTAATCTCACCAGACAGGGAAACACCCCCATAAACCACCAGTTTTGACATGTTTTTCCTTTATTCCTGTGGAATGACCCGCAATCCCAATTCACGCAATTGTTCATTGGAAACC
>CAYSAZ010000172.1:0-265 GCA_964429065.1 uncultured Rhodobacterales bacterium
GCCATATAGCTTCGTATATGATTTTGTGTTGCTACAGGTAGTCCTAGTCTTATGGAGCGCTGAACCTGAAACTCTATTGCGTATGCAAAATCATGTAAAGGTACAACGTATCTGGCTATTTTTGTGGATACTACCACTTATAGTGATGCCAATTGCCAGCGTGTTATACATACAAATCATGCCTGTGATTTTGCTCTGGGTGCTCTGGCGTTTTGGTCGATCACTTAGTCTTTCGTAATAGCCAACAAAAACCACGCCGCGTGGG
>CAYSAZ010000172.1:275-3496 GCA_964429065.1 uncultured Rhodobacterales bacterium
GGCAATCTTGATGCTGTTATCTGCCGCAGGTATGTATTGGGGATTGGGATTCGGGGTCTTTACAATGTTCCCGATCACCATGTGCGCGCTCGCCGGAATGTTGGGGATGGTTGGGGCGAATACAAAGGCCGGATAGTTTATTTTGCGCTGACAGCCAGCAAAAACCACGCCGCGTGGGGCAGCCATTGTTCGGACCAGCGCCAGGATTGCATGGGGTCTTCGGTATCGCAAAACCCTATATCGGCCTCGTTTTCCAAACCTGAGGTAATACCGTTGCAAATGCCCCCATCGACGTTGGGAAATTTGGCTGGCTGGTAGGTTGGCGTATTGCGCCCGACCCCTTGCATCATGCAGGATTGATAAGGGTTTAGCCCTAAAATCCAGTCGATTGCATGCTGGACATGGGCATCACAAACCATGTGCAACGCGCTGTCCACAAGCGGTTTTGCACATTTTAATCCATAGGCAATGCTGGCCAGACGGGCGTTTTCGCCTTGCCACCAATAACCGCTTTCGTTTTCATGGGGAAAGAAAAACTGTGATCCAAGAGCGCCAGCGCTTGATTTCACGAACTGGCGCGGGTAGGAAAACGGGTTGAAAACGGCATGTGTTATATCGTTTAGGTGCTGCACGGATTTGTTAAGTGCATCCACTACGTTTTGCTTTTCAGCTGCGCCGCAAATCTCCGCATAAGCGGCAAGTGCCACCATGGGCATGCCTGCATCGGATGCATGGAAAAACGGGCGGGCGCCGTTAGCATCGGCATGCCACCAGCCGTCCTTTGTCAATCGCGCCATCAGATTTTTGGCGAAATTGTCGGCGTGCATTATGTAATCGGGGTTATCTGTGGCACGATGCAGCTCAACAGCCGCGAGCAGGGCGCAATAGTCATCAATGATATTGGCCACACCGTCGTCAAGGTATTGTGTGTTATGTGTTAACAAATGCTGAAAGCCCTGTTGGGCGATTTCCCCGTAATGACCGGCAGAAAAGTCACCGTCTTTACCCAGTCGGGACAAGCGCGCCAGTGCGGCAATAGCCATGCCGCCACCTTGGCGAAAACCAGCCTGCCAACTGTCGTGTTTGATACCGTCTTGGGTGGAATAAGAACAGATTTCACGTTGCTCCACATCCCCTGACCATTTGTCAAAAACGGTCATATAGAAATACCCCGCAGGGTCAAACATGCGCACCAAAAAATCGGCACCCCAAACGGCCTCACGCCCAAAATCATCACCAAGATCAGTGCTGGAATTTTCAGCTGCATTGGCCAAAGCCCAAACCACAAGCGGTGTTTGTTGCGGGTTCATGTAATTGGCATAAGACAAATGGCTGAGGTATTTTGAAACATCGCCCGATGCATCATACCAGCCGCCGTGCACATCCACATGCCCGGTGCGTTTACCGGAAAAAAACGGCACAGTCGTGTCGGTGTATTGATCCCCGCAACGTTGGGATTGGAAATACCCGAGCATCATACGGGATAGCTGCGGGTGATATAGGGCCGCAGCGATCTCAAAATCTTCGGAGTATTCAAGCGTATGGGTGGTGTCATACACACAAATACGGTAGCTGCCTGGTGTGGTGAATTCCGAGAAGTCGATCACTTGATAGCTATTACCTTTCCAGCCTGCCACCGCTTGGGGCTGGCTGAGCGGTATCGTAAATACGACCTGATCGTCAGATATGCGCAACAGCGTGCATTTGGATGCGTGCCCCCCGTCTCCCAGACAAAATACAGCCGTCTTTAATCCTGCTGTTTCATAGCCAAGATGGTTAATTGAAATGGCCCGGGCATTGCGTAAGGCGTATAAAAAATCATTCATCATCGGCCCAATCATAGGTGATGGCAGCGAACATTATGCCCGTCTGCGATGGAGGTTTCTTCAGGCATGCTTTGGCGGCAGAGGTCCGTTACACGTGGACAGCGCGACACAAACGGGCAGCCGATGGATTTTGGGGTCCAAAGCGGGATGTCTGTGGCTCGCCGCTCGCTTGATTGGTCGTCTTCGCGCGCTGGATTGGGCACCGATTGGATCAGCAATTGCGTATAAGGATGGCGTGGTGTCGATGTTATGGCCTCAGACGGGCCGCTTTCCACCAGATGACCGGCATACATCACCGCGGTATCTTCGGAAAAATAGCGCGCGGTGGCGATGTCATGCGTGATATAAAGCGTTGACAGCCCGTGCTCGTCCTTAAGGTCCGCCAGCAGGTTCAGAATGCCAAGGCGTACCGATACATCCAGCATGCTGGTGGGTTCATCTGCCAGTAAAACTTTGGGATTGGCGCATAGGGCACGGGCAATGGCAACCCGTTGGCGTTGCCCGCCTGACAGCTCATGGGGTTTGCGGTTTATGAAATCCGCCGCCGGAGAAAGCCCGACCTGGTCCAGCATTTCATGGGATCGTTGTGTAACATCTTCATGGCTTAGGCTGGGGTTGTGAATTTTAAGAGGCCGCACCAGATGGTAGCCTACCGAATGCACCGGATTGAGCGAGCCAAACGGATCCTGAAAAATCATCTGCACATCAGATCTATAGGCAGCCAGATCTTTGCGGTTCATCGCCCCTATGATCTGGTTGTGAAAGGTGATTTCCCCCTCTGTCAACGCGTAAACCCGGGCGATAAGCCGCGCAATGGTACTTTTGCCAGAGCCGGATTCCCCCACCAGAGACAGCGCCCGCCCAGCGTATAGTTTCAGGCTGACACGCGAAATGGCGCGCAGCAGAGTTTTGTTGAAAAACATACCACCCAAGGCAAAATCCTTGGTGATGTTTTTCAACTCGATTATTGGTTCAGTAGATGGCATCGGGCCAGACCTCCGTCACTTTGGGATTCTAGACGCGCAGGTTTTGCCACGCAAACATCAATGACTTTTGCGCAGCGTGGTTGAAAGCTACACCCCGCTGGCAGGTTCATCGGACTGGGTGGCGCGCCGCGGATACCTTCAAGACGCACGCGCGGGCCGCTAAGTGGGGGAAACGATTTGCCCAGTGCGATTGTATAGGGGTGCTGCGGGGCGGTGAATATGGTTTTGGCGTCATTCACCTCAACCAGTTCACCGGAATACATCACGCCGATGCGGTCACAAAATTCAACCATCAGGCCCAGATCATGGGTGATGAACAGAATCGAAAAGCCAAACTGGTTTTTCAGCTCATTGATCTGGTTAATGATATCGCGCTGCACCACAACATCGAGCGCCGTCGTCGGTTCAT
>CAYSAZ010000173.1:0-3487 GCA_964429065.1 uncultured Rhodobacterales bacterium
TAGTAGTTTAGCGGTAAATATCTGTAATTAAGTTATAATTAGAGATATCAATAGTTATCTATACCAATTTACTGGCGAATACCCGACGCGCCAGACTGATCAAGAACACCAAGGCAATGGCCTCTAGTACAGCAGAGGCCAAAAACGGGGCGCCGGGCAGATAGATCGGGGCATTTTCAGCGGTAAAGAACCGGAAAATACCCGTCATAGCGATGGGGCTGAATATCATCGCCAACGCATTGACCGAGGACACGATTCCCTGCAATTCACCTTGTGCGTCCTCGTCAACAATATTTGACATGATCCCTTGCAGTGCCGGCCCGACAACCGCCCCAAACGCCATGAAGGGCATCAGGGCAAACAGCAGCCAAAAGTTCCCGATAAAGGCAACAAGAATAAACACCACAAGGTTCAGGATTAACCCAAAGCGCGCAGTTTTCATCTCACCAAAGCGCGGGATGATAACGCGGATCAGACCGCCTTGCATGATGGCCATGAATATACCGAAAATTGCCAGCGACAGGCCGATCATTTTTGGGGAAAAGTCGAAGGCCTCGATCGTGTAATAGCTCCAGATTGAAGGATATACCTGATGCGAGATTGTGAAGATAAACAGAACCACCACCAGGCTGGTCATGTGAGGAATGCGGCGCACTACCATCAATGCCCCGAGCGGGTTGGCCCGTCGCCAATCAAATGCACGGCGTTTTTCTGGCGCAAGGGTTTCAGGCAGGATGAAATATCCCAGTACAAAATTCGCGAGTGCAAAGACGGCGGCGACTATGAACGGCGCGCGCGGTCCAAATTCCCCAAGTAACCCGCCGATAGCAGGGCCGATGATAAACCCAATGCCGAAGCTGGCTCCGATCAGGCCAAAGTTTGCGGCCCGTTTATCTGCCGGTGAGATATCCGCCACATAGGCCGCTGCGGTGGAAAATGTGGCGCCGGTGATACCCGCGATTAGGCGCCCGATGAACAACAGCCAGATCGTGTCAGCCAAGCTTAGCAAAATATAATCCAGCCCCATCACAAAAACCGAAATCAGCAACACTGGCCGGCGCCCATAGCGATCCGAAAGGTTGCCAATGGTAGGCCCGCAGATAAATTGCATAACTGCGTAAGTGGTCGCCAGAAAGCCACCCCACAGGGCCGCTGAACTGACGCTGCCGCCGGTTAGATCTTGCACAAGATCGGGCATGACCGGAATAATAATGCCAATGCCGATAGAATCGAGCAATAGGGTGATGATTACAAAGATAAACGGCAGACGAGACTTCATTTTTGCAGGCTCCTGAACGGGGGACTTGTGGGTAGTTACGAGGTTTTGATGTGGCTTAACAAGCCCTCAAAATCACTCAACCGTCACAGACTTTGCCAGATTGCGCGGCTGGTCCACATCCGTGCCCTTTTCCAGTGCCGTGTGATAGGCCAGAAGTTGTGCTGGCACTGCGTAAATTAAGGGCGCGATGAACGGATCAACCGCAGGAAGGGTGATCGTTTGCCATACGCTGTCAGGTGCCGCCTGCGCGCCCTGAGCATCCGTGATCAGCAAGACCTTGCCGCCGCGCGCAATGACTTCTTCCATGTTCGAGATGGTTTTATCAAATAGCGGGCCGCTGGGCGCGAAGACGATGACAGGTACACTGTCATCAATCAGGGCAATGGGGCCATGCTTTAGCTCGCCAGCAGGATAGCCTTCGGCGTGGATATAGCTGAGCTCTTTCAGTTTTAGCGCGCCCTCCAGAGCCAGCGGGAACAACGCGCCACGCCCCAGAAACAGGATGTCGCGGGCTTTGGCAAGGTCACGGCTGGCGTGCTCCATATCCGGTTCCTGCGCGATGGCGTTCGCTACGAGAGCGGGAGCAGCGATCAGGACTGTGATCAGGCGCTGTTCTTCAGCTGCGTCTATCTGCCCGCGTTGTCGTGCGGCAAGAATACTTAGGCAGGCAAGGGTTGATAACTGGCAGGTAAAGGCCTTGGTCGAGGCTACCGAAATCTCGGGACCAGCCATGATTTGCAACGCCCGGTCGGCCTCGCGGCTGATGGAGCTTTCCGCTACATTCACGACTGCCAGCACATGGGCGACCTTGCCCGTAACATACCGGAGTGCAGCCAGGGTGTCGGCGGTTTCCCCGGATTGGCTGATAAAAATCACGCCTTCGCGGCCGTTTAACGGCGCCTCGCGATAGCGAAACTCCGAGGCAACATCAATTTCCACCGGAATGCGCGCGACCTGTTCAAACCAGTATTTTGCGACATTGCAGGCCAGATAAGCCGTGCCGCAAGCTACCAAAATCAGGCGATCAAATTTGGTAAAATCCACGTCCCCGCCGGGCAGAGATATGGTTGTGCGTTCGGGGTTAAGATAATGGGACAGAGCAAGCGCCAAAACCGAGGGCTGTTCATGGATTTCCTTGGCCATGAAGTGCCGATAGGGGCCTTTATCAGCGATAATCTGATCAACATTAACCGTTTGTATCTGGCGTATTACAGGGTTGCCAAGAGCATCAAATATCTGGGCATCGCTTCGTGTTAGTACAGCCCAGTCGCCCTCTTTCAGATAGGTGATGCGATTGGTCATCGGGGCCAGTGCCATGGCGTCAGAGCCAATGAACATCTCACCGTCTCCATGCCCGATTGCCAAGGGTGAACCACGCCGCGCTGCGATTAGCAGGTTATCTTCGTTAGCAAATAAAAATGCGAGCGCAAAGGCTCCTTGAAGGCGGGCAAGGGTTGCAGCAACAGCCTGTTGGGGGCTGTGACCTGCGTGCATGAAATGGGCACAAAACTGGGCGACGACTTCGGTATCGGTCTCAGAGGCAAAGTTCACGCCTTTGGCCGTCAATTCATCGCGCAGGGTGCGAAAATTCTCAATGATGCCGTTATGTACAACGCTAACTGGTCCAGCAGAATGGGGATGGGCATTTACCTGCGTTGCCGCACCGTGGGTCGCCCAACGTGTATGCCCAATGCCAGATGTGCCACGCAGGGGGTGTTTGTTTAGCAAAGTGGTTAACGCTGACAGCTTGCCAACAGCGCGGCGGCTATCAAGCAGGCCGCCATTTAGCGTGGCAATTCCGGCGCTGTCATAGCCGCGGTATTCCAGACGTTGAAGGGTATTGATAAGGGTTGGGGTGACATCAGATATGCCAAGAATTCCAATAATACCACACATGATTTTTCTCCTGTGAAGGGGCCAACCTCTGGATGTGGTTTATGTGCATATAAGGGGTAAAACAATACCAATTTCATGCTTGAAACAGGTTTGACACAATGTGTGATAGGGGAAATGCAAACGGGCGGTTTCATGGTTTCAAAACTACTAAACCGGTTTAATAGTTTTGAAAGATATTGCTAAGCTACTTATTTTGTTGAAAATAAAGTCTATTTTTGTGAGGAGAAATTTAAAACCGCATCGCTAATTAACCTACTAAACTAGGGGCTGTTGACGTTCTGGATTCACAAATGGTCTGATCTGTGATTCAAG
>CAYSAZ010000174.1:0-3469 GCA_964429065.1 uncultured Rhodobacterales bacterium
AAATTTCATGTTGATAAAAAAATAGACATAAATAAACTCAGCTCTAAAGCCCTTTCAGCCGCCCAAAAGGCCGTCAGTACTGATCCCGAAAATGCTATGGCATATCAGTATCTGGCGATTGCAAAATTCAATAATAAGGATGCAGAAGGGTTTAAGGCGGCGGCGCGCACGGCTTTACGTCTTAATCCCAATGATGCCGAGGTGCTCGCAGATATGGGCAGTCACTTTATCCAGCTAGAGAATTCGGACGAAGGTAAGGCCATGGTTGAACGTGCCATGCAGCTTAGCCCTGGGCATCCGCCATGGTATCATCTTTCAATCGCAATGTATTATTATTTGCGCAATAACAGCAGCCAGGCCATATATCACGCGCGCCAATATGCTCAAGTAGGGTCGCTGTCTTCTTATATTCTGCTGACCGCCAGCCTTGTTCAAGGCGATCAGCTTGAGGAGGCTGAAGAGATATTTCAGCTTATGATATCAAAACGTCCAATTTTTACGAAAAATTATCAGAAAATCTTAGACGGTTGGCCCTTACCTGAAGGGATGCAGGAAATGTTGCTGACCGATTTGAAGCGCGCCGGTCTAAAGACCTGATCTACACCGCAATCCGCGCGCCCATTTCAAGTGCCAGTCTGTTAACGCTGTCGATGATATAACACGCGGTTTTATCGTCCATCAGATAGCTGAAATTCAGGCGCACCCAGCCCGGTCTTACGTCCTCATTTCCCGCCAAAATCTGGCTGCATAAACTATCTGAGGTCACCCGGTCCAGCTCTAACAGCCGATGCCCGTATGGCCCCGCACAGGCACAACCGCCCCGCGCCTGAATGCCGTAAGTATCGCTGAGCATATGGGTGATATCCTGCGCGTTTATGATCTCGCCCCGCGCGTCCTTCATCAGAAACGAAAAAATCGGCAGGCGGTTTTGGTTTTCGACATCAAACAGTGTTAAATGTGGGTTGTCTGCCCAGCCCGCCACCGCCATCTCGTTCAATTCATGCTCACGCGCCGTGATTGCATCCTGCCCGATTGAATCCTTGATCATAAACACCAGAGCTGCACGAATATCGCCGATGACGTTCGGGGTGCCAGCTTCTTCGCGCTCAAAAATACTATCGTGATAATGGTGCCCCCAGGGTGAAACGAACGTAACCGTACCGCCGCCAGGCCATGTGGGCGTATTGCGTTTCACCGCATCATTGCGCAGGATCAATATACCGGATGCCGCCGGACCACCGGGAAATTTATGTGCCGAAATTACAACCGCATCCTTTTCTGCGTCCGTGCCACTGGCCATATCAATCGACAAATAGGGCGCGCCCCCGGCGTAATCCCAAACCGAGATTGCCTTGTGCGATTTAAGCAGCCGGGTCACAGCTGTTGCATCGGTGATAATGCCCGTCACATTTGAGGCGGCTGAAAAACTGCCGATCAACAGATCCGCGTCTTGATGTTCAAGTAAGGCCTGTTCCAGTGCCCTCAAATCCGGCCCGCCCATGGGCGCCTCGGGAATTTCAATGATCGTGGCTTTGCTTTCACGCCATGGAAGGATATTGGAATGGTGCTCGTAAGGCCCGATAAGCACCACCGGGTTTTCCGCCTGCTCAACCCCCAGGAGGGCAATCAAACGGTTCAGACCCGCCGTCGCACCCGCGCCTGAAAACACCACGGTGCAACTCTCATCGGCGCGGGTAAGCCGGGCAATTTCCGCACGGGCTTGCGCACGCAAATTGGTGGTATAATCGCCGCAATACGAGGCGTCCGTATGGGTATTGGCATAAAATGGCAGCACCTGCGTCGTGATGAAATTTTCCACCTGTTGCAGCGCCCGCCCCGAGGCCACATAATCCGCATAGACCAGCGGCACCTCGCCAAATTTCCCCGGAATCATACGCCCTTCGCCAATCAGGCCATCGCGCAGGAATTTAATCGGGTTGACAACGTCGAGCGTTTTGCGAAAACTGTTTAGTGGCATGCATATCTCCTTAATATGCATTTGACCCTAAACATATGCAAATATCATCATCAATTACGTTGACTTTACCCATTGTATGTTGTCATATGATCGTATGAGAAACGATAATCCAGATCAAATCGATAAAGCTCTGTTGGCAGCACTACAAGTCGACTCGTCCCGCTCGCAACGGGAATTGGCAGACACCGTCGGGCTGTCACAGAACGCATGTTGGCGCCGCCTGCAAGCTTTGCATGCTTCAGGAATTATCCGGGGTGCGACCACGCGGCTTGATCGCCAAAAACTGGGGCTGGGGCTGGTGGTATTTGTGATGATTCGCACGCGACATCATTCGGCAGATTGGCTGAAATCCTTTCGCACCCATGTTATATCCATCCCCGAGGTCATCGATTTTTTCCGGATCGGGGGCGATTATGACTATATGTTGAAGGTCGTGACCCATGATATGACCAGTTATGATACCGTCTATCAGCGGCTTATCTCTAAGGTAGAACTGGATTCTGTCACCTCATATTTCGCGATGGAAACCATGGCCGAACAACGCCCGCTGCCGCTATAAGCTGTCAAAAACCAATTCAGGATATCCAAAATGAGCAAGAATAAAAATAAAGACAAGGCCTTCTCACCCGAACGGATCACGTTTGAGAAACGTTATGTTACTGTTGTTGGTGAAATAAACGACAAACTGGCCAAGGTTACGGCAGAGCGTCTATTGGCGTTGGCAAGCATCAATGACAATCCGATCACCATGTTTATCAGCTCGCCGGGCGGGCATGTTGAATCAGGTGACATGGTGCACGATCTGATCAGATTCATTAAGCCAACAGTGCGGATTATCGGGTCTGGCTGGGTGGCAAGCGCTGGCGCGATGATTTTTGTTGGGGCACAACGCGAAAATCGGTACTGCTTGCCCAATACGCGGTTTTTACTGCATCAACCAGCTGGTGGTGTTGGTGGCAAAGCTTCGGATATTGCGATTCAAGCGCAGCAAATCAAAGTTATGAAGGAACGTTACGAGAATATTTTTGCAGCCGCGACCGGCCAAACCCGCGAGAAAATCGCCCAGGATACCGAACGGGATTTCTGGCTGACCACAGATGAAGCACTGGCCTATGGCTTGCTTGGCAAAGTAATCCATTCCGCAGATGAAATCTGAAAACCTGCGTTTACTGTCCGTTTATTCAGCCCATAATTCCTGTGCAAACGCCGCTTCAAATTCCAAAGCGGCGTTCAGGTTTTTTGCGCTGAATTGTTCAAGCAGAGTTGGTTGATCCGACAGTAGCGACACACCAATACCGGCCTGACTATTGGGCAGATTAAGGCCTAAAGCCTCCAAAATCGTGGGAAAAACATCAAACATCGCGCCGGGTTTGTCGATGATATTTGGCACCAACCCGGCTCCGAACATCATAACCGTGTTGCGCCGCTCCATCGTTTCCAGAACGGGTGTCATATTGTTTGGATGTGTCAGATGATCACTAAGAACAACGA
>CAYSAZ010000175.1:0-3359 GCA_964429065.1 uncultured Rhodobacterales bacterium
TCAGGGACGAGGTTTTGACGTTTTGATAATGTATTTGGGAGCGTAATGCCTGATGTAGCTTCGTGCAGCGATAAAGCCAATGGATGCCACTGTTCGTTTCTCCTTGGGTGTTTGGGATTGACTATTTGGGCATACAACTTAGAGTAGGAGCTTCATGCCTATGTATACACCGTTTCGTTGGAGTCTTATGTCCATGTATCTGAATTCTAAGTGGGTGAAAAATCAGCCCATGGGCCTATTCTTGAGTGCGCTGATAGGGTTTGCTTGGCTAGTTGAACCGGTTTTCGCGCAATCGCAATCCAGCATTGAATGCTTATCGCGGATAAATAATCCAGGAGATGCCGTAAGGCAGGTTGCGCTTCGGCGCTCGTGGGACACAGATATTTATAACGGCCTTGGGGGTGTGGACACCTTTATATGGAAGGGGCCAGGTCATTTTTCGCCACGGCCGCAGACCTTTTTGTCTATGGAAATTATTGACACCCAAAATGGCGCGTTCGACACAGTGATTGTGAACGGGGAGACGATTCTGGGCACCGAACGCGGAGAGCTGGAACTGATCACCGACTGGTATGACCAGATCATCCTCGACCCGCGCCTACGCTGGGACCGCACAATTGATGACGCGTTTACCGGCCAGATTTTTCGCAGTAAAAGCGCAGGCGGGCCCGTTTTGGTGCGTACGGCACTGGATGCGTATGTGGTTGAGCCACCGAGCATGGCGCTGCAAACCCCGGAGGGGCCGCTGGGGGTGTTTTCATTGGAGCACGTGCCTGGTGCGCAGGCTCAGTCTTCTGTTGACTCGCCCGATGGGCAGGTGGTGGAATTGGCTTGGCCTAACGCTGGACGCGTGGAGCCAAACCTTGAAAGCCTGCGGGGGGCTGGCGGACGTGTGATCCTGAATACAGAGAACAGGGCCTCGAATGCGGTTGTGATTGATGTGGCGGCGCTTATGGGCCGCGCCCCTCGGCAAATTGTGTTCACTGGCGATATGGATGATCGGCTTGTGATGCTACAAGAGGAATGTTGGGAAATTTCTGACGCAGGTGAATTGGGCCAAAAACAGGCTGTTTTCAATGCAGGCAAACCTAACGAGATAACGTTGTTCGCAGATCGGCAACACCTGAGGCGCGGGCGGAATGGCACCTTTACCCTCGGCAGTGCTGGTTCGCCAAATTATAGGCACCTGAGTGCCGACGTGAATTACGTGCTTGATGCGATAGATCTACGCAATAATGGGCGAGATATACTGATAATCAGAAATGATGCGCGCTTGCGGAGTGGGTTTCCGGTGATCGTTGATGGGGATGAGGGGGTGGATGAAATCTGGCTGGAAGGCAGCGCTGGCTGGCGGTTTGAATACCAGAATTATGGTCTGGTCGCTACGGTCCCTAACGGGCCGGATTCTCAATTGATTCTGGCCTTTGCTCCGGGCCTGAAAGTGGGGATTTTACCCACACCACCTTTCTTGAATAACCCCGCTTTGCTTTCCCTCCCCGCCTATCCCGGCACCCGCGATGAGCCGAGCGACCATACGCGCCTGTTTGTGACCCGTGGTGGGTTTGTGAATTTTTCGGCGCAGCAACTCGCCGGAAAATCCGTGCTCGACCTAAAAAATGGTATCGGAAATGTATTGCGGTTAAGCTCAGAAAACCTGGCGAATGTCGGGGAAGATTTGCTGATCATTGGTGATAATAACCAAGACACGATTTTGAGTGATGGCCTGCCAGAAATGGGACATGGCCCGCAAGGGCGCATCGTATGGCACATTGAGCGGCCCAACGGAAAAATTCAGCGCATAACGGCCAGAGGCATTTCCTTTGTGCAATACCCGACAGATAACAACCTTTCTGACTAGAAAAAAGGCAGATCCATGAAGTTAACAAACGCATATTCAGTCCTTAGCCACTTGCCAGCATCGGTTAAAACAGGTTTTTTCTGTTTGGCGTTTGCGTTGCCAAGCAGTGCTTTTGCGCAAACACTTGATCAAAGCATAGAGGAATTTGCAAAGACCTTGCCCGACGAAATATTGGTGCGCATCGCGCAGCGCGGAGTGCAATACTTGCCGGAAATCACGCGATGGATATTCCAAATTTCGCCAGATGGAAACGCTTCACTGGCGGCAGCCGCGTTGCAAGGAAACCAACAATTGGCGGTGGCCAGAGCGCGGGAAATTACCAATTTGCTCCGTTATGATCTGAATGGAGATGGCGATCTTTCGGCCGGAGAAGTCCAACTTCAATTGCCGTATCTTGGTGCGCAGGATAGGGCGGATTTATCTCTGAAGTTTCGTGAAGGCGATCAAAACTCCGATCAAACCCTGTCATTTTCCGAAATATTAACCCTCGCGCGCGCCAAAGACGCCCAGCAAGCGCGACGCTCTAACACGCAAATGATCGAAATCATTATGGCGTTTGATTATAATCAAGACGGGCTGGTCAATCTTGACGAAGCCGCGGCGGTTATTGCGGCCATTGATCCGGCAGATCTGGAGCAAGCGGGCACCCGCCCACAACCGCGCATCCCAGACCCAGTTCGCTGCTCAGCACCCAAACCACAACCTGAATCAGAAGTTGTTTTTGTGAACGGCTATGAAGGTTCGGCCGTTTCCTCAATTGCTGTGAGCGGGCAAGATGTTGAGACATCCGTCGCGACGATAATCATTGCTGAGGGCACAACCCCTATTTATCTGTTTGTGACAGCCTATGACGCGATTATCTGGAATTTTGACGGTGCCACCGAGCGTGTGCAGCAAATTGTTGTGCAGCCGCGCACAACAAGATCAGGCCCTGGCGCTGCGGTTGCAGGCATAGACAAAAATAGAATTACCTTCGTAGACCCAGGAAGTTGCGTGGGGCGAGTCTCGACACAACGTAATGGCGAAACCGAACGATCCCTATTAGCACTTTCGCGCTATCTCGAACGCGATTTCGATCTTATTATAAATGAATATACACTTGGTAACGTTCGGTTGGCCAATGCCGGGGCTACATCGGGCGAAACCCCGTCTCGCCCATATCGCACGAAAACCGAATTTTCGATCGGCGAGCGTAACTATGAGCTGTCTGCAGCAGGCATGAGCCTTGCCGGAGCCGAACCCCCCGCAGACGCCATCAGAACAGTTCGCGCAATGATGCGCTATTATCCCGGTGGACTTGTGGCGCTGCCTTTTGAGGCGGTGCACTCGGCCGGATCCGTTATGCCCTACCATGTGTTGCCCCAACAAGCTGGCCTGCTACAGCTTATGGCGGAAGGCAGCATAGAGTTTCGGCGAGAGGGTTCATATTACTATATTAAGAAGCCTATTCTTCGGTTCCCAGCGGGCTTGAATGGCGGCCACTCTGTGAAGTTTGTTTTAG
>CAYSAZ010000176.1:0-3336 GCA_964429065.1 uncultured Rhodobacterales bacterium
TTGCTTCAAAGGCGCGCCGCACCATTGTTGTGCGCGCCACCTCACCAAACGTGCCGATATGGGGCAGCCCCGATGGGCCATATCCTGTTTCAAACAGCACATACCCTTTTTCGGGAGAGGATTTTGCGTACCGCTTTACCAGTTTTCGCGCCTCTTCAAAGGGCCAGGCTTTTGCATTCAGGGCAGCATCGCGAAATTCAGACATAATCGTCTCCGTTGATCGTCAAAGCGAAAAATATTCTTTCGCTTCCTATTGTGCAACGCGCCTAAGGTCAATAATCTTGGGTAAACAACATTTATGAGGTTCCCATGTCCGAAGATTTCCTGGCGTCTTTCAACCCGCAAGATGCACTGGTCGCAGTGATGATCGCTGAATCTGCTTCAGATGAAACGATCACCAATTCCGAGTTGCTGTCGATAACCCGCATCGTTGATCATATGCCGACCTTTGCCGATTATGACAGCGCCCGAATCAAGACCGTCTCGCAAGTGGTTTTTGATCTGTTTGAGGAAGAAGACGGGCTAGATGCGCTTTTTGATCTTATCCGCAAAGCTTTACCAGAACCGCTTTATGAAACAGCATACGCCATGGCCTGTGATGTTGCCGCAGCCGATGGGCGCCTGCATCAAGGGGAGCTGCGTTTTATGGCCGAGATTCGTTATGAGTTGAATATCGACCGTCTGCATGGCGCGGCAATCGAACGCGGCGCGCGGGCACGCCATATGCAATTGCCGACATAGGGCGCACCTTTTTCAGCGCGCCCTTATTAGTTATTTGTCTTTCAGACGGGTAACATTGATCATCCGCATCATGGCTTTTTCAAAGAACGGCTCTGATTGACCTTTGCGAATTTTGCGCAGGAAATATTTTTCAAACGCAATTTTTGCCAAATGCACCCATTTGCCTGATCCTGCCCAATTCATATTGCGTGGCGGATTTTGTGGTTGGGCCAGAAATGCCACACCGGAATCGCCAAAATCGGCCAGACAGAACGCATTCCACGTACCCTCATGGCTTGGTTCGCGCCCGCGCAGAACTTCACCGATATTGCCAGCCGTGGCGGCCACCATGCTTTCGATCATAAAGCCGGTTTTAGGCACCCCGACGGGTACAGGCGTGGCCTCAAGCGGGGCAATGGCGATGCATACACCGACAGAATAGACATTCTGATATTTCGGGTTACGCTGATGTTTATCAACAATAATAAAGCCACGCGGGTTTACCAGCCCGTCGATATCGCGTACCGCCGGGATGCCGCGAAATGCCGGTAGCATCATCGAATATTTGAAATCGAGCGCGTGTTCCTGCGCAACCGATCCATCGCCAGCAATCTCGGAAACCGACATTTTGCCGTCTTCGACTTTATCGACCCGCGCATTGGTGATCCATTTGATATGGCGATCCCGCATCTCGGATTCCAGCAGACCTTTGGTATCACCAACCCCGCCAAGCCCCAGATGCCCGACGTAGGGTTCTGCCGTAACGAATGTCATCGGCACTTTGTCGCGAATTTTGCGTCTTTTCAGTTCCGTGTCCATGATCATGGCAAATTCATACGCTGGACCATAACAAGACGCGCCTTGCACGGCCCCTACGACAATCGGCCCGGGGTCTTTGCAAAACTCTTCCCAGCCACCGTAAGCATCTACCGCATGGTCAACCGCGCATACAGATTGCGTAAACCCATCAGGTCCAAGACCTTCGATTTCATCAAACGCGAGTTCCGGGCCAGTGGCGATGATCAGGTAATCGTATGAGACTTCGCGGCCACTTTCCAAAACCAGTTTATTTGCATCTGGCTCAACCTTTGCAACGCCATCGCAGATAAAAGCGATGTCCTGTTTTTTCATGACCGGCTCCAGCTCGATCGTGATATCTTCCTTGGTGCGCCAACCAACGGCAGCCCAAGGGTTTGATGGGGTGAACTGAAAATACGAGGTATTTGAGATAACCGTCAGATTATCCTCGCTCCGCATTTCCTTTTTCATATCGAACGCCATTGGCACGCCGCCAATGCCTGCGCCCATAATTACTATGTCAGCCATATTTTCCTCCGCAGTGATATTTCGTTTTTATTGTACGAATATTACTGAAATCATAAGAGAATGTATATTTTCAACGCAAGCTTTATTACTGGAAAAATATGTGGAATATGCCGAATACCACAATATACGGTCGATTCAGGGCAGATTTATACCCTGCGTTCAACCATCATTTTCTTAAGCTCGGCAATTGCCTTGGCTGGATTCAACCCTTTGGGGCAGGTTTTGGTACAGTTCATGATGGTATGGCAGCGGTATAGTTTGAACGGGTCTTCCAGCTCATCAAGGCGCGCGCCGGTAGCTTCGTCGCGGCTGTCAATGATCCAGCGATACGCGTGCAACAATGCCGCTGGCCCTAAATACCGATCACCATTCCACCAATAACTGGGGCAAGAGGTGGAGCAACTCGCACACATCACGCATTCATAAAGCCCGTCCAGTTTTTTGCGATCCTCAATGGATTGACGCCATTCTTTGGCCGGACGGTTGGTTTTGGTTTCCAGCCACGGCATAATGCTGGCGTGTTGGGCGTAAAAATGCGTCAGATCCGGGATCAGGTCCTTGACCACAGGCATGTGGGGCAGTGGATAAATTTTCACCTCCCCTTTTACATCGTCCATACCGTAGAGGCAGGCCAATGTGTTGATCCCGTCGATATTCATCGCACAGGACCCACAAATACCTTCGCGGCAAGAACGCCGGAACGTCAGCGTTGGATCGATGTCGGTTTTGATCTTGATCAGCGCGTCCAAAATCATTGGGCCACAGTCGTCAAGGTCAAGATAATAAGTATCAACGTGCGGGTTCTCGCCCGTATCCGGATCAAAGCGGTAGACCTTGAAGGCGCGAATATTCGCACCCTCTGGCTTTGGCCAAGTCTTCCCAACGGTTACGCGGGAATTTTTCGGAAGGACGAGTTCAACCATTTACATACCCTCAAGTGAAGCTGCGACAGTACTGCCATTTTGTAAAAACATAATCGCACGCGCTTTTTGTTCGGCGTTCAATGTTTTGTAGAGATTGCTATCATCAACCGTCATATTATATGAGGCTGCAATGGCGTTTTGGTGTATGGATTTCTCGGTAACCCTTTCGCACGCTGTAAGCAGGAAAAGTGATGCAGTGATTGTTGTTATTGTAATAAGTCTCACTCTGAAGCTCCTATTATTTGTCCATTGTTTGCAAGCGTATCCATGCATGTATCATGCACAATCTTGGGGTCATCCCCGCGCAGATATGACTGACTGATTGAAATACCAAAGCCGACACTTGTACCCTTGGTGCCAACCCCGA
>CAYSAZ010000177.1:0-3304 GCA_964429065.1 uncultured Rhodobacterales bacterium
CCCCAAACGAAAACGAGGCCCGCGCGCCATATGCACCCGAGCCTCGCCGTCAGTTAATGCAGTGCCGCGTCTATGCACCTGTGCGTTAGCCGATACACTGTGCGCGGACCAAGATCAACTATATCTTGTGGCTATGTGCGGATTTTCCGCAACACTCGCGCAGTGCCACAACAATTTGCGATTTTCGCGGACCCGAGCGGTTTGTTGCCAAATTTCAGAGATATTATCGCTTGTTTGACGTGTCCGGGCGGGCAATTCCGGCAGGGTGCTATTGCAGGTTGAGCGGCTTCCCGCCGATAGATGCTTGTAATCATGGCAGTTTTCAGCCAAATCTTGCCGAGAAATTTAACGGCGTATTTGACAGATTATTCTTTGCGCCGAATACCTTAATAAGAAGTGTTATCAGTTTCAGGAGTTTTTATATGATCCCCAAGGCATTTACCTACCTCGTGTCGGGCTGCGCGCTGTCGCTGGCAATGATGACGACCGGCGCATCGGCCGCCACAATCACATTTGACAACTTGCCGGATATGGATGCGTTTTACGCCAACGCAAGCCCGAAAACCTATGTAGAGAACAACATAACCGCGACCGCAATTGGTGATTTTGCGTGGCACAGGGTGTCCGGGGCTGTCCATCTGGATGATTATGGCACAGGGTTTCCCTCGCTGGTTTCGCTTTCGACCGGGATGATTTTTGATGCGCTTAGTTTTGATATTTTCTCAGGCGGGTTTGCCGATGATCCCTATTCGAACATAATGGTTCAGGGGTTTTTGGGCGGGGTGTCTGTCGCCACGTCGATTTTCACGATGAACGCGGTTGAGGGGTTCGGTGAAACCTTTGCGCTGGGGCAGGGGTTTGGCGGGATTGACCTGTTGCAGATTTCTGCGGTCTCGCCATCGGGTGGCGGATATTGCGCGCCTTGCGGGCATTTTAATCTGGATGCCGTTGTTCTGGCCGATACGCTTCCTGCGATCCCGCTGCCGGCGACACTGCCGTTGTTGGCGCTGGCAATTGCCGGAGTGTATGGCGCTGCACGCAGGAAAAAGCGTGCGTAAGGTACTGTAACAGGGTTACAAGGCGTAAAAGGCGGGGGGAACCACGCCTTTTTCATGTGCATGGTTCTGTTTTGCGCGGCAATCCGTCCCTTAGCGTGAACGACCACAACATGTTAACAGTCGCAAAGATTTCCAGAACACGGGAAAAGACCATGACAGATACCCCCGAAGCCCCCGCCCAAACCGGTTCCAGCCTGACCCATTATCCGATCACGTTTTACGCGATTACGATGGGGCTGTTCGGCCTGACACTTGCCTTTCATGCCGCCAGTCGGGTGATGCCGTGGCTGGCCTCTGCTAGTCATGTAATGGTCTGGGTGTCCATTGCGGTTTTTATCGTGATTACAATCGGGTATATCGCAAAAATGCTGCTAAGAACGCCTGCGTTCATTGGCGAGTGGCATCACCCGATCCGTGTTTCATTCTACCCTGCGGCGTCTATATCGCTGTTGCTGATGGCGGTCTGTTTTCTGCCCGAGAACGAAGGTATCGCCAACATCCTGTGGATTATGGGGACGGTGCTGCAGGGCGGTTTGACGCTGGCCATTCTTGCCCGCTGGATCGGTCACAAACCCTTTGAATACAGCCACATAAACCCCGCGTGGTTCATCCCAGCCGTCGGTAATGTTGTTGTCCCTGTGGCGGGTGCGCAATTGGGGTATCACGAATTGTCATGGTTGTTCTTTTCGGGTGGATTGCTGTTTTGGATCATATTGTTAACGCTGGTTATGAACCGTCTGATTTTTCACACACCGCTGCCCGGAAAACTGCTTCCGACTCTGGTGATCATGATCGCGCCGCCTGCCATTTCCTTTATTTCCTACATGAACCTGAATGGCGGCCAGATTGACACTTTCGCCCATATTCTGCTGAATCTGGGGTATGTGTTTGCGCTGATCGTTTTGACGCAACTGCCGAAAATCGCAAAGCTGCCCTTTGCAATGTCGTTCTGGGCGCTGTCTTTCCCCGTGGCCTCGCTGACGATTTCGTCGTTTAAATACGGTGGGCTGGCTAAGTCACAAACCCATGATATCATAGGGGAATTCCTTCTTGTTGTGCTGATACTGGTGATTGTCACGCTGGTTGCCCGCACCCTGCTTGCCATTGCACGCGGGCAGATTTGCCAACCGGAATAGATGACCTAGATCAAAGACACGTATCGCGAAAATGGAATATCATTCGCGCGACAATACTCGTAGGAGGATCTCCGCATGGTTAGACTGACACTGCTGCTTTATTCGTTCATCTCGTCGACGCTGGCTGGCATTTTGATTATTGCCGTTTTGGCTGCCGGATACGGGACACAAATGCCAATCATCTACGCCGCAATCGTCGGCTTTGTTGTGGCGTTTCCTGTTTCCTGGATCGTTGCCAAGAAGATTTCGGCACTGCGCTAAAGCATAAAACAACCCAATTATGAGGCTTGCGTTTCTCTGGCTGATCAGAGAGATACAGGCCTCTATTTGTTTACAGGAGTTCCCATGTCAAAACCTAACGGCTATTCCCGCCTGCAAATCCGTTTGCACTGGATCATCTTCGGGCTGATTGCCCTGCAGTATATCTTTGCTGAAACCATCGAAGATGCCTGGGAAGTGTTCATCAAGGGCGGCACGGTTGAATTTTCACCTTTGATTGCCGCGCATGTGTTTGGCGGTATGGCGATTATGCTGCTGGTGCTGTGGCGTTTGGCTGTACGGTTCAAACGCGGGGCACCTGCGGCGCCTGAAGGCGAGAAACCGGCGCAAACCATGATTGCCCACCTGATGCATTGGGCGCTTTACTTGCTGATGATCCTGATGCCGCTGTCCGGTAGTCTGGCATGGTTTGGCGGGATCAAGCAGGCGGCAGATAACCACTTGATCCTTAAGGTCGTATTGATGGTGCTGATCGTGTTGCACGTTGCAGCGGCGCTGTATCACCAGTTTGTTGTCAAAGACAATCTGATTGACCGGATGCGTACCCCGCGCGATTAGGGTCAAGCGTTGAAAAAGGCCCGCGCGGTTTCGGTAAATTCGCGCGGCTTTTCTGCATGCAGCCAGTGGCCCACGCCCGCGATACGGGCAAAGCGGGCCTTGGGGAACAGGGCTTTGATACCTGCACGGTGTTCGGGCAGGACGTAATCTGAATCCCCGCCTGACAGAAACAGGGTGGGGCCATTGAACGGCCCTTCCACATCGGGAAAGCCCATGATCCTTGGCATTTCCCGTTCCAGCACATCCAGATTTAGCCGCCAGCGTTTACCTTTG
>CAYSAZ010000178.1:0-3240 GCA_964429065.1 uncultured Rhodobacterales bacterium
TGATGCATGAAAGCTGGATCGACTTTCTGTATTGGGACGCCGAACTGGAAGAATAGCCGAAACATAAATGCGAATTGAATTCGCAGGGGCGAAAGCCCAGCGTGTATTGTCGACAGCGGGGCTGTTTGGCGCTTCTATCAACGCGAATTTATTTTAGATAAATCAATTTCATACCCCAAATGGGTGATGTGGCCTGATTGGGTAGGTTTTATGCTTGGGTCAGCATGAAACACCGGACCTGACCAAGGATACCCAGATTGGCAATTTGCGATACCTAAACCCGCCATTGGATGTCTTGCGACAATTCCGTTTCCCTAAAAGTATAAGGAACTCCACGTTTTGACCTCGACAAACTCTTATGGAATGACCACCGGCTTTGATATGGTCGACACGCTTCATTACGCATTTGATACGCAATCAGCGCTTGGACCAAATGATGACACCCATTACACATGGCTGACCCGTGCCGGTGATCTGGTTCTGATCACAGGGAGCGGGATTGATTTCAACAATCATCCACCGGCATTTGGCACCGTGACCGGTATTTCGATCATATATGGTGGTAATCCGGCCGATTCCGCGAATGTGGTATTTAGCAACTTGCCCGCCGGACTGGATTTGTCGACGATCCTGAGCAATCACGAACTGGAATCCTCGGCCTTTGCCGGATCTGACAGCCTTCGTGGCACCGATTTTTCCGATAGATTGTTTGGCGGAGTGGGGAACGATATTTTTATTGCCGGAATCGGAGCCGATTCCTATTTTGGCGGTACAGGAAAGGATACCCTGAATTTTGTTTACGCATCGGCCGGCGTGTCCGTTTATCTGATGTATAGCGGGCTGGATGTCGGGGCGGGGTTAGGGGCCAAGACCTTCAGCAGTATCGAAGCATTGCAGGGGACATATTATGACGACCGGCTGATTGGAGATACTGGTGATAATAGCCTTAAAGGACTGGGGGGTGACGATATCCTCAAGGGAAAAGGCGGCAACGATTTTATCTGGGGGGATGACGGGAATGATACTATTCGTGCGGGGGATGGAAACGACCAGCTGAAAGGCGGCAATGGTGACGACATCGTTTTCGGGCTGGGCGGTATGGATCACCTGTATGGCGATGCGGGTATAGATCACCTTTATGGTGGCAGCGGCATTGATTTTGTCTATGGCGGCGGTGACGGCGATTTCCTAAGGGGAAACCGGGGGGACGACCGGTTGTACGGTGGCGTCGATATGGATGGTATCGGATCAGGAAATGACGATCTGCGGGGCGGCGGCGGGAATGACCAACTTTATGCTGGCGATGGAGATGATTTCCTGTTCGGAGGAAACGGTGACGACACCCTTTATGGTGGTCTTGGAAATGATGCGATGACCGGTGGTGCGGGCGTTGACCGGTTTGTATTCGAGAACAACGGATCGGGTTTTGACCGCGTCAAAGATTTTGCAAATGGCGAAGATATTCTGAAAATCAGCGGATTTGGCCTGACGTTTGGTGAAATCAATGCTCTGTCCAGCGACACAGCCTCGGGTTTGCGTATTAATTTCGGGGGCGGCAATGTGTTGTTTGTCGAGGGGTTTTTGAAAGCAGATTTTGACGCGACGGATGTGTGGATTTTCGGCTGACCCGAACCGGACAGGTCGCGGGTTTTCCGTGACGGCGCATCAAAGCCGTGTATGTTCCCTATAGCAATATGAATCGCGGGGAATGGCATGGCTTGGCCTTCAAATACGCCCGAGAGGGTGGCGGATGATGTTTGGGACGACTGGCAGCGCCGCTTTGCCGATAGTGACGCTCAGGCGGGGTTCGAGGTGACGCGCGAATTTGTGCCGTTCAACCAGATGAACGACATGTTCACGCGGGCGTTCTGGGACCCTTTGGTGAAATCCGACGACACAGACGCGTTTTTCGCCAGCTACCGGATGGAGGCGGCTCCGCGCGGGGCAGGCGGGTTCAGCCAAAAGGATTTCGCGCTGCGCAATGCGGCCTGGGCGATCTCGGACATCATTTCCGACCGCGCCGCCAAAACGGGGCTGCGCGAGGGGTTTCAGGGCGCGATTGCCTGCGACACGCCGGTTGCGCCGATGCAGGCCGACCTAGGTGATCCTGCCGATGAAACCGCCGAGATCAAGGCGCTGGCGAAAATGTTCGGGGCCGATCTGGTGGGAATAACCGAAATTGATGAACGCTGGCATTACAGCCATCGTCCGGACGTGCGGGATATGACACCAACCGAAAATGTGCTGCCCGAGGGGATCACCCATGTGATCGTCATGGGCCACGCGATGGATTTTGATCTGGTGGAAACCTATCCTAGTGCGCTGGCGGGCGCGTCAACAGGGCTGGAATACAGCCACGAGGCGGCGATTTCGATCCAGCTGGCGGCATATATCCGCAATCTGGGCTATCAGGCGGTGGCCTCGATGAATGACACCGCGCTGGTGATCCCCTATGCGATCAAGGCGGGGTTGGGGGAATACGGGCGTAACCAGATGGTGCTGACGCCGGAATTTGGGCCGCGTGTGCGGTTCTCGAAAATCTTTACCAATCTGCCACTGCTGGCGGATAAGCCACGTCAGCTTGGCATGGCAACCTATTGTAATGAATGCACAGTTTGTGCGGATGCTTGTCCGCCCAAGGCCTTGCCGTTTGATGCAGCCAAGGTGGGATCGGACAGTGTGTCGACGGTGCAGGGCGTAAAGAAATGGTCCGCCGATTGTGAAAAATGCTTTGGTTATTGGGCCAAGATCAAAACCGATTGCGCCATCTGCATGCGGGTCTGCCCGTTCAACCGGCGCGGCGGCAAGTCGGATGAGTTCTGGCGTCGTCTGGCGCTGGATCATGGCGCACGGGGGCGGGCCTTGGCGCGCAAATGGCATGCGCGTAAAGGGATGCGGGCGCGGCTAAAGCCCGCAGAATGGTGGGCGCGGTTGGGGCAGAAGTGAGCGTATTATTGTTCTGATTGCACGCTAGACTGCGGGTGACGCTACGTCACAAAAACAAGGCTTGTTTGATAGGGTGATTACCTTACTCTGGCAGGACTATCCATTTTTTTTCACTTTAAACCAATACATTGAACGGACACCAATACTATGACCAATCTAACTTTTTCCGGAATGCCAACCGGCTTTGATATGTCGGACCCGGCTCACTACGATTATAAATCCCAGACCGTTTTAGGGCCTATTCTGTTGAAAAACTCGACGTTTTCCCCACGCGATATCACAGGATAAATGGTT
>CAYSAZ010000179.1:0-3201 GCA_964429065.1 uncultured Rhodobacterales bacterium
TGCGCGCCATTCCCAACCTTAACGTGTATCGCCCAGCTGATGCTGTCGAAACCGCTGAGGCTTGGGAGCTGGCTCTGGGAGACGAGCACACACCCTCCGTGCTTTGCTTGTCTCGCCAGGGCCTTCCTACGCTGCGCACCACGCACACCGATGAGCTACAAAGCTCCAAAGGCGCTTACGTGCTCCGCGAAGCCGAGGGCGCGCGTGATGTGACCATCATCGCCACCGGCTCCGAGGTGGAAATCGCCATGAATGCAGCAGATAAACTAGCCGCCAACGGCATAAAAGCCGCCGTGGTTTCCGCCCCTTGTTTTGAGCGTTTTAAAGCCCAGCCCGCCGCCTACCGCGCTGCCGTGCTCGGCACCGCGCCGCGTGTTGGCATAGAAGCGACCATCCAGCAAAGCTGGGGGGGCTTGCTTGGTGACAATTCTGCCTTTATTGGCATGGATAGCTTCGGCGCTTCGGCACCGGCAGACGAGCTATACGCACACTTTGGCATCACCGCGCAAGCGGTGGTAGACGCCGCAACCACACTTATCAACGCATAGAGGGAATTCTCACATGACTGTAAAAGTAGCCATCAACGGCTTTGGCCGCATCGGCCGTAATGTTCTTCGCGCCATCATCGAATCCGGCCGGACAGACATTGAAGTTGTCGCCATCAACGACCTAGGCTCAGTGGAAGACAACGCCCACCTGCTGCAATTTGACAGCGTGCATGGCCGTTTTCCACAAAAAGTTACGGTTGAAGGCAACACCATCAACGTTGGCACCGGCCCTATCAAAGTTTCTGCCGAGCGTGACCCAACCCAGCTAAAGTGGGACGGCGTAGACGTAGCGCTGGAATGCACAGGCATTTTTACAGCGCATGACAAAGCCAGCCTCTTGCTGCAATCCGGCGCTAAAAAGGTGCTGATCTCGGCTCCCGGTGCGAATGCCGACAAAACCATCGTGCACGGGGTAAACCACCAAACGCTGACAGCGGCTGACACGATTGTGTCCAACGCCTCATGCACCACCAACTGCCTCGCCCCTGTTGCTTTTGTGCTGAACAATCTCGTTGGCATCGAGCAGGGTTTCATGACCACGATCCACTCCTATACAGGTGACCAGCCCACGCTCGACACCATGCATAAAGACCAATACCGTGGCCGCGCAGCTGCGCTGAGCATGATCCCGACGACTACGGGCGCGGCCAAAGCGGTTGGCCTTGTGCTGCCCGAGCTGAACGGCAAGCTGGACGGCATGGCGATCCGCGTGCCTACGCCAAATGTATCGGTTGTGGACCTGAAGTTTAACGCCAGCCGTGACACCTCAATCGAGGAAATCAACGACGCCATTCGCGCCGCTGCTGATGGCCCGCTTAAAGGCGTGCTCGGCTACACCGATGTGAAAAACGTGTCGATTGACTTTAACCACGACCCACACTCAAGCATCTTCCACATGGATCAAACCCGCGTGATGGATAACCGCCTCGTGCGCATTCTCACATGGTATGACAACGAGTGGGGTTTCTCAAATCGCATGGCCGATAACGCCGTCATCATGGGCAGCTTCTAAGCCACCCCAACACTATAGGGCGGCCCCGTGCCGCCCACCACAGGAGAGATAAAATGGCCCTTATTACCCTTCGCCAACTGCTGGATCACGCCGCTGAAAATGACTACGGCATGCCAGCTTTTAACATTAACAACATGGAGCAAGGCCTTGCGATCATGAAGGCCGCGTCCAAAGTGAACGCGCCCGTGATCATGCAAGCCTCTCGCGGTGCACGCTCTTACGCGGGCGACATCATGCTGCAACACATGATCCAAGCGCTGGCTGAAATGTATCCGCATATTCCGGTATGTATGCACCAAGACCACGGCAATAACGAGCAGACCTGCATGTCTGCCATCAAATACGGTTTTACCTCGGTGATGATGGACGGCTCCCTGCAAGCCGACATGAAAACCCCCGCCGATTTTGAATACAACGTCGACATCACCGAGCGCGTGGCCCGCATGGCGCATTGGGTTGGTGCGAGCGTTGAGGGAGAACTTGGGGTTCTCGGCTCACTCGAAACCGGCATGGCCGCTGAGGAAGACGGCTCCGGCGCTTCCGGCAAGCTGAGCATGGAGCAGCTGCTGACAGACCCAGACGAGGCCGCTGATTTTGTCGCCAAAACCAAGGTAGACGCGCTGGCCATCGCTTGCGGCACCTCCCACGGCGCTTACAAGTTCACCAGCAAGCCTACGGGTGATTCACTGGCCATGGACCGGATCGAAGCCATCCACGCCAAAATCCCTGACGTTCATTTGGTTATGCACGGCTCGTCAAGCGTGCCCCAGTATTTGCAGGACCTGATCAACGACAATGGCGGCGAAATGGCGCAAACCTACGGGGTTCCGGTTGAGGAAATCGAGCGCGGCATCAAATCCGGTGTGCGCAAGGTGAACATCGACACTGATAACCGCATGGCCCTCACTGGTATGTTCCGCAAGGTTGCCAAAGAGAACCCATCCGAGTTTGACCCGCGCAAGTTCATGATCCCCGCGATGGCCGAAATGGAAAAGCTGGTCACAGACCGTTTTGAGCGCTTTGGTGCCGCTGGCAATGCCAGCAAAATCAGCGTTATCCCGTTGGATGACATGGCCAAGCGCTACGCTGACGGCTCACTTTAAGCCAAAATACAAGGAAGGGAGGGGCTATGGATCACAAAGATCGTTTTTTGCGCCTCTCCCTGTCCGAGCCGGATCTGGCAGCGGGCCACGTGCTCGCCGCCTACCACCTCACCCCCTCGGAGGGGCAAGATTTCCTTTCGACCGCTGCCCATTTCGCCGCCGAAAGCGGCCGAGGCACCCAAGTGCCGCTGGGCAATGACAGCCCGCTGGATGTGGTCGCCTATCATGCCGCCCCCTCCACAGGCCTAGTAAAACTCGCCTTCCCGCTCGCGCTTTTCGATTTTGGCGTGGAGAGCAGCAAAGCCTCCGTGAGCGCCTTCCTCAACCTCTTGGTCGGCAACACCCAAGGCATGGCCGAAATCACCGCCGTAAAGCTGCATGATTTCCACCTGCCCGAACCCTTCCTAAAAGCCTTCGATGGCCCCAAAACCACCATCGCCAGCCACTGGAAGCACCTAGGCCGAGACGAGTCCGCAGGCGGCATGATCGTCGGCGCGATCCTAAAACCCAAGCTCGGCCTCCCCCCCGAAGCCCTCGC
>CAYSAZ010000180.1:0-3062 GCA_964429065.1 uncultured Rhodobacterales bacterium
CGCATGGATTGGTCGCCGCAATATCCTCGCAGTAGTTCAGGTTGTTTTTCTGGTTGATCCGGTCGATGAAAATCACGCCGGGTTCGGCGAAATCATACGTTGAGCGCATGATCAGGTTCCACAGCTCTCGGGCTTGTACTGTTTGATAGACCTTGCCTTTGAACACCAGATCCCATGGCCCATCAGATTTTACGGCGTCCATAAACGGATCCGTGATCAATACCGACAGGTTGAACATCCTCAGGCGTGCTGCATCCTGTTTGGCGCCTATGAAATCCTCGATATCGGGGTGATCGACGCGCATAGTCGCCATCATCGCACCGCGCCGTGTCCCGGCCGACATAATCGTGCGGCACATGGCATCCCAGACATCCATAAAACTAAGCGGTCCCGAGGCATCGGCCCCCACCCCTTTAACATTCGCCCCTCGCGGACGGATGGTGGAAAAATCATAGCCGATCCCGCCACCTTGTTGCATGGTTAATGCCGCCTCTTTCAGCGCGTCGAAAATCCCGCTTATGGTGTCAGGAATGGTGCCCATAACAAAGCAGTTGAACAAGGTTACACTGCGTTCGGTTCCCGCCCCGGCCAGAATGCGCCCTGCCGGCAGGAACTTAAAATCCACCAGAGCAGCATAGAAAATTTCCTCCCATTTTTCCGGTTTTTCTTCGGTCTGGGCCAATGCATGTGCAACGCGCCGCCAGCTATCTTCAACTGTTTTATCAATCACGACACCATCGGGCGTTTTGAAACGGTATTTCATATCCCAAATGGAATGTGAGATAGGCGCGGTAAATGCAGACATATGCAGGCCTCCAGGTTAACAGGCGGATTGTCACGGTACGGCGCAGCGGGGCAACAGGTCAATAGGCGTGACATCCCGCGACGCTCTGATATGAAGGACAAGTCTGGAGGGGCATATGCACGGTGATCTGAATCTGGTAAAACTTTGTGTCGGAGTCGAAAAAGTCAGTGATCTGGTGCGCTGGCGCAAGGCCCGTGCCACAGAGGCCCACATAAAGGGCGAAACATACGTGCCCCACCATGTAACCCGCATGTGGCCACGCCGGGCTGAGGAATTGCTGGATGGTGGATCGCTCTATTGGGTTTTCAAGGGGCTTATCCTTGCACGCCAGGAAATTATGCGACTCGACGAGGTGATCGGTGCCGACGGGATTCGCCGCTGTGGAATTGTTTTTAACCCGTGCCTTATTTTGACACAAACACACGCGCGGCGCCCGTTTCAGGGCTGGCGATACCTGCAGAAATCTGATGCGCCAAAGGATATTGGCCCTTATATTGAAGGGGATGAAGAGCTGCCGGGGGCGCTACAGGCTGAATTATCTGCACTTGGTGTCCTTTAACATATTGTTGACATATTTTGGCCGCATCCACCGTTTACCTTTCTTAACAACAGCCAACTTCTGGCAATTAAATAAAATTTTTAGAAGTCAGACTGCTTGTATTTAGAACTTAGTAACCTTTGGCATGTAGCCATAGGGGGCGAGTAAAAAAGGGGTAGATAATATGTTTAACCACGGCATGAAACGCTTTCTAACATCAGAGTCCGGCGCAATACGTGTGGATTTTGTTTCAATAACATCCGGTCTGGTCGTACTTGGCACAGCAAGCCTGCTGCTTCTTGCGCCGGCAACAGCTGCGGATTCCGGTGTAACCCTCGAAGCCTCGGTCGATATCTTGACAGACACCGAAGTCAGCCTGCTGGATAGCTAAAAACACACATCCTGGCCTTAGAGCAAGGAAACAAAAGCGGGCACTTGCGCCCGTTTTTTGTGTTTTATGGTAACCCCTTAAAATTTGTAGTGTTCACGCGTGGAATTTTCTCGGCTTAATGACCCAAGGAGATTTTGATGAAAAAAGCACGATATAGCGACGTACAGATCATGGGTATTCTGAAGCAGGCCGATAACTGTCGGACGTGAGGTTTTGGGCGATATTTTTTGTATCTGCGAAACGTGAAAGCTTTGGTTGGAACCATAAAAAATCTACCAAATTCACCAGCATAGCGCCATCAATTTAACTCCTACGCTCCGCCACTGGTTGGCAAACATGCTGGTCCGATGGGTTCAAAGGTTTTGTAGGTTAGGATAAATTCGCGGTGGCCGAGGGTTTCTGAGGTGGTTTCAGTGCCGTTTGCTACATCCAGCACCATTTGGTAAATCTCGCGGCCCACGTCCTCAAGGCTGGCCGTGCCGCCAGATTTCTGGATCACCAGCGTTTCTACCGGGCGACCGCTGTCAGCCACCACCTGTTCCAACTGCGCCCGGTTGAAACTTTCGCATCCTAAGCTGACCAGCAGCACCGCGCCGACATTGGGGTGGGTGCAAAGCCGCTCCATCATCATTTGCGCGTAGTCATTGGGAAAACAGCCGGGGAACCCGATCAAATGTCCGGCCTTTCCGGCAATTTCCCGCGCCACAAAATGCGCGCATTCCACCAGATAAACCACAGCTATTTCGTTACGAATCCCCTTGCGGCCATCGGGGCGAAGATATCCTTGCAGGGCGCTCATTCCAGCTCCTCCTTGCGGTAATGGGTGGGGGTGTATTTGCTCTCCATATTGTGCACATGCACATGCTCCCCGGCTGAAATTGCACAGGTGGCACGCCCGATCACCATGCCATATTTCAACACATCAGCACCGGCTAAAATAGGTGTCGCTGCCACCTTATGCGCCAAGGAAATATCACTTTGAACCGTCACCCCAACCGCCACAGTCCCCGCGGGAACCCCACGCAAAGCAACCAGAACGTTATCCTTAGAGTGCAGGCGGATAAGCTGGTTCATTTTGGCCCCAGTCGGTCAGGTGAACGGGCTTTAGTGTGCATTGATAATACCCCAGCGCCGTACAGTTCGGTTTTCGATTGTACGGAAAATAAAGTAATCCATAATCAGCCAAATCACCCCAACGACAATCATCCCCAGTATTACGGTTTCCGTCTGGTACCATTGCACCGCTTCAAGCGTCATATAGCCCAGCCCGGTGGTGCCTGCGATCAGTTCGGCACCGATCAGTGCGCGCCAGCCAAAGGCCATGGAGC
>CAYSAZ010000181.1:0-3035 GCA_964429065.1 uncultured Rhodobacterales bacterium
TCGATGCGGCGGTGGGCGTCGATGGCATTTTCTAGGGGAAACGTTGAATCCATGACCGGTTTTATCCGGCCAGTAGCAATCAGCGGCCAGATGGTTTTGCGTAAAGCGGCGGCGATTGCGGCCTTGTCCTGGACAGAGCGGGGCCGCAACGTAGAGCCAGTGACCGTCAGGCGTTTTGTCATGATCTGGGCAAAATTGATCTCGGCCTTGGGACCTCCTAGAAAGGCGATCATTGACAAATGGCCATCCATGGCCAGCACACGGATGTTCCGGGCAATGTAGCTGCCGCCTACCATGTCCAAAATCAGATCAACCCCGCGCCCGTCTGTGGCCTGTTTGAGCACCTCGACATAATCTTCATCCTTATAATTAATCGCCCGCTCCGCCCCCAGTTCCAGACATTTCGCGCATTTTTCACCGCTACCTGCGGTGGCAAATACCCGTGCACCCATGGCATGTACCAACTGGATCGCGGTTGTGCCAATGCCAGATGTGCCGCCGTGCACTAAAAATACATCGCCAGCTTTTAAGTGTCCGCGTTCAAATACATTGGTCCAGACCGTGAAGAATGTCTCTGGCAGGGCTGCGGCCTCGATCATCGAAAGGCCGGCTGGAACCGGTAGGGCGTGGTCTTGATGTGCGGTTGCAAATTCTGCGTATCCACCCCCTGCCAGTAAGGCGCAAACCTTGTCACCGATCTGCCAGCGGTGGACATTTTGGCCAAGGGCGACGATTGTGCCCGCGCATTCCAACCCCGGCAGATCGGAGGCATCAGGGGGCGGCACATAGGCCCCGGCGCGCTGTAATGCATCCGGCCGGTTTACCCCGGCGGCGGCGATTTTGATTAAAATATCCTCTGCACCGGGCTGCGGCACCGGACGGCTGGTTTGGCGCAAAACTTCTGGACCACCGGGTTCACTGATCTCAATCGCTTGCATGGTTTTGGGTAAACTCATTGCGATCCTTCGTGGGCGTAATCCCAATATAAGGCCCGGGCGCGCAGACCGATTTTTGTTGCGGGCAGTGTACGATCCTCGAACTTGGTTACGGGCATGATTTTGGCGGCATTTCCACTAAGGAAAATTTCTTCTGCGGTGTGAAAATCGGCCACTGTCAGGCTGGTTTCTGTGACCGGCAGACCGTCAGTGGCCAGCAGTGCCATAATGCGTTGACGGGTAATGCCATTCAGGAATGTTCCGTTGGGTTTCGGGGTAAAAATTGCCCCGTCGCGCACCAAAAATACGTTGGTAGAGGCGGTTTCGGCGACATTGCCTTCAACATCTAGTGACAGCGCATTATTAAACCCACGGCTGTTTGCCTCGGTGGCGATACGGGCGTTGTTGGGGTAAAGGCAGGCGGCCTTGGCTTCGGTTACGGCCATGTCGGGGCGCGGGCGACAGTAGGGAGAAACGGTCAGGGTGAATTCACCGGGTTGCGGCATCGCCAGCTCCTCGATGCAAATCGAAAACGCGCCGGAATCAGGATCCGGAGCAACCAGCGTCGCGTCGTTTTCGCATGCCCACATCATCGGGCGCAAATAGAGCGTTGCATTGGGTGCAAACAGGGCTATTCCCTCATGGATCAGCCCTTCGATAACTGCGGCATCAACCGGCGCAGTATACCCCATGGCGGTGGCTGAATGGATAATGCGTTGGCAATGCAAATCCAGATCAGGCGTTACGCCTTCAAAGGCGCGTGCCCCGTCAAAAACCATGGAACCCAGCCATGTTGCATGGTCAGCCGCCCCTAAAATCGGGGTGTTTCCATCGTGCCATTTCCCCATAAACCACGTGCGCAGATTGCTACTAAATGCCATGATACCCCCTTTTATTTTCGGTGCTTTGGTGCCGAAATACCATCGAGTATCCGCCCGGGTCCAGCCATAAATGCCTTTGCAAGTGCTGTGTCACGAACGCTGGCTTTGAGTTTTTCAAATTGCATGACATCATTCACCCGCCGCGCAATAAACGCATCGGTATCCGCCCCGCCGCTTTCATCGCCAAGCCAGAACAAAAGCGCGGCTGAATACACTGCCGAAAGCGTTGCACGTTTGGTATACCAGTTAACGTCAAGGCTGGTATCGCCCAACGCATTCCAAATGGTGTCGGCTGTGTGCCAGATCGCCTTGGCGCCGTCGGCATTATGGGTTGGCAGGGCAAAAAGTGTGGTGGCACGGCGCACAGCCTCGCGGTTGGGGGCGGCAATTTCCAGACGTTTGCACACACCATATGCCACGCGGTCACGATAGCGCATATTCGTCATATCCGTGGCCAACATCGCTTGTGTCAATTGCTGATCCCCGTGCATATGAAACGCTACCGCCAGATCAATCGCCCCGCGTGGAAACACCTGCGCCGCCAGCCCCACATCGACGCCCGAATCGCTAACCGCTGCATCCAGCGTGGCCGCGCTCCAGCCATCGAAAACCACATGGGGCAAGGCCGCCTCTAGCACTGCGAGCCGGGCAATTTCAAGGTGATCAGCTTCGGTTTTATGTGGTTCTGTCATAGCGGCCTCGTGATTCACAACCACTGTAGACAGATTATGCGCAAGTTGCTATAGAGCGCGTTCCTGCAATTCTGCAAATCTAACCTAGAAAGGTGGTGTAACCACATGCAGGTATCAGTTCGTGATAATAACGTCGAACAGGCGCTCCGTGCTCTGAAGAAAAAACTTCAGCGCGAAGGTGTTTTCCGGGAAATGAAGCTTAAGCAACATTTCGAAAAACCCTCCGTGCGTAAAGCGCGCGAAAAAGCCGAAGCGATCCGTCGTCAACGCAAGTTGGCGCGCAAGAAATTGCAACGTGAAGGCATGCTGTAAGGCAGAACTGAATTGGATTTCTATCCATTTGACGACCCCTGCATGCAAATGTGGGGGTTTGTCGTTTTTGGGGAAAGATAGGTGTTAGGACATATCCAATTAATGCGAACCCTAAGGTTCATTTTTACATTATACCCCAAAGGAGCAATGTTGGCTTTGCACCTTAGTGTCTGATCCAAAACTAATTGAGTGATTTCAGGGTTTTGTGATTCAAT
>CAYSAZ010000182.1:0-3000 GCA_964429065.1 uncultured Rhodobacterales bacterium
GCGGAAAGCGTGAGAAGGGCCGCGATGAAGGCAAGAGTGGGCTTTATAGAAAGCTGCATGGTAATATTCCTTATTCGTTAAAATCAGGTATAGTCAGTATAATGTTCTGCCGAAGGTATGAAATATTAATGTAACTGGCAACATTTAACTAGGCAGCAGACTTATAATGCTGGCCCCTCAATCTGAGGGTAGCTAAGATCATACCCTATTAATACTTCGCTTATCTGACAAGGTTCTAAATCAATGTTTTCCAACACCAAGGGGAGGCAATATGTCAGATCAGTTTTGGCACAGCGAAGAACAGTTAGTGCGGATAAAACCGGTCATGGATTCAACATTTCCCTTGAAAAATGCCGCGGATGCGCATCGCCGTATTGAAAGCGCCAAGCATATCGGTAAAATTGTCCCGACGCTTGGTTAAATGCTCTAAACAGCGCCACTGTTGATCAGGTTATGCGCAATATCACGGAATGCTTTGGCCTGTTTACCATCAGGATCCCCGGCAACAATCGGGGTGCCGGCATCGCCTGCCACGCGGATGGAAATATCCAGTGGGATTTCCCCCAGAAACGGTAGCGCCAGTTTTTCGGCCTCCGCGCGGGTGCCACCATGGCCGAAAATATGTTCCTCATGGCCGCAATTGGTGCAGATATGTGTGGACATGTTTTCAATCATCCCCAGCACCGGCGTGTTAGTTTTGCGAAACATATCAAGCGCCTTGCGCGCGTCCAGCAACGCCACATCCTGAGGGGTGGAAACCACAATCGCGCCGGTGATTTCAGCCTTTTGTGACAAGGATAATTGCACATCCCCCGTGCCCGGCGGCAAGTCGATGATCAGCAGATCAAGCGCACCCCATTCGACCTGGTTGAGCATCTGTTGCAAAGCACCAGACAGCATCGGGCCACGCCAGATCACGGCCTCGCCCTCCTTCATCATCAACCCGATCGACATAGCGGTAACACCATGATTTCGCATCGGAATAATGGTTTTCCCATCGGGTGATTTCGGATGCCCCGATAGCCCCAGCATCTGGGGTTGTGAGGGACCGTAGATATCTGCATCCAGCAGGCCAATGCGTTTGCCTGCCTGAGCCAAAGCCACCGCAAGATTAGAGGCCACCGTCGATTTTCCAACCCCGCCTTTGCCCGAGGCCACGACCAGAATTTTATCAATGCCCGGAATTTTAGCCGGTGCGGTGGGGGCTGCACGTTTGGCACCACCAAGGTTTGGCGGCGCTTTGGGGGTGGTGTGAGCGGTTAATAAAACATTGGCCTTTTCAACGCCGCGCAGGGCTTTGAGAACGCTGACAGCCTTGGTGCGCACAACCTCCATGGCGGCGCCATGTTCGGGGGCGACCTCCATCACGAAACGCACCTCGGTGCCATCAATGTTCAAAGCGCGCACCAGATCGGCGGCAACGATATCTTTCTTGCTGATCGGATCTTCAATCTGGCGAAGAGCGTTCAGGATTTCGTCTTTTGTAATCGACATTCAGACCTCCAATAATCCAATAACATGCGCGAGATGGGTTTCTACTGCCCCTACATCTCCGCGTGTTTCAATATTCAGACGCACCAGCGGTTCCGTGCCAGAGGGTCGCAGATTTAGGCGCCAATCGCCAAAATCCATGCTTAGCCCATCCGCATGCGACACCGTTTTCGCGCGCCCGCTTAGCGCAGTTTCAACAACCCTCAAAGCCAACGCCGGATCAGCGATCTCAAAATTCTGCTCGCCAGAGGCCGGGAACTTTGCCTGACGACTGGCCACCAGATTTGCGAGCGGCATATTTGTGCTGGAAACCAGCGCGGCAATCAGCAACCACGGGATCATACCGCTGTCACAATACATAAAATCGCGGAAATAATGATGCGCGCTCATCTCACCACCATAAACGGCGTTGTTTTCGCGCATAATCGCCTTGATATATGCATGCCCTGTGCGCGATTGCACCGCCGTGCCGCCGTGATCCGCAATAATTTCCTGTGTGTTCCAGATCATGCGCGGATCGTGGATAATGGTCGCGCCGGGATGTGCCATCAGGGCTTGCTGGGCCAGCAGCCCAACGATGTAATAGCCGTCAATAAACTGCCCTTGGGCGTCAAAAAAGAAGCACCGATCAAAGTCGCCATCCCAAGCCACACCAAAATCCGCGCCATGCTTCAAAACCGCCGCCGAGGTGCGGGGCTGGTTTTTCTCTAACAGAGGGTTGGGGATGCCGTTTGGAAACGTCGGGTCAGCATCATGGTCCATACGAATGAATGTGAGCGGCGCGCCTGAAATATCAAGCTGCCGGGCGATTTCATCAAAGGCCTTGCCCGCGGTACCATTGCCAGCGTTCACCAGAATTTTCAGCGGCTTAAGAGCATTGGGCGACACGAACGAACAGATTTTGGCGGCGTAATCCGCACGAATATCGACATCAACCACGCTGCCGCGCGTCTGGGCAAGGGTAAAGCTGCGCGCCTCGGCGATATGACGTACCTTTGGCATTTCGGTTTGCGGATTAAGGGGCCGCGCACCCTTTGTGACCATCTTCATGCCGTTGTAATCAATGGGGTTATGCGAGGCTGTGATCTCAATTCCGCCGTCCATACCCAAATGCTGGGTGGCAAAATATATCTCTTCGGTGCCCGACATGCCGATGTCTGAAACATGCACACCCATATCCATCAGCCCACGGGCAGCAGCCGCTTTCAGGGCAGCACTGCTGGCACGACAATCGCCACCAATCACCACGGTTTTCAGCCCAAGGGCCTGGGCAAACGCCGCACCGATGTCATAGGCGATATCCTCGTTAAGCTCATGACCCAAACGGCCGCGAATATCATAGGCTTTGAAGCAATCCAATGTGCGCATGCCCGTATCCTTTGCGGTAAAATATTACACTTGTGATACGCGTATTCACATGCGGATTCTAGCGTAATAATTTAATTCCGGTGATATGAACCCTACCCTGCGCAAACGTATCCTTTGCGTAATCGGATGCAGCCTCTGTAT
>CAYSAZ010000183.1:0-2966 GCA_964429065.1 uncultured Rhodobacterales bacterium
ACATTCACCACCGGTTTTGCGAACGCCACAATTGCCGCAGCAATAGCCATAAGACGCAAAATCAGCAGCCATATCGGTGTGCGATCCGGTATTTTTTCGACATCTTGCAGCCCCAACAGCAAGCCAACACCGGGAAACCGCAGCGCGATTGGTGCTGGCGGCGTGGCGCGCAAAAGCCACCATAATATAGGTAGACCTAATAGCCCCAACAGCACCCACGGTGCCAAAAATACAAGCGCGCCCATGCCGATCACCCCTGTTGTCCAATTGCTTGGTAAAGCCACAATAAAGCCGCCTGCGGGCTGTCATTGGCGTGATGTTTCTGGTAGTGCCACCCGTTTTCGCGGGCAAAATTTGCCAATGCGGCGCTGCGGGCCAAAAACCGTGCGCGATATGCTTCTCTCAGGGCTTTGGCGCGGTGGGTTTCAAACTGAACCTTGCCGCCCATGCTTTCAAATTTTATCCGCCCGTCAAAGGGAAAATCCTCTTCGCTATTGTCGATAATTTGCAACAAACACCCAACGCCAGCCTGCGCTGTGGCTGCCTTTAGCGCTGAAAATACCGATGTTTCCGGGCCCAGAAAATCCGACAAAAATACGCTGCGGGCAGCTTTTATATTACCAAAATCCGGAGCGTGGCCGTAATCAACAACCTGAGATGGCGATGTACTTAATGCCTGCGTGATCCGGTGCAAATGTGCAGCCCCCATGCGCGGTACCGCCGCAATCGTCCCGGGAAATGCAATTCTTTCCCCAGCTTTCGACAACAAAATTGACAAAGCCATCCCCAACAACCGTGCGCGCGCATCTTTACCTTTATAGGCCATAGATTGGGCGTTATCGCACCAGATCGCAACTGTGTGGGCCGATTCCAGCTCCTGCTCGCGGATATAAACAGTGTCAGAACGCGCGGAACGGCGCCAGTCAATACGCGCCAGTTCATCTCCGGGCATGGCTTGGCGATATTGCCAAAAGCTCTCACCTGTGCCAGCACGTTTTCGCCCATGCACCCCCATATGCACATTAGCCGCGAGCCGGTCTGCCGCTGCAAACAGTGCAGGCAGTGCATCTGTCAGGGCCTCGGCGTTATGTCGTAAACGCGCAGGCATATTCACGCAGCCGCCTCTTGACCACTAGCCTGTTCAAGGATGGTTGTGATTACGCGATCCACCGTCAACCCGTCGGCGCGTGCAGCAAAACCCAGTGCCATACGATGTTTCAGCACCGGATGTGCCAACGCATGAATATCCGCAACCGTTGGGGCAAACCGCCCATCCAGCAAAGCACGCGCCCGTACCGCCAGCGACAAAGCTTGTGCGGCACGTGGTCCCGGACCCCAGCTAACGGCCCCATTCACCATCTCAGAGGCCCCATCACCTGGGCGCGCCGCCCGCACAATATTCAGAATATTTTCAACAATACGATCCCCGATTGGCATCCGCCGCACGGCCGTTTGCGCTGCAATCAAACCGGTCGCATCAAAGACTTTGGAAACTTGCACATCCTTCACACCTGTGGTGGCCAAAATAATTTCGCGTTCAGCGGCACGATCAGGGTATCCAATATCGATTTGCAGCAAAAACCGATCGAGCTGCGCTTCTGGCAAAGGGTAGGTGCCCTCTTGTTCAATGGGGTTTTGCGTGGCGAGCACGTGGAAAGGGGCGGCCAGATCGCGGCGCTGCCCGGCGATTGTCACATGGTGTTCCTGCATTGCCTGCAACAGTGCGGATTGCGTGCGCGGACTGGCGCGATTGATCTCATCTGCCATCAAAAGCTGGCAAAATATCGGCCCCTTGATGAAACGAAACGCCCGGCTGCCATCATCCGCGGTTTCTAAAACTTCGGCACCAAGGATATCGGCGGGCATCAGATCCGGGGTAAATTGCACACGGCTGGTATTTAGGCCCAGCACCACACCCATTGCCTCAACCAGACGGGTTTTTGCCAGACCAGGTGCCCCCACCAACAGCCCATGCCCGCCGCATAAAATCGCAATCAAGGTTTCATCCACCACTTGCGCCTGCCCGATAATCCGCCGCGCCAACATCTCGCGCGCTGCAAAAATCTTGGCACTTATCCCCTCAAAAGCTTCAATATCTGCGTTTGTCATAGTCCGACCCTTTTGTTGTGCTGCAATTGATTGCAACATCCCACCTTGTTGCGTACCTTTATACACAAAACATATGAGAGCAGAACCCGATGTCTGATTCCAGTAAGAAATCCGTTACCGCCTCGCCCGACAGTATCGCGCGTGCGGCAGGTGCGGCGCAAAAAACCCGCGGTCCGGCCCCGGTGCATTTGTGGAACCCGCCGTTTTGCGGGGATCTGGACATGCGCATTGCCCGTGATGGTACGTGGTTTTACCTCGGCACGCCGATTGGGCGAAAACCGCTGGTAAAACTGTTTTCCTCTATTATCCGCAAAGATGGTGACGCATATTTTCTGGTAACCCCGGTTGAAAAAGTCGGTATTACGGTCGAAGACGCGCCATTTGTCGCCGTTGATTTTGATGTTGCAGGCAAGGGTAAAGACCAGCGCATTACGTTTATCACAAACGTTGATGACAAAGTCGTGGCCGGACCGGACAACCCGATCCGCGTGAATTATAACGCAACAACCGGCGAACCCTCGCCCTATGTGCTCGTCCGCACCAACCTTAGAGCCCTGATCGACCGCAAAAGCTTTTACCGGCTTGTCGATCTGGGCGTTAGTACAAAAATTAACGGTACAGACTGGTTTGGAATTTGGTCTGACGGCGCATTTTTTCCATTTATCAAGGCAAGCGAATTATAAGGGATCACCGTGGTGATGTTGATGGATATATGCGACATGCCTGCGGTTTTTTCAAACAACCAACCCAGAAACATAAAACAGTTCTTTCAGAATCAATATCAAATGTTTAGGCAATACCAGTCGGAGGAGTGGCAGAGTGGTTGAATGCACCGGTCTTGAAAACCGACGTAGGTG
>CAYSAZ010000184.1:0-2953 GCA_964429065.1 uncultured Rhodobacterales bacterium
ATACGGCGATCTTGTCAGTGGTCTCGAAACTAGCAGCGTTGTGAAGAGGCGTTCTCCCGCCCCTATCCCTCGCGTTTACATCTACACCAGCATTCAACAATTGAGTTATATTCTCCGGTTCACCCAACTGGACGGCCCAATGAACAGTCGTTCTCCCTAGTCTATCTCTTGCATGAATATCTATTCCAGAATTTATCAGCTCTTGTACGATTTCTGGTGTGGCTGTTTTCCAAAACTCTCTGTCACAAAAATCCCCACACTCATCGGCCATTGATTGAGACGCCAACAACATGGCAAAAACAATCAGTGCGAGTATCGCTTTCATGAATATCCCACTTACTGTCAACGTAAGCGCCCGCCGCCTACGACTAGCGACTATAATTCAACGGCATCAGCTCGTCTAGCCTGTTGACTTTGTGGTCTGCGATGCGTTCAAGAACCATAGTGCCCATCATCGATAGTGGATACAATACATCAAAATCAGCATCGTTAGGTGGGGAATATCGGCCAGAAAGGTGATGACTTGTTTGCGCGTAGCCGAGCCGAATTTGTGACGGGTGCACATTGAGGCGACGTGAAAGCTCATAGCGTCACCTAACTGAGCATAGAGTCCTGTACGCGATTTGTACGTGTTTGACTTCCTTTTGAGAGGTTCCAAATGGACGCATTAAATTCGATCTGGTCTGTCATGTGATAATTGGCAAAAACATGTGTTTCAGAGGAAGCGCTGGAATGTATAGCACCACCGCTGAATTGGTCATATTCGGTTTCGAACCCGACATAGACATGTTCAACTGAAAAAACGCCAACAACGTTTACAAATTCAATACCACCAAAAAGCTGTGTCATCCCGATTTTATGACGCTCTGCCAGGCCATAAACGTGAATGTCAGTACCAGAATCTATTGTTTTGTGGTAGGATGCGCCAAATTCAGTATTGCCAATCTGCCCATCATATCGAATACCATATTCAGTATGAAAATTGGGGGAAAGAAGATTACTGGCAAGCATAAATGAACGACGAGTAACGTTTAGTATAAAATTATCTGCTGAGGAATTAGCAAAGCTTGGGCGCGAAATATAGCTGTCAATTACCGATCTTGGCAGCCCGATGGAAAATCGCCCGTATGTGCTGTCGATAACCAGTGATGGATAAAGAACAACCGTAGAGATAACGGAAGGGATAACGGAGAAATCAAGCACGTCAATTCCCATATCGAACCCAACAGCCATCGATGAGCCAAAATTTCTGGGCGCAAAACCCATATTCAGTTCAGCCGAGAGTATTTCGCTGGAGGTGCCAAAAAACATGGCATATTCATAATCAACGAAACCGTTGAAATATACGCCCTCAAAAGGGATAGATTGTGCGCTTGCATTATTGCCAGACATAAGGAGCGCACCTAAAATGCCTGCATATGTGATATTTTTCATATTGTTACCTTGTGATAATTACAGAAATTTTGAATATTAACGCGTATAATCATGATAGGTAGTATGGAAATTACAATTTGCGCAGAATACTATGAAAGTAGCCCTTTGCAAGGATTCCACCAATTCCCCATTTGCCAAATCTAGCGAAATAAGAAAAGGTAAAGGTCAATTCAGGAGGCAGGAATATGAGTGATTTTTCAACAACAAAAGTCAAGTTTTCGTTACCCGAGGGCCTGATTTATCTGAACGGCAATTCCCTTGGCCCACTGCCCCGCGCGGCGGCTGATCGGGTTGGCAAGGTGGTGGCGGATGAATGGGGCCAGTTGTTGATCCATGGCTGGAACAAGGCGGGCTGGATGGGGCAATCGGCGCGTCTTGGTGATAGGATAGGGGGCTTGATCGGGGCACCAGAAGGCTCGGTGATCGTTGGGGATACGCTGACGATCAAGGTATATCAGGCTTTGTCCACAGCACTTGAGATGCGCCCGGAGCGGCGGGTTATCCTGTCAGACAATGGCAATTTCCCGACCGATTTATATATGGCGCAGGGGCTGATCGGCACGCTGGGTGATGGTTATGAGCTAAAGGTCGTGGACCCAAAGGATGTGGCCGATGCACTGGATGAAACCGTTGCCGTGATGATGTTAACCGAGGTTGATTACGCCACGGGCCGCAAGCATGACATGGCCGCGCTAAGCGCATTGGCGCATGGCGTCGGGGCGCTGACGCTTTGGGATCTGGCGCATTCTGCCGGGGCTGTGCCGATTGATTTGACCGCTGCCGCGGCAGATTTTGCCGTTGGGTGCACCTATAAATACCTCAACGCGGGGCCGGGTGCGCCAGCATTTATCTATGTCGCGCCGCACCTGCAAGACGACGTGCGCCCGGCCCTTTCGGGTTGGCTGGGACATGCGGCGCCCTTCGCGTTTGATCTCGATTACCGCCCCGATACGGGCATAAACCGCATGCGTATCGGCACCCCGCCGGTGATTGCCATGGGCGCGCTGGAGGCGGCGTTGGATATTTGGGAAGGGGTGGATATGGCTGATATGCGGGCGCGCTCGATTACATTGTCCGAACTTTTCATCCAAGAGGTTGATGTGCGCTGTCCCGAGGTCAAGGTCGCTTCGCCCCGCAATCCCACTGATCGTGGCGCCCATGTTGCGCTGCGTCATCCTGAAGGTTACGCCATTATGCAGGCCTTGATCGCACATAACGTCATCGGTGATTTTCGCGCACCTGACATCATGCGGTTTGGCTTTACGCCGCTCTATCTGGATGAAGACGACGTGGAAAAAGCGGTAGGCACGCTCGCAAAAATTCTGAACGAACGGCTGTGGGATACATCGGAATTTAGGGTGAAAACGGGGGTTACCTGAGGGTCGCTTTTCAGCGCTATTGTGCTTTACACTTGAATGAATTTCAGGACAGATAAATTGGATTTAGCGCCACATAGAACGGGAATGGGCCTATTCTGTTGAAAAACTCGAAGATTTGAGCATGCTGACTGGTGGGCAAA
>CAYSAZ010000185.1:0-2923 GCA_964429065.1 uncultured Rhodobacterales bacterium
GAGGACAGTTAATCCTGACCTTAGATAAGACCCTTTGGGGTGACATATTCCATCAGGTGGCTCATGCCGAAATTAAGCGTTGCCCAATCCTCAACGGGGGCTTTCAATATAGTGGTTGCCCCTGATGGATATTTCTCAAACGATGCATGATGGGGTGCGGGATCCACCCGCAAATCGCGCGCTAACATCCCGATGCCAGGATTATGCCCAAGCAGCAAAACCGTATCACCTTTGGCCTGTGTGCGGATAATATCCAGAATGCGATCCGAGCCGGCCATATAAAGCGCGGGTATATGCTGGATTTCGGGCGTTTGCGACAGCTTAGCTGCAACCCTTTGCCATGTTTCCTGACAACGGTTTGCCGATGATGAGATCACCATATCGGGTGTCACCCCCAGACCGTTTAACCACATTCCAACGGCATCGGCCCCACTTTTACCGCGCGCGCTCAAAGGGCGCTCAACATCCGCCAGATCGCCATCAGACCATGATGATTTTGCATGCCGCATCAGGATCAGTTTTTTCATCTTTTACCCTTTGTGAAAGGCGCGCATATGGAACGCCGATTGCCCCGCTATCCTGCGATTTCGTCCAACCGGACAGGCGCGCCGAACATTGCAACCTTTGGTCAGACAATCCGCCCCTTGCCCGGTTTCAAGAAAAACATGACAGGCGGAAACATCGTAGAACGTTGCTGTCAATGCTGCGGCAGGGCAGGCAGAAAGGCAAGGCTTTTCAACACATTTCTCACAGGGGTTTTGTGCGCGTTCGGGCAGCGCAATTTTGTGATCCAGCAAAAGCGCACCGCGAAAGGACACAAATAACCCGGCAACCTCATGTACCAGCAAACCCACCGGCGAGGGCGAAATATGCCCGCAATTCCCGGCCCATATGATAAACGGCGCATAGGGCGGCCCATCGGATGGGAAAACAGCATGTGCCTGAAAACTATGTGCCAACAGGGTGATCAGACGGTTTGAGCAACGCTCAAGCGGATCAACATCCCCGTCACAATATTCCGCTGATGCCTGGAATAACGGCTAGAATTGCGGCTCTTCGGGGCCAAGCAGCACGACAGCGCCACCTTCAGCATAAAACGCCCCCAGAACCGCCAACCCAGATGGGTGCGCGCCAGAGTCATTTGTTCGTAAATGGCAGTCTTAGCACCCAGCCAAGTTTAGAGGGGCGATCATCCTGCCAGCGCAGCCCCAGCGTCATATCGTCATGGCCCTTGCTTGGCTGGGCTATATAGGTGCGAAACATCCGATCCCAGATAGACAGGGAAAACCCGTAATTGCTGTCATGTTCAGCCCGAATATCCGAATGGTGAACCCGGTGCATATCCGGCGTGACCAGCACCAGTCGCACCGCCGCATCAAGCTGCGCAGGCAACCGGATATTGGCGTGGTTAAACAGGGCCGAGCCATTGAGGATGATCTCAAACAGGATCACAGCAAAGGCCGTGGGACCAAGCAGATAAATCAGCCCGATTTTCAGCAGCATTGACAAGGCAATCTCAAGGGGATGAAACCGAATGGCCGTGGTGACATCCATATCGCGATCCGCATGATGCACCTGGTGCAGGCGCCACAGAAACGGGATTTTATGGGTCAGCAGATGCTGCGCCCAAATGGCAAAATCAAGGATCAACATCGCAAGGATGACCTCAACCCAGTTTGGCCAAAAAACATGATTGAACACCCCCCAACCCTGCGCCTGCGCATCGATCGCAGCCCCGACCGACATGACCGGCAGGACAATGGCCATAAGACGCAAGGTAAGTGTATCAAGCAGCGTTAAGCTCCAGTTTACAAACCAGCGAGGGTTGCGTGCAACCGGGCGCGCACGACGCGGGAGTATCACCTCAACCACGGCAAGCAGTGCAAACAGGCCCAAAAAGACTGACAGACGGATAAGCGTTTCATTTTCCATGGGATAAATCTGACCTGCAACCTTGCAAAAATCAAGAGGGATGCGGCATTGTTACACCCTCATAAATAACATGTGTCTCGTGCGTTACGCGCGGATCAGACTGCCGGCCCCGTGTTCGGTAAACAGCTCTAACAGACAGGCGTGTGGTGCGCGCCCGTCAAGGATGACAACGGCACGCACGCCATCCTCTATGGCCTTAAGCGCCGTTTCCGTTTTCGGGATCATGCCACCTGCGATCACGCCTTTAGCTGTCATTTCCAAAACATGCTTTAGACTTAGCTCTGTGATTACATTTCCGCGCGCATCTTTCACACCCGAAACATCCGTCAACAATAACAAACGATCCGCCTTCATGCCCGCAGCAATAGCCCCTGCCATAGTGTCACCGTTAATGTTATAGGTCTGCCCATCGCGCCCGACGCCAATGGGGGCAATAACCGGGATCAGATCGCTGTCAATGAAGGTGCGCAAGACCGCTGGATTGATCTCGACCGGCGCGCCGACAAACCCCAGATCAGGGGTCGCTTTTTCGCAAATCACCAGATTGGCGTCCTTGCCCGACAGGCCAACCGCCTTACCGCCCTGTTTGTTCAGCGCCACAACGATACGTTTGTTAACCGCGCCTGATAACACCATCTCGACCACTTTCATGGTTTTTGCATCTGTTACCCGTTTACCGTCAATAAATTCAGACTGAATACCCAAGGCCTCTAGCGTCTCATTGATCATCGGCCCGCCGCCATGCACCAGAATCGGGTTTACGTTGCATTGTTTCATCAGCACGATGTCACGTGCAAACCGTTCCATCGCCGCATCGTCGCCCATAGCGTGACCACCAAATTTGACCACCACAGTTGCGCCATCATAGCGCTGTAAATAGGGCAAGGCTTCGGACAGGGTTCTGGCCGTAGCAATTGAATCGCGTTTCATGGCTTGCTGTAGTTCCATCATGGCCTCCTGCGGGTTTTGGGCATTCTATGCACTGAAACGC
>CAYSAZ010000186.1:0-2921 GCA_964429065.1 uncultured Rhodobacterales bacterium
CTATCACGGCGTGTGCGTAACCGACCTTTCCCCGCAGAGGGGGTTTGATCAAGTGGCCGAAACCATCAACCTAGCCATTGAGAACTGCACGGACATTAATGAGCTAAGCGCGGTGAAGTCGGGTTTTGGAATGCTACTATTGACGGCTTGTCGCCACTATCGATTGCCGATACCGCCACATTTTTGGCTAGTGAATAGTTAGCTAAGTCAAAAACGACCAGACGTTCCTACCTTTCGAAGGTAAGCGTTGTCCCGCTCCCACCTTACGCTTGAAGCTGTGATCTGCGATTCAGTTCTTTCCTGTAGTTTGGAAAGGAGTTTCTCCATGGAGCGCTCAGTGGAGTTTATCAGTGAGATTGATTTGATCGTCGGCCCTCGGGGTCAGCGGCGTTGGCCGGATGATTTGAAGGGGCGGATTGTGGCGGAGACATTGGTTGAGGGCGCGACAGTGAATGCTGTTGCGCGGCGATATGATTTGCGGCCCAACCATTTGTCCGAATGGCGGCGGCAGGCGCGGGAAGGTAAGCTGGTTTTGCCTGCGGTGCCTGAGGATGTAGAATTTGCACCTCTGGTTTTGCAGGAAGAAATCCGTGTTGACGCGTCGGTTGTGGGCGGCACGCTGGATGTGATCTGGGGTGAGGTAACGGTGCGTCTAGATGTGGCAACGCCTGCGGGCAGGATTGCCGAGATCGTACATACCCTGAATGTCACCGCATGATCTTTCCATCCAATCGGGTTCGGATATTTGTGGCGACTGAGCCGGTGGACTTTCGCAAGGGTCACAACGGGTTGGCGGCGCTGGTGCAGACCCATTTGCACAAGGATCCGTTTACAGGCACGGTTTACGTGTTCCGCTCAAAACGGGCGGACCGGCTGAAGCTGCTGTATTGGGACGGTTCCGGGCTGGTTATGGCGTATAAACGGCTGGAGGATCACGTGTTCAAATGGCCTGCCATTTCCAATGGTATGATGCGACTGAACCATGCCCAGTTCGAGGCACTGTTTGCTGGTCTGGATTGGCGCAAAGTTCATGCTTTGGAAGTGCGTCCACCGGCTGCGGCAGAGTGAATCACATGGGCATTTACACGAGTGTTTTTGGGTGCATTTTGCTATAAACCGACCATGATAGACCCTGCTGATCTTCCCGATGACATCGAGCTTTTGAAGGCCATTGTTCTGCGCAAGGAGGATTGCATCCAGCGTCTGGAAAAGCTGGTGGCGGACTTCAAGCGGGCCTTGTTCGGGGCAAAATCCGAGAAAGTTAATCCCGAGCAATATGAGCTGGCGCTGGAAGATATCGAAACGGCTATGGCCGCCATCCATGCCGAGGATGAAGCGGTTGCCCCGCCCAAGTCAAAATCCGCGCCGCGTAAATCGAACCGGGGCAATCTGCCCAAGCACCTTCCGCGTATTGAAGAAGTAATCGATCCGGAAAGCACGACCTGCGCTTGCGGCGCAGAGCGCCACATCATTGGTGAAGACACTTCTGAGCGGCTGGACATCCTCCCGGCCCAGTTCCGTGTGATTGTGACCCGCCGCCCAAAATACGCCTGCCGTTCCTGCGAGGCAGGCATTGTGCAAGCCCCAGCAAAACCTCGCCTGATCGAGGCTGGCATGCCGACTGAGGCCACTGTGGCCAGTGTGATTGTCAGCAAATATGCGGACCACCTGCCGCTGTATCGCCAAGCTCAAATCTATGCGCGACAGGGCGTCGATCTGGATCGCTCCACGTTGGCATCCTGGGTCGGAAAAGCCGCATACGAGTTGAAGCCGGTGTATGATTGCCTGCTGGCGAACCTCAAGCAATCCAGCAAGCTGTTCATGGATGAAACCACAGCGCCGGTTCTCGACCCCGGGCGAAAGAAGACCAAAATTGGCTACTTCTGGGCCTTGGCCCGCGATGATCGGCCTTGGCTGGGGCAGGCCCCGCCGGGCGTGGCATTTACCTATGCGCCTGGGCGTGGTGGGAAATATGCGGATGATATTTTGCAGGGCTTTAGTGGCATCCTTCAAGTGGACGGCTATGCCGGTTACAACCGCCTGCTCAAACGCACCAGCCAGGACGTGCAACTGGCGTATTGTTGGGCGCATGCACGGCGAAAACTTTACGACGTGGCCAAGGCCAGTGCCGCTCCGATTGCACAGGAGGGTTTGAAACAGATTGCCGCCCTCTACCGGATCGAGGCTGATATCAAAGGCCAGCCTGCCGATGCCCGCCTTGCTGCACGTATTGAACAGACGAAGCCAAAGTTGGAAGTATTTGAAAAATGGCTGACCCACAGCCGCGCGAAAGTATCGGCCAAATCCCCGACCGGCGAGGCCCTGAAATACATTGCCAAATACTGGGCTGGCCTGAACCTGTTTGTTACCGACGGCCGTACTGAGATCGACAACAACCCCGTTGAGCGCACAATCCGTCCCATCGCCCTGAGCCGCAAAAACGCCCTGTTCGCAGGACACGAAGCCGGTGCCCGAAACTGGGCCATGCTCGCATCGCTGATCGAAACCTGTAAATTAAATACCGTGGAACCGCACGCCTACATCACCGGCATCCTTACCGCCATCGTCAATGGCCACAAGCAAAGTGATGTTGAAGACCTGCTGCCGTGGAATTTTAAGGGCTAGGTGGGAGCGGGACACCGCTTACGCAAGTAGGGAGATTTGACGCTGAGTATCACTACTGGAGTTATCGCCCAGTATTTCCAGGAGCTTGTCTGTCCAGTACGACCATTTATCGACGACCTCGGGTGATATTTTCACCCATTTAGGGTCCGTATCGGCAAAGCAACGCGAAAGGCTTTCAGCTATTTGTTTGGCATCTTCCACTCGTATTCTACGCCCCTCCTGATATGCGCCTCCAGCTAACATTTCTTGAGCCCGAATTACAAGGTCAGGAGGCGGGAGGATGTTAGGGCAGTGAA
>CAYSAZ010000187.1:0-2903 GCA_964429065.1 uncultured Rhodobacterales bacterium
TGATCGAGTTCAGCTTCGGCATTCCGCTTTATGTATTTGTGTTCCTCACCGTTATTCTGGGCTTCGTTATGAGCCTCGGCAAAGCGGCGGTTTATAAGCACATTCCGGTTTACTTCCCGCAAAACGTGGGCGCGGTTGGCGGGCTTGTTGGCATGATCGGCGGCTTGGGCGGCTTCGTGCTCCCCATCACCTTCGGGATACTGCTCGACCTCACCCATGTTTGGTCAGTGGTGTTCATGCTGATGTTTGTCATCGTTGCCGTGAGCATGATCTGGATGCACCTCGCCATTCGGGCAATGGACCGCAAGGCCCACCCGGAGCTGGCGAAAAACACCCACCTATCCGACGTACCACACTAATTAACTGGCGGGCCGCTCAAGGCCCGCCCAACCCCATATAAGGAGAGAACCCTTGGGAAAAGACTTAAGAAATTGGGACATCGAGGATGAGAGCTATTGGGCCTCAACCGGCAAGTCCATCGCCACCCGCAACCTGTGGATATCCATCCCCAGCCTTCTAGCCGGCTTTGCTGTCTGGCTTTACTGGGGCATTATCACGGTGCAAATGATCAACCTCGGCTTTGCCTTTGAAAAGTCGGATCTGTTTACCTTGGGCGCGATTGCAGGCCTCACAGGGGCCACGCTTCGTATCCCCTCCACCTTCTTCATCCGCATCGCGGGCGGGCGTAATACCATCGTATTCACCACCGCATTGCTGATGATCCCGGCTGTGGGCGCGGGCCTTGCGCTCAGCAACCCCGATACGCCACTTTGGCAGTTCCAGATCCTCGCCTTCCTATCGGGCATTGGCGGCGGTAACTTCAGCTCCTCGATGTCCAACATCTCTTTCTTTTACCCAAAGAAAATTCAGGGCTATGCGCTGGGCATGAACGCTGGCCTTGGCAATTTCGGCGTAACCACGATGCAAATCGTCATTCCGCTGGTTATGACCTTTGGCTTGTTTGGTGGCGAAAGCCGCACATTGGTTAACACCTCTGGCACCCTGATCGGCAAAATCCCCGCAGGCACCGAGACCTATATCCAAAACGCTGGTTTTGTATGGTTGCTGCTGCTCATCCCGCTGGCCATTATCGGCTGGTTTGGCATGAACAACATCCGCGACGAGCACGTATCCCCCGACATCCCGAACCCCATTGGCGCTTTCAGCATCATCACCGGCATGTTGCTGATCGGCTTTGTAACCGCAGCCTCCGGCCTTTGGCTGCTGCTGCCAAGCATTGAGGGTGGCTTGCCAACCTCTGGCTGGGGTGTTTCCAAGTGGATCGTGCTGCCGGTCGTTATCGCACTCACCGTGATCTTGCTTAAGTTCATCCCCGGTGCGGTTGGCCAAAACCTGAGCCGCCAATACAAGATCTTTGGCAACAAGCACACTTGGGCCATGACCGTGATCTACACCATGACCTTTGGGTCCTTCATCGGTTATGCGGCTGCCTTTGGCCTCACAATCAAGGTTGTGTTTGGCTTCCAACACTTGATGGTAGACGGCGTGTTGACCCACGGCACTGCCAACCCAGATGGCCCTTCGGCGCTTATGTATGCTTGGATGGGCCCCTTCATCGGCGCGCTTATCCGCCCTGTCGGCGGCATGATTGCTGACAAAATGGGCGGTGCGAAAGTCACCCAGATCGTGTCTATCGTGATGGTGGCCTCGGCGCTTGGCGTGGCATATTATGTGCAGCAAGCCTATGCCTCTGCCACCCCGCAAGACTACTTCGTGCCCTTCATGATCTTGTTCCTGATCCTGTTCACAGCCACCGGCATCGGCAACGGCTCCACCTTCCGGACCATCGCCATGGTGTTTAACAAAGAGCAAGCTGGCCCTGCACTGGGTTGGACCGCCGCCGTCGCCGCCTACGGCGCTTTCATCATTCCGAAAGTGTTTGGTGAGCAACTCAAAGCGGGCCACCCTGAATATGCGCTCTATGGCTTTGCGGTGTTCTATGCGGTATGTATCGCCATCAACTGGTGGTTCTACCTGCGGCCTAATGCCTACGTGAAAAACCCATAATCAAGTTTTGCTCCGGCCTTCGGGCCGGAGCTTTCCCTAAAAAGAATTCTGAGGAGAGACCCCATGAGCCACCTGCTCGACCGCTTGAATTTCTTCCAGCAAAAACGGCTGGATACCTTTTCCGACGGCCACGGCGAGACCACCCGCGAAAACCGCGATTGGGAAGACGTCTACCGTAACCGCTGGCGCCATGATAAAATCGTGCGCTCCACCCACGGCGTGAACTGCACTGGCTCCTGCTCGTGGAAGATCTACGTAAAATCCGGTATCGTAACCTGGGAAACCCAGCAAACCGATTACCCCCGCACCCGCCCAGATATGCCCAACCACGAGCCACGCGGCTGCCAGCGCGGCGCGAGCTATTCATGGTATCTCTACTCCGCCAACCGCGTGAAAAACCCGCTGATCCGTGGTGCCATGCTGAAGGCCTATCGCAAGCTGCGCGCCAATATGAGCGCCACCGCCGCGTGGAAGGCCCTGCAAGAAGATAAAGCGGCGCGTGATTCCTACACCAAAACCCGTGGCAAAGGCGGCTTTGTGCGCGCCACATGGGACGAGGCCAACGAAATCATCGCCGCTGCCAACGCTTACACCGCCAAGGAATACGGCCCCGACCGCGTGTTCGGCTTCTCGCCGATCCCCGCCATGTCGATGGTCAGCTACGCCGCTGGCTCCCGCTACCTCAGCCTAATGGGCGGCACCGTAATGTCGTTCTACGACTGGTATTGCGACCTCCCCCCTGCCTCCCCGATGACATGGGGCGAGCAAACCGACGTGCCAGAAAGCGCTGACTGGTATAACGCCGGCTACCTGCTGCTTTGGGGCTCCAACGTGCCACAAACCCGCACGCCAGACGCCCACTTCTACACCGAAGT
>CAYSAZ010000188.1:0-2858 GCA_964429065.1 uncultured Rhodobacterales bacterium
TAGGCTGGAAAAGCCCCTTGGCTTTCGAAAGATTTGCCGCTTAAATGAGAACTTGGGGCGGCACTAAAGCGGGACAGGTCCAGTGAGCTTATCACCACGCTTTGAGACTTTTTCCTCAAGAACCCCGTCCAACCCATATGTGTATCGCCGAAATAGCGTGCCGAGACTTTGCCCGGATATGGGCCGTTCCTGACGACCGTATAGCGTCTCGGTGGAATGCCCACATAGCTCTAACCCACGGATAACATGTAGGTATACGGCGCTGAAACGCATGCTCTCGAAAACAGATAAATGTTTGGCTGGGGTGGTAGGATTCGAACCTACGATACACGCTACCAAAAAGCGTTGCCTTACCACTTGGCCACACCCCAACAGTTCTTGCTTCTTAAATAGCTGATTGCCTGCTCGCAAGAGGAAATTTGCGGATTTTCTTATTCCCCGCAATCAATCGGGTTTTCTTTCGCTAATTTGTCAAATTTCATTAAGGTTTTCACCAAATTGGGCATGTCTTTCAGATAGATCATGTTGGGGCCATCCGAGGGCGCGTTATCGGGGGCCTCATGGGTTTCCAGAAACACTGCCGCCACCCCGATCGACACTGCCGCGCGCGCCATAACCGGGGCAAATTCGCGTTGCCCTCCCGATGATCCACCCTGCCCGCCGGGTTGTTGCACAGAGTGCGTCGCATCCATCACGACCGGATAGCCGCTACGCGCCATAATCGGCAGGCCGCGCATATCGGCGACTAATGTGTTATAGCCAAAACTGGTTCCGCGCTCACACAGCATGATATTTTCATTGCCCGTCGACGCCAGTTTTTCCGCGACAGTATCCATTTCCCAGGGCGCCAGAAACTGACCCTTTTTGATATTCACAGCTTTGCCGGTTTCCCCGGCGGCCAGCAAAAGATCGGTCATGCGGCACAAAAACGCCGGGATTTGCAGCACGTCCACATATTGCGCTGCCAGCGCGCATTGCGCTTCGTTATGCACATCCGTCAACACCGGACAGCCGATGCGTTGCTTGACCTCGGCCAGCATTTCCAGCCCCTTTTCAACACCAACCCCGCGAATACCAGATAGTGAAGTGCGGTTGGCTTTGTCAAAACTTGCCTTAAAAATATAGCCCATACCGACATTGGCGCAGGTCTCGGCCATCTGCTCGGCAATCATCAAAGCATGATCGAGCGTCTCCAACTGGCATGGGCCGGCAATCAGCGTTAACGGGCGGGTATTGGCGATTTTCAAATCACCGACGGTTACAGTTTTGGTCATGATCAGACGCTCACCTGTTCTCTGAGGATGGAAATTGTCAAGGATAACATGATGTAAATCCCCGCGAAAATCACAAATGCCAGCATGGTATTTTCCAGCTTTCGCGGATATGTCGCCACATCGGGCGAGATTGGTGACACCCCAATGCTTAAATATCGGACCTGCCGATTGGCCTCTATGCGGGCGCTTTCAACCTGCTGCAAGGACTGTTGCAACATCAATTGGCGGGTCTGTAAATCAGTTTGGGCGATCTGAAGTTCTGCCGAAATAGCCGCCAGTGACAGGTTGTCATTGGTGCTTTCGGTCAGTTCAAGACGCAGCTCGGCGACGCGGGCATCAAGGCGGGTGATTTCGCGGCCCAACGTTTCGGCGCGTATCTGGTTTGGCTGGGCGTTATCCATAACCTCCCCAAGGCGAAGGCGCCTGTCTTCAGCCTGAAGTTCAAGGGAATTTATGATGGATAACCGCGAGGATATCTCGGCCTCGGCGCTTAAAACACCGCGTTTTGTCTGCAAATCCAGCACCCGGTCACGCGCCACAAACATGGCTTGTTCGGCCTCAAAATAAGCAGTTCGCGTGCCTTGCATCTGATCTTTTCGCACCCGTTGTGACAGCTGGTCCACACGTTCTTCGGCGTATTCTATCAAGGCAAGCGTAAATGTTTTTGAGGCTTGCGGGTTGGTGGCAATCACCTCAAGGCGGATCACGCCTTCAGACAAATCATAACCGACTTTGACGTATTTCTCATAAAATTCATAGGTTTTCTCCATGCTTGCATCCTTAGGCAAACGTTGTAAATCATCGATGAAATCCTGCTGGAAATGCGTGCGATACCCGTGTTCATTATCCAGACGCAACATTGCTTCGCGCGACGTCAGATACCCCTGCACGACGATAGAATCGGCGGAATTGGCAAAGCCGGTCCCTGCCAGTAACCCCGTCAGGCCCATTGCCCCTGCGGCTTCGGATTTTTGAATAACGAATTCTGCTTGTGTTTCATACATTTCTGTGGCGTCGTTATAATAATAATCGCCAACTAGATAGGTTGGTAAAACGATAAAAAACAACAGCCGCAACATCAAGAACCACAGGCGCACCCGGCGGCGGCGTACCAGATCGCGCTGAATTGCGTGGACCTCGGCCAGACGTTCGGCCTCATTTAGGGTTATATCGGCATCCCCAAGCATCGCCACATCACCCTCGTTGCTGCCGTCAAGCAGCGAGACCTCATCTTGAATGATGTCAATGCCACGCTCTTCCAAAAGACGCGCGGCCTCTTTGTCATCCTTGGGGCTTAGGCCAAGTTTGCGGGCTTTTTGGCGGGCTTTGCGATAATACTGTTTATTGCGGTTGGGGGGCGTGGGGGTATCCGCTTTATCCGTATTTTCGTTATCTTTGGGGGTATCTTCAGCTGTCATAATTATACATCACTTTGGCTTTTTCCAGCGAATCAAACATATGCAACCTGCCATTTCTTAATACTGCCGCCGAAGAGCAGTATTTTTCCAGAACTTTAGGGTTATGGGACACAATAACAACCGTTGCCCGTTTCAGGCGTTCGCGCAGCACATTACCGGCCTTGCG
>CAYSAZ010000189.1:0-2824 GCA_964429065.1 uncultured Rhodobacterales bacterium
GAATGCTCGTATTGAAAAGCCAAAACTAACGTGGTAATCACGGATGCCAGTACCAGGCCTAACTGGCCCGAAGCTGCATATTTGGCCAGTTGGAGGAACGAAGGCGGAACAAAATTGGTGTTGACGCTCTGACCTATCCATAGTTGCCTCTAGAATTGATGGATTTGAGGTAACTTTATGATTTCTGATGAATATATTGCCCGCGACTGGGGGCTGTCATTTGATGATGTTGAGTTTATCAACGTGCGCCCGAAAGCTATGCGGGTTGGGCTGGCTGGTCAGCTGAAGTATTTCCAACAAACCGGCCGGTTTCTATCGGATTGGGCTGATATTCCTGAGGATGCACGGGTTTTTCTGTCTGAACAGGTCGATGCTCAACGCATGGATACTGGCCTCTATGATTTTCAAGGCCGGTCAGCACGGCGACATTGTGCCGAAATTGTAATTCACCTTGGGTTTGTGCGAATGACAGATGGGCACCGCTCAACCTTGAGTAATTGGTTGCAGATGGCCAAATGCGGCCAAGGTCTCTCCCTTGATGATATGGCGGAAGAAGCCTTTTTGTGGTGCCGTGACCATCAGGTTTTTGCTTATTCTGCAAAGATAATGGAACGTCTTGTCCGTTCAGCCCGCCAACAGTTTTTGGAGCGGTTTCTTGACGGAGTTGTGAGCCGCCTGTCTGGTGATGCGATTGCAAAGCTTGAAACATCATTAGCACAGCCCGGCGAACCAACAGGTTTCTACCGATTGAAAGATGATGCTGGGGCAGCCACGCTGGAAAGCATGTTGATGGTTACGCAACGGCTGGGATTTATTCAAGGTTTGGCACTACCCAAAGAGCTGTTGGCAGATGTTGGGCGACCTTTGATTGACCGTTTAGCGCGCCGTGTAAGCGGTGAAACGGCTTCAGAAATGCGAAGGCATAATCGAACATATAGCCTCGGCCTCTATGCAGTTTACCTGATGGCACGTGAATCTGCGCTGATTGATAATGTCGTTGATCTTCTGTTGGAAACAGTTCACCGCATATCAGCCAGATCGCGGCGAAAGGTTGTGACGGGTATCGCAAAAGAAATTGAGCGCGTTTACGGCAAGGAAAAGCTGTTGGCTGATATTGCTTTAGCATCGATCGATGAACCAACGGGACGCATTTGCGATGTTATCTTTCCTGTCGCCAATGAAAGTAAACTCTCGTCGATTATCAAAGAATTCAAAGCAAAGGGCGGGCTGGATCGGCGGGTTCAAAAGGTCATGCGGGGGTCTTATTCGAGCCACTACCGTCCTATGTTGCCCAAGCTTTTGGATGTTTTGGAATTTTGCTCCAACAACGCGGGTTGGCGACCTGTTCTCGACGCGTTGGACTGGATCAAGAAGATGCGCCTTGAGGGCAGACGTGTTGCATCACAAAGCGAAACCCCAATGGCGGTGGTTCCGCTCAAATGGCGACCATCGGTTATCGATGCGCAGGGACGAGTAAACATTATCAGTTTTGAATTGTGTGTATTGATCCAGCTACGTGAGTGTATCAGGGGGAAGGAAATTTGGGTCGTGGGCGCTGATCGTTACCGCAATCCAGATGATGATTTGCCAAAGGATTTTGAAGACCGTCGCGACGATTATTATGCCAGCCTTAATCTACAGCAAGATGCCAAAACGTTTGTCGCTGGTGTGAAAGCCGAACTTGAGCAAGAATTGCGGTTATTAAATGGTAACATCCTCAAGAACGAAAAGGTGCGATTGCGCTGGAGCGGTGACAACCGCATTTCAATCACCCCATTTAAGCCCCTTCCAGAACCCACCGGACTGGTGGCCATGAAATCCGAGATTGGAAAGCGCTGGCCGATGACAGGCTTGCTTGATGTTCTGAAAGAAGCCGCGCTTGATACCGGATATCTGAATGCGTTTGAAACATCCGCCTCACGTGAAATGCTCCCCCGTGCGGTGCGGGATCAGCGGTTGCTTTTATGCCTTTATGGCCTTGGCACCAACGCTGGCCTGAAACGGATAGCATCCGGCGTTTCAGGCACCAGCTACGATGAATTGCTACATATTCGCAGACGGTATATTTACCCTGCGGCCTTACGGGAAGCGGCAGCGCAAGTGGCCAATGCTACTCTGACCATTCGCAATCCAGAGGTCTGGGGCGAGCCTGGCACGGCTTGTGCGTCGGATTCCACAAAGTTCGGAGCATGGGATCGGAACCTGATGACGGAATGGCACGCGCGATATGGGGGGCGAGGTGTGATGATCTATTGGCATGTGGAACGGCAAGCCACTTGCGTTTATTCCCAGCTCAAGCGCTGTTCCTCATCCGAAGTGGCCTCGATGATCGAGGGTGTTTTGCGCCACTGCACCGACATGGATATTCAGCGGCAATATGTGGACAGCCACGGGCAAAGCGCCGTTGGTTTTGCATTCTGTCACCTGCTTGGTTTCGAGTTGGCACCACGGTTAAAAGCCATTGCGAGGCAGAAACTGTCGGTGCCGTATACAGGGATGAAAGCCGCACTCCCCAACCTTACGCCAATACTGTCAGGTACAATCGACTGGGCAGAGATTGAGCGCCAATATGACGAGATGGTAAAATATGCTGCAGCCATGCGTCACCGTACGGCTGATCCCGAAGCCATCCTGCGCCGCTTTGCCCGCGCCGAGGTTATGCACCCAACCTACAAAGCGCTGGCAGAATTGGGCCGCGCAATCAAAACAATATTCCTGTGCCGCTATCTGCGTTCTGAAGCGTTCCGTCGCGAAATTAACGATGGGCTGAACGTGGTGGAAAACTGGAACAGCGCCAACGGCTTTGTATTCTTTGGCAAGGGCG
>CAYSAZ010000190.1:0-2793 GCA_964429065.1 uncultured Rhodobacterales bacterium
TACCGGCATTGACACCCAGTCTTGTGAATCTCGCGAAGGCTCGGCAAGGGCGATCGTCAAAATGCGCGAGGATGACAATTTCCAATCTTTTGTGGCCGATGTGAAATCCGAAATCGATGCGGTCACAGAATTTCCGACCCGTACTGAACCTGCCCAGATCAAGGTGCTGGGCCGAACCGATTTTGTTGCATCAGTCGCCATCACCGGCCCCGATACAAGGCTTGACCTAAAGGATTACGCTGAGGAAATTCGCGGTCGAATGTTGCGTTGGGGGGGTATTCCCAAAGTCGATATCAAAGGTTTTTCCAGCCGCGAATTGCGCATTGGCCTGAACCCTGCGGCCTTGCAACAATTTGGCATTTCGGTTTCGGATGTCGCGCGCATTGTGCAGGTTGCAAGTCTTGATCAACCGACCGGAAATCTGGAAACCAGTGCTGAAACCTTGTTGATCCGCGTGATCGAAGAACGCCGCGATCCGGCCGAACTGGCCGCATTGGTCGTGCGCTCCTCGGCCAATGGCGGCGAGGTGCGCCTTGGTGATATCGCAACGATTTCCGAACGCTTTGCCCTTGAGGACGATCTGATCGAATTTGATGGCAAAACCGCCGCCATACTTGATATCAGCAAGACCCGTGCCGAAGACGCGCTGGATATTATTGATACTTTAGCGGCGTTTCTTGAGGCCGAGCGCGCGCAGGCCCCGCCGGGCGTCACCCTACAAATCACCTCGGACGCTGCATCGGTGGTGCGGGACCGCTTAACGCTGGTGGTCGTAAATGGCCTGCAGGGTCTGGGTCTGGTGTTTCTGGTGCTGTGGCTGTTCTTTGGGTTTCGCTTTTCTTTTTGGGTGGCCATGGGCCTGCCGGTGTCGTTCATGGGCGGTGTCGCGCTGATGGGGTTTGCGGGGTATTCCTTGAACCTGATGACGACACTTGGTTTGCTGATCGTCATCGGCCTGTTGATGGACGACGCTATCGTTATCGCAGAAAACATCGCCCGGCTTCGTGAAAAGGGCCGCAGCGCGTTTGAAGCCGCTGTTGAGGGGGCCGCGCAGGTGTTTCCTAACGTGTTGGCCTCGTTTGCCACAACGGCCATGATTTTTGGTTCACTTGCCTTCCTTCAGGGCGACCTTGGTGCGGTGTTGCGCGTTGTCCCAGTTGTCATGCTGTTTGTGCTGGTGGTGTCACTGGTTGAGGCGTTTTTGATCCTGCCCCACCACCTTGTTCACGCACTTGAAAAGCCGGTAAAACCAAATGGTATGCGCGCCCGCGTAGAAGCCGCCATGACCTTTACGCGTGACCGCCTGATCGGCCCCATGGTAGATTGGACGATCCGTTTTCGCTATGCCACCGCTGGGGTCAGCTTTGCGGTTTTACTGGTATCTGTCGCTATGCTGGCCGGTGGTTATCTGAAATTCACAGCCTTTCCGGAACTAGACGGGGACACTATCGTTGCACGGGTTTTGCTGCCCCAGGGCACACCGCTTTCGCGCACTAAGGCAATCGTAGAGCAGCTGGAAGCCGGGTTGGCAAAGGTCAATGACGATCTTGCGCCGGAACAGCCCGGAGGCGTTGATCTGGTGCGTCATGTGACCATATCTTACGGGGTCAACCGCGATGCGTTTGAAACGGGTGCCCATGTGGTGACTGTCAGCGTTGATCTGCTGCCCTCTGATATCCGCACCATTCGCCCGGACGGGATCATGGATCGTTGGCGAGAGGCGGTCGGTATTTTACCCGATGTCATCAGCATTAAATATGCCGAGGCCACCATCGGTCCTGCAGGCATTGCCATAGATCTGCGCCTGAAGGGTGATGATTTGAACGCGCTCAAAGCGGCTGCAACCGAACTTACCGACTGGGTGTGGCAATATCAGGGCGTCACCTCGGTGCTGGACGATCTGCGCCCCGGCAAACGTGAAATACGCATCGCACTGTCAGACGCCGCCGCACCCATGGGCATCACAGCAACTATGATTGCCGACCAACTGCGCGCCGCCTATTTTGGCACCTCGATCAGCGAAATGCAGGTGAAGGGGCAGTTGCTTGAGGTAACGGCGCAATTTTCCGAAAGTACACTTGGTGACTTTACCCAGTTTGACGATTTCATCGTGATCCGCCCCGATGGTTCTTTCGTGCCGCTTTCAGTGGTGGCGACCATCGAGATCGGCCAGGGCTTTAGCCGGATCAACCGCGAAAACGGCATTCGCACGGTGACTGTGCAAGGCACGATTAATACCAGTATCGCCAATGCCAATGCCATTGTCGGCGATATAAAATCCCGCTTTATCCCCGGATTGCTGGAACGTCATCCCGGTGTCTCGTTAAGTGTCGAGGGCCAGAACGCCGAGGCCCGCAAAACACAGCAATCCATGGTCAAAGGCTTTGCGATCGGTCTGATCGGGGTGTTTTTATTGCTCAGCTTTCTGTTTCGCTCTTACGTTGAGCCGATCATCGTCATGCTGATTATTCCGCTGTCTCTGTCTGGCTCGATCTTTGGCCATATGGCCATGGGGTTGGATTTTTCCATGCCCTCGATGCTAGGTTTTGTCGCATTGGCCGGAGTGGTGGTAAATAACTCGATCCTTCTGATAGACTTTATCAAGCGCGAACATGGCGAGGCAAAAACCGTCGCCGCTGCCGCTGCCCAAGCGGCCCGTATGCGGTTTCGCGCGATTTTCCTGACGTCGATCACCACTGTCGTCGGGTTACTGCCGATCCTGACGGAAACCAGCTTGCAGGCGCAAATTCTGATCCCGTTGGTGGCCTCGCTGGTCTTTGGATTAACCGCTGC
>CAYSAZ010000191.1:0-2736 GCA_964429065.1 uncultured Rhodobacterales bacterium
CAAAAACCTGTCGGCTGAGCAGCACTGGTATGTTGCAAAACTGGGCTGAACAGGCCGGGATTGCGTTAATCTATATCCAACCTGGGAACCCGCAGCAAAACGCCTACATTGAGCGTTACAATCGCACGGTTAGAACTGAATGGCTGGACCGATACCACTTTGACAGCATAGAAGATGTTCAGGATCACGCCACACGCTGGCTCTGGACATACAACAACGAACGACATGGGTATCGGAGGAATAATGCCGATACAGAAGCTAAGAAATGCAGCCTGAATTCTACTAAAACGTGCCGTTAAAAATGAGGGGTGCCGCATCGCTATAATCTGCTTGGCGTGAATGGCTTTTCACTTGATTGAACCGGTGGCCTTGGCTATTGACTCCGCCATCCCAGCCCTTATAACCCCGCCATCCGGTACTGTGAGGTGCCGGTAATTGGTGTTTGTGGCCCCCGCAAGGGGACGCCTGTCATCCGGTCAATGAGGGTCGGATTAGGAAAGCACCTTTCATATCCCCTCGGGGAGCTAGAAAGGACCCAGCCGTGACTAAACGTACAGCTGCCAAGTATAAACTCGATCGCCGTATGGGCGAAAACATTTGGGGCCGCCCCAAATCCCCTGTTAATCGTCGTGAATATGGCCCCGGCCAGCACGGGCAGGGCCGCAAGCAAAAACTGTCGGATTTCGGCACCCAGCTGCGCGCCAAGCAAAAACTAAAGGGCTATTACGGCGACCTGACGGAAAAACAATTCCGCCGCATCTTTACCGAGGCTGACCGGGTGAAAGGCGATACAGGTGCTAATCTGATAGGCCTGCTGGAACGTCGTCTTGATGCCGTCGTTTACCGTGCGAAATTCGTGCCAACCGTGTTTGCAGCGCGCCAGTTCGTGAACCACGGCCACGTGACAGTGAACGGCAAGAAGGTCAACATCGCCTCATATCGTGTGAACGAAGGTGACGTGATTGCGGTGCGTGAAAAGTCCAAGCAAATGGGCCTGATCATCGAGGCATTAGCCTCGGCTGAGCGTGACACGCCAGAATATCTGAACATCGATACCAACAAGCTGACATGCGAATTCATCCGCACACCGGCGCTTTCCGACGTGCCCTATCCGGTCATGATGGAGCCAAATCTGGTGGTGGAATTCTACGCGAAAAACTAAGGTTTTTGGCACACTTCTTTCAAGGGGCTGCACCGGTGGTGTGGCCCTTTTCAGTTTGCGCACGCCGCAGACCCGCAGATTTACCCGGCGCATGCCAATGTCTGAAACGTCTGAAGGGCGGCGGCCTCATACCGTTTTGCCAGGTGGTGTTGCGAAATATGCGTGGTATCCTCGGAATAAAATTGATCAAGAATATTATAATTTCATCTGGCCTACTTGTGCGCAAATATCAAAACCCGTACTGAACAACCAGTTTCAAGGATAAATTGCAAGTTTGGATGAAAATTATTATTAAATTATAATTTGTTATCTTATTAGTAAGTATTGATCGCGCTCTAGTTGTGTTAATGGGTTGCGAAGTAATGTCTGGCAATGTATTTAAAAGAAATTCGGTGATTGTACCGCCGAATAATACTAACATTTCGCGGGGAATAATGCATATTGGGATTATAATGGACGGTAACGGGCGCTGGGCGACCCGCCGTGGGTTGCCGCGTCTTGTCGGACATAAACGTGGTGCCAGCCGGGTTAAGGAGATTGTCAAATCTTGCCCCGAATACGGTGTCAACACACTGACGCTCTATGCGTTTTCGACAGAAAACTGGAAACGCGCAGCCCACGAGATCGAAGGCCTGATGAAGCTTTTTCGCGGGTATATGCAGAATAACCTCTTGGAATTGCATGAGAAAAATGTATGCGTGCGGTTTTTGGGTGACCCAACCCCGCTGGCGGCTGATATTCGCAAACAGATGGACGGGCTTACTGGGCTGACAGCGAAAAATACGGGCCTGAATTTGAATATTGCAATCAATTACGGCGGCCGGGATGAGCTGGTCCGCGCCGTTCGCAGCATTGCAACAAAAGTGCAGGCCGAAACGCTGGACATCGACGCTATCTGCGAAGAGACAGTCTCGGATCATTTGGATACAGGCGATCAGGCCGATCCGGATTTGATCATCCGCACGGCCGGCGAGATGCGGTTATCGAATTTTATGACTTGGCAAAGTGCCTATTCCGAATTCGCCTTTTTGAAAGAATCCTGGCCGGAATTTTCACCTGAAATACTGGCGCGCACCGTGCGGAATTTCCAGGGTCGAACACGACAGTTTGGCGCTGTTGTTCCTGAAACCTCCTAAAAAGATTGAAGTGTGATGTTTGCGCGTTTGTGCTCACAATCCATTTGTGGTTTGTTGGTATGGATTTCTGCAAAAATGCGAATCTATTTATGAGTTCAAAGGACATAAAATGCAGTGGCTGCTGCCCATAAAATTCCCGAGTGCGCTTGGTATTGGCGTAATGCTCGTATCCCTTGTGGGCTGCGCGCCGCAATCGCGCACAGATTTTCCGGTTCTGGCGGCACAACAGGCCGAAATGGCGTTGGAAAACGTCAATATTATCCGTTTGACACCGCAAAATATCGGCGCCTATCGCGCGGCAAAAAGCAAATGGCATCCAAGGGGTTCGCTTGCATCTCCGGCGCCCGTTTGGCAGTATCTTGTCGGGGTTGGCGATGTTCTTAGTATCACGGTTTGGGACCACCCCGAGCTGACGTTGCCCGCAGGCCCAGAGCGCAG
>CAYSAZ010000192.1:0-2694 GCA_964429065.1 uncultured Rhodobacterales bacterium
GGCATTGATTCAGAACACTGTTAGATAGGCAAGATATTAATAGGTCCTGACCCTAAATACTGCCGAAATTGAGTAGTTTCGTTCCTGCAAAAAAAAGGCCGAGCAAAGCTCGGCCCAAGTCCAACAGGGAGGTATGAAACGAGGACAAGAAAATCTTGCCCGCTTCAAGAGTGATATAGGGTGGCCAATTGTGCCGTTCAAGAGAATTACACCAAAAACCATGCATACCCGCTATCACCTAATTGCATAGCTATAGCCAAAATGTTGATAATACGTAAATAAAATCACTTACCGCGTATTTGGCGGCGATAGGCGATGACCTCTTTCAAAACAAATTCTTTGAATACTTCGATTCGTTTTGAATGCCGAAGCTCCTCGGGATAGGCGATATAGACCGGAACAGGGGCGCTGCCTTCGTCTGGCAACACGTTTACCAGCTCTGGAAAATCGGCTATCAGGTAATCGGGCAAAGCCCCGATGCCCAAGGAATGGCGCACGGCCTGAAGGATGCCAAAGTAATTATTCACGGTTAAAACCGACTGAGAGGGTGACATCAGATAAGGCGACATCCATGTTGCCCCCGCGCTAACCTGCGGTGCGCTGGAATTCTGGCTGATGATGCGGTGCTTTTTCATATCGCTGGGTTTTTGCGGCGTGCCATGTTCGGCCAGATATTGAGGGCTGGCATAAAATTTCATGTTTACGTCCATCAAACGCCGCCGGATCAGGTCCGCTTGTGAGGGTTCTTTCATACGAATTGCCACGTCGGCCTCTCGCATTGGCAGGTCCAACACCCGCTCTTCCAGCATCAAATCAATTTTCAGATCGGGGTATTTTTCATACAGATGGCCCATGCGTGGTGCCAACCAAAGGCTGCCAAAGCCGGTGGTGGCGGTGACGCGCAGCTCTCCAAAAACCTCATCCTCAGAATCGCGAATTCGGGCTGAGGCGGCTTCAAGGCGTTTGGACATGGCTTTGGCGGCATCAAACAGTAATTCGCCTTGCTCGGTCAGGATCAGGCCGCGCGCGTGGCGATGAAACAGGATAACATTCAGCGATTCCTCAAGCCCGCGAATTTGGCGGCTGACGGCGGATTGGCTAAGATGCAGGGTTTCGCCCGCATGCGTAAGGCTGCCCGCATCGGCAACCGCATGAAAAATACGCAGTTTGTCCCAATCCATGTTTTTGTCCCCGTTTTGGTCAGGTTACAGGCCCGTTTGGTCAGGTTACAGGAGTGTGCGATATATTAGCAATCCAAAATCGGCCCTGCCTGTGGAAACAGATAGGGCCGGTTGGATAAGGCAAATTATGTTCCGGGCTGGCGAATATTAAAAACCATTTGATGTTCTTGCCGGCTTTTTCCTTGGCCAACCGCAACTTTGTATCCGGCATTGTCGATGTTATAGCCTTTGGCAATTGCAAAAATCAATACAGCCGCAAAAGTTGCAAATCCGATGGCAACGCAGGTGGCCACGATCATTGCAATTAAAACCGCCGCACCGCCCGCAGTAATTGCCGCGGCAGTTTTTGCCAGAATACCACCATCCTGATCACTGGTTGGAATGGGGTCTATTTCGCCACCCCGCGCAATGATCTGGTCATAAAAAACCTGCACCAATGATCCTTCGATGGCCAAATCAACCGGGCTGTCTTGTTCCATCAGCGCCCGCATACGGGTATTGGCCCCCGGTTCCGTTATTGAAACTGTGACAGGCGACGCAACGCCATCAGGCGAGGCATAGATTTTAAGATCATAATCGAGTTTACCAAGCGGAACCGGATAAGACCAATTCACCCTAATTTTTAACCGCCCGGTTGCGCCCATTGCTGGCCGGTTTTCTATTTCTGCACCCGAAAGCGACGTGGCTTCGGGTGTTGACAGATCAATAAGGCTAAGCTGATAGCCCTCGGGGATGGTCACGTCATAGTCGGTTGTCCCACTTTCCATTCTGGGCAGTTGAAACAACCCTCGGGGCGCTTGAAAGCTGCGCGATTCTGACAAAACAACAATATTTCCGGTTTCATCGGCTTCGGTCACTTCGGTCAGAACGCCGCTAAGGGCGGCGCTCCGATATTCAGTTGGCGAAGCCGCTAGATAAAAAGCGAATTGACAAAAGCCGCAGCCTCGTCTGGCGATGCGCCATGGTTAATGGCGGTTTCCAGCGCTGCTTGTCGTGCCGGATTAAACCTGCCATTTGCCATGACCGGAGCCTTGCTGACAGTGCTGAATCTCGTGACAGTATCTTCGCCCGCGCTGCGTCGAAGATTTCGGAGCTGCAAAGCGTCTTGTGTCTGGTCCAACTGGGCGGTTATCGCCTCTAGAAATTCTTCAATCGGATAGCTTCCACCGGAGGACATGACGTCACTCCGCAGGTTCAAGCGAAAGCTGGGTTAAGGGGGCGGCCGTCTGCCTGACCGTTTGTTCGAGACGAATTTTTATAAAATGCGCCACCGGCATGACGCCCGATTTAAATGCGCTATAGGGCGGGCGGGCCAGAAAAACAGGGCCGTCATGCCCCGTTACCATTTGCACAATCAAGGGCAGTGAAATCTCTGCTTCTTCGATGCTGATCTGTGAATGATCGGGTTCTATGCCGTCAATCAGTGCATTCAGCGTTTGGGCAAGGGTGAGTTTCATTTGCGTGTCCCCGTCGTTGGCGGCAGGGCTTGTTGGCCGGAAACCGGTTGAGGCGC
>CAYSAZ010000193.1:0-2690 GCA_964429065.1 uncultured Rhodobacterales bacterium
CGCGCAGGTTGCTTAGGCTGTCATTGGCCAGCAGGTGGCCTTTGGACATAATCGCGATGCGGTCGGTGCGGCTTTCCAGTTCCGTAAGGGCGTGAGAGGAGAGCAGCACAGCGCTGCCGCCTTTGGCGAGGTCGTCGACGATGTCATAGAACTCGTGGCGCGAAATCGGGTCTAGGCCGGAGGTTGGCTCATCAAGCAGGGCGAGGCGGGGTTGGCCGAGCAGGGCTTGGGCGAGGCCGATGCGCTGGCGCATGCCTTTGGAATAGGTGCGGATTTTGCGGTGCATGGCGTGGGTGAGGCCGACGCGCTCCAAAAGGTCATCCGCCACGCTGCGCTTCACCCCCTTAAGCCGCGCAAAGTGGTGCAGCTGCTCGCGGCCCGTCAGCGCGCCGTGGAAGGCGACGCTTTCGGGCAGGAAACCGATGGCGGTGCGGGCTTTGCGGGAGCCCGGCGGCATACCGAGAACGGTGATGTGGCCAGAGGTCAGCGGCGTGAGGCCCAGAACCATGCGCATAAGCGTGGTTTTGCCCGCGCCGTTATGGCCGAGCAGGGCCACGCGTTCGCCCTCATTGAGGTTCAGGCTCACGCCTTGCACCGAGTGCACCTCGCCGTAGGATTTTGATACGTTTTCAATGCCGAGGACGGTCATTCGAACTCCTCCCAGATGGGAATTTGTGGGGTGTTGGGCTGCATCAGGGGGGCGCTGTCTATCACGCCTCCCGGAAGCAGCGCCGGAAAGGCGGATTGCGACCAGCGGATGAGCTGGACAGCGGGCGAGCCGAGCAGGGATTTGGCGGCGGGCTGGCTCCAGAGCACTTGGTCCATGATGTCATTGGGGCGGTAGGCGGTATCGGCGATGCCGTCATTGTTGAGGTCATAGGCCGTGTGGTCGGACCAGTAATTGCCGAGGCCGTCTTCGCTCCACTCGACCCATGTTGAGCCGACATACTTAACCTGCGTGCGGTTGCCGATGAAGGCGTTGCCCGAGAAGCTGTTGCGCTCGGAGCCAGCGGTGAAGTGGATGCCGATCTGGCAGCCTTCAAAGCTGTTGCCTGCAAAGCTATTGCGGTGCGAATTGTAGATAAACACGCATTTTTCGCCACCTTGGCGGATGGTGTTATTGAGCACTTCACCCTTGTTGGTGTAGTTCATCATGATGCCGTGGTCGCGGTCGTTAAGCGACAGATTGCCCTCGATCAGCACATTGTCGGAATACATAATTGCATAGCCAAGGTGGTTGCGCTCGGAGATATTGCCGGAGACCACGGAATTATTGGCATACATATAGTGGACGGCAAAGCGCAGATCGCGGAAGCGGTTGCCGATGAATTGGTTGTTGCGCGAGGTGTTTACAAACACGCCGTCGCGCCCATAGCGGATATCGTTGCCGATGACACGGGTGCCCGGCGCATTCCAGACATAAATACCGTTGCCGCGGTCGTTCATGCGGCGGTCTTGGCGGCCCTCAATGTAGTTATGCGCCACCAGCGAATCCTTCGCGCCGTGCACATCAATGCCGATCAGGTTCAGCAGCACGCGGTTGCCCTCAACCACGGCCCCGTGGGCGGTTTTGCTCAGCGTTATGCCCGCATCTAGGCCACCACCACCCGAGCCAGAGCCGAGCACTGTAAGGCCGCGCAGGGTTACATCTTCGGCGGTGACCATGATCACCGAGCCTGTGCCTTGGCCGTCCACTGTGGCCCCATTGCCAATGATGGTCAGCGGCACCGAAATCTCTATTGCCCCTTCATAAAGGGCGTTTTCGCTCAGGCGGAGGGTATCCCCCGCCTGTGCATTTTCTATAGCCAAAACCAGCGCGCCTGCTTCCGGTGGCACGGCCACCTCTTCGGCGCCGGCAAAAGCCGGAAACGCGAAGACAAGGAAGGTAAGCGCGCGGATCATGTCAGCTCCTATGCAGGGTTTACCAGCATCCGGCCGCGCATCTCCATGTGGAGCGCGTGGCAGAACCACTGGCAATAGAACCAGTGCACGCCCGGGCGGTCAGCGGTGAAGGTCACGGAGGCTGTTGCTTGTGGCGCAACCTCCATGCAAACACCGTGGTTGCCAAGGGTGAAGCCGTGGGTCAGGTCGTCTACATCGTCGATGTTGGAGATGTAAACGGTAACCTCGTCGCCCTGATTTACGGTGAACTCTTCCATCGAGAAGGTCGGCGCGGAAGACCACATGTAAACGCGGACTTTGTTGCCCTCGCGGATAACCTTGCTGTCATCCCCAAGCACCACGCCGTCTGCCTTGGCTTGTGCCGTGGCTTCAGCCCAGAACGGGTCATTCGCTGGCCACACATTGAGCGGGTTCACGATGTCGCGACGCACGATGATACAGTCATGCGGCTCGGCAAATGTTGGGCCGTCATGCACCACTTCCAGCGCACCGTCTTTGATGTTGATCAGCTGGTCGTTCTCTGGCTTCAGCGGGCCTACATTGAGGAACCGGTCTTTGGAGAACTTGTTCAGCGATACCAACCAGTTACCATCGGCCTCTTTGGTTTCACCCATCGAAGTGTGGTTGTGGCCGGGCTGATACATCACGTCGGTTTTCTGGATGATCGGGTCTACGTCCTCGCCGTTATACAGGCGGATAGCTTTGTCGATATCCCAGTGCACCATTTGGCTGTCGAGGAAGAGCGTGGTATAGCACTCGCCTTTGCCGTTAAACGCGGTGTGGAGCGG
>CAYSAZ010000194.1:0-2666 GCA_964429065.1 uncultured Rhodobacterales bacterium
CCACTATTTCCAACAGATGGGACAACACCTGTCGATGATGCATGTCCAGATCATGATGAAGATTGTGTCAGAAACTGGGTCATGAACGGCGGCTAATTCCACTTTACTTTTCCCCAAAACGTATCCTCACGTTTTGGGGATTTCTATCCATCGACAGCCTCGATTAGCCATCCCCTAAATCCAATGCATAATTCCATGTTTGCACCATGCCACCGCGCGGAATGGAGTGGCTTTCGCTGTCACCAATATAGGTAAACCCTTCCTTGATCAGCACCCGGGCCGAACCATGATTGCCCTGATGAACCCCCGCATCCAGTCCGGTGAAACCATTTTTGTTGGCAAAAGCAATCACCGCTTCCAGCGCCTCGGGCATAAATCCGGCGCCCCAGAATTGCGGGGCCAGCCAATAGCCGATGTTACCACGCCCCTTGTTTGTTGGGGTAATTGAAATCGCACCAATCAGTTCTGAATTCATCACGATCGCCCAGATTATCTGATCGTCATCCAAGTTCTGGGACCGCGCTATAAACGCTTGCGCCGCCCCCTCAGGATAGGGGTGCGGCACCACGGCCAGGTTCATCGCCACCCGCGCATCCCCGACATAAAGCTTGATCAAGCCTGCGTCACTGTCTTGCAACGGGCGCAGGGTCAGGCGGGCGGTTTTGCGTACTTCAGGATCAAGTTTTACTGTCATGGGGTTAGCTCCAGATACAAAAAGGGGACCGGCGTTTCCACCGATCCCCTCATATGTTTCATAACCGAGGGTTCGGTTATTCCGCGGCCTCCGCTACCGGTAGGACGGAAATGAATGTGCGGCCTTTAAAGCCTTTTTTGAAATTCACACTGCCTTCAAGCACAGCAAAAATCGTGTGATCTTTGCCCATGCCGACGCCTGTGCCCGGATACCATTTAGTGCCGCGTTGACGGCAAATGATGTTCCCGGGAATGACAGCTTCGCCACCATATTTTTTGATGCCCAAACGCCGCCCAGCGGAGTCGCGACCATTGCGGGTTGAGCCGCCTGCTTTTTTATGTGCCATGTCGTTTTCTCCTTATTTCGCGTCTTTGACGAGTTTCTTGGCCTGATCAATCCAGCCTTCACGCTCAATCCGGCCCTTGAACGAGAGTTTCTCGCCAAATTCAGCCACATCTGCATCGTTCCAGCCTGCGATTTGTGCAAAGCTTGTTACACCGCCAGCGATCAGTTTTTCCGCCAACTTAGGGCCAACGCCTGACAGTTTGGTCAAATCATCCGGTGCAGATGCCGCAGCTTTAGCCGGTTTTGCTTTGGCTTGCGCTTTTGGTTTTGCCGCAGCTTTGGCTTTAGGTTTTGCAACCGCTGCAACAACCGCACTAACCGAACCGGCACCTATGGCAGCTTTAACGCCGGATTTCTCAGCACCCTTAAGCAGGATATCCGTGATCTTGATCACAGTTAGCTGCTGGCGATGCCCCTTTTTACGTTTGCTTGAATGCTTGCGGCGACGTTTAACAAAGTGAATGGTCTTTGGACCCTTCATCTGCTCTAGAACTTCGGCCTGAACGCCTGCGCCTGTAACCAGTGGTGCACCAACGGTGACTTTATCGCCACCCAGCATCAGCACATCGTTGAATTGTACAGTCTCACCAGCATCGGCCGCCAGTTTTTCAATCTTGAAAATATCGCCTGTAGCAACTTTATACTGCTTGCCACCAGTTTTCATAACCGCGAACATAACGCGTATTCCTTTATTTCCCCGCGTTCTGTGGCCCTGTTTCCAGTGTTATGCGAAGGATTCGCGCCGTCAAACTGCGTTGCCCGTTGGGGCAAATATTACAGCATTACAAAGAATATTCCCTTTGCAACAAGCGCGCCTTATCGTTTAATTGTGCCGGTATGTCAACATCAATTCCCGGCAAATTCGGCCAATCCTCCCCGCACCATTTATCGCAAGATACGTCTATATATGCTATATGGTGGGCTGCAAAACACAAGGTTTTGTGGTGATTTTGGCGTATACAGTGGATTTTGCACGGTTACGTATTTACCTGTGGTCACTCTAACTGCATATTATCCTTGATTTATTATAAAACATAGGCCATACGCCCATCGTGAAGTACGTTTTTCGCAGACCCGATGAGCTCTTAGATGAAGACAGACGGTTCACTATGAGAACAAACCGCACCAAGCCACCGCATGTCGTGGGTGGTAATATCTAAGGAGTACTACGGGATGGCTAATGGCACCGTAAAATGGTTCAACGGAACAAAAGGCTACGGCTTTATCGCACCTGACGATGGCGGAAACGATGTGTTTGTACACATCTCTGCTGTTGAACAAGCTGGTCTTTCTGGCCTGAATGACAACCAAAAAGTTACTTACGAACTAGAAACAGGTCGTAACGGCAAAGAATCCGCAACGGATCTGAAACTGGCTGAGTAAGCTACCCGCAGGCATCGTCTGCAATATCAAGAATTTCAACGGCGGCCTGGATGAAAATCTACGCCGCCGTTTTTTTTACGCTATGCCCGGTTTTCCCTTGCACAACCCGCACCACCCCCGTATTTCTCGCGCCATTAAACGATCCAAACACCCCGCGGAGAGGTGCCGGAGTGGTCGAACGGGGCGGTCTCGAAAACCGTTGAGCCTTCGGGTTCCCAGGGTTCGAATCCCTGTCTCTCCGCCA
>CAYSAZ010000195.1:0-2661 GCA_964429065.1 uncultured Rhodobacterales bacterium
GTAATCGTGCGGGTTTTTACCGGCAGTTTCATCGCGGCAAGGCGCAGGGCCTCTTTCGCAACTTCTTCTGACACACCGTCGATCTCAAACATCATCCGGCCGGGCTTAACTTTGCAAACCCAACGGTCAACAGAGCCTTTACCTTTACCCATCCGAACTTCGATAGGTTTGGCGGTTACGGGTACATCAGGGAAGATGCGGATCCATACACGGCCTTGGCGTTTCATGTGGCGGGTCATGGCGCGACGGGCAGATTCGATCTGGCGTGCGGTTACCCGCTCCGGCTCAACAGCTTTAAGGCCGTATGTGCCGAAGTTTAGGTCTGTTCCGCCTTTAGCTTGGCCGTGGATGCGGCCTTTAAACTGCTTGCGAAATCGTGTGCGCTTTGGTGAAAGCATAATAAATTCTCCTTACGAGAGGCTACGTCATTAGCGGCGCTGTTGACGTGGGCCTCCACCTTGCTGCATTTCGGCCAAACGGCGGTCACGGGCGGCTGGGTCATGTTCCATGATCTCGCCTTTGAAGATCCAGACCTTGATGCCAATGATGCCATAAGCGGTGAGGCTTTCAGCGTGGGCGTAATCAATGTCGGCCCGCAGGGTGTGGCGAGGCACGCGGCCTTCGGCATACCATTCGGTCCGCGCGATTTCAGCACCACCAAGGCGGCCCGCGATGTTAATACGAATGCCAAGGGCACCCATACGCATCGAGTTTTGCACCGAGCGCTTCATGGCGCGGCGGAAAGATACCCGACGCTCCAGCTGTTGCGCGATGTTTTCAGCCACCAGAGCGGCATCCATGTCAGGCTTGCGCACTTCAACGATGTTGAGGTGCAGCTCGCTATCGGTGAACGCTGCCAGCTTTTTGCGCAGCACTTCGATATCAGCGCCTTTTTTGCCGATAATCACACCGGGGCGGGCAGCGTGGATCGTTACGCGGCACTTGCGGTGCGGGCGCTCAATAATCACGCGGCTAATGCCGGCTTGGGCTGCGTTTTTCTTCACATAACCACGGATCGCAAGGTCTTCGTGCAGCAATTTGCCATACTCTTTACCTTCCGCATACCAGCGGCTTTCCCATGTGCGGTTGATCTGCATGCGCAGGCCAATTGGGTTAATCTTATGTCCCATTACGCTTGCTCCTCAGATGGTTGCTTTTCGCGCACGATGATTGTCAGCTCTGAAAACGGCTTCAAGATCTTGCCAAAACGGCCACGCGCACGAGGGCGGCCCCGCTTCAGGGTGATGTTTTTGCCAACAAAGGCTTCAACAACATACAGCTCGTCTACGTCGAGGCCGTGGTTGTTTTCAGCGTTCGCAATCGCCGATTGCAGGCATTTCTTCACGTCACCAGCAATACGTTTTTTGGAAAACGTCAGGTCGGTCAAAGCTTTATCAACCGACTTGTTGCGGATCATTGCGGCAACCAAATTGAGCTTAATCCCGGAGGTGCGCATCATTTTGGTTTTGGCCATTACCGAGCCTTCGGGCAAACGGCGTGGGTTTTTCTTTTGTCCCATGATCTAGCTCCGCTTCGCTTTTTTGTCCGCAGCGTGCCCACGATAGGTGCGCGTTGGGGAATATTCGCCAAACTTCTGGCCGATCATGTCTTCTGTTACATTCACGGGGATGTGCTTGCGGCCGTTATAAACGCCGAAAGTAAGCCCTACGAATTGTGGCAGAATGGTCGAGCGACGCGACCAGATTTTGATAACTTCATTACGACCGGATTCGCGGCTGGCTTCGGCTTTTTTAAGCACATAACCATCAACAAACGGGCCTTTCCATATAGAACGAGCCATATTTTAGCGTCCCTTCTTCTTGGCGTGGCGGGAACGCAGGATATATTTATCCGTCGTTTTATTCGAACGTGTCTTGGCACCTTTAGTAGGCTTACCCCAAGGCGTAACAGGGTGGCGACCACCCGATGTCCGACCTTCACCACCACCATGTGGGTGATCAACAGGGTTCATAACCACACCACGCACAGAGGGGCGGATGCCCTTATGGCGGTTACGGCCAGCTTTACCAAGGTTTTGGTTGCTGTGATCAGGGTTGGAAACCGCACCAACGGTTGCCATGCACTCTTGGCGCACCAAACGCAGCTCGCCAGATTTCAAGCGAATCTGAGCGTAGCCACCATCACGACCAACAAACTGAGCGTAAGTGCCGGCTGCACGAGCGATCTGCCCGCCTTTGCCTTGCTTCATCTCGATGTTGTGGATGATTGTGCCAATTGGCATGCCGGAGAAAGGCATCGCATTACCCGGCTTCACGTCACATTTTGCTGAAGCAATAATGCTGTCACCAACTGCCAAGCGCTGTGGCGCGAGGATATAGGCTTGTGTGCCGTCTTCATACTTGATCAGCGCAATAAACGCCGTCCGGTTCGGGTCATACTCAATGCGCTCTACGGTCGCTGGCATATCAAGCTTGTTACGCTTGAAATCCACGATCCGGTAGAGGCGCTTGGCCCCGCCGCCTTTGCGGCGCATAGTTATCCGTCCGGTGTTGTTCCGGCCACCGTGCTTGGTCAAACCCTCAGTGAGGGATTTGACCGGGCGGCCTTTCCAGAGTTCCGAACGGTCGATCAGAACCAGCCCGCGCTGGCCTGGCGTTGTCGGCTTATACGACTTCAATGCCATCTTACTGTCTTCCGTTT
>CAYSAZ010000196.1:0-2640 GCA_964429065.1 uncultured Rhodobacterales bacterium
CGCCTTTGGTGTATTCGCCGCGCACGGTGTGGCCGGGGCCTTTGGGGGCCATCATAATCACGTCAAATGTCGGCTTTGGCTCGATCAGACCGAAGTGTACGTTCAGACCGTGGGCAAAAGCAATCGCCGCGCCGTCTTTCAGATTGTCACGCACGTATTTGTTATATGTTTCGGCCTGCAATTCATCGGGCATGGTGAACATGATCAGGTCACACCATGCGGCGGCTTCGGCAATTCCCATAACCTTCAGGCCTTCGCCTTCGGCTTTGGCGGCACTGGCCGAGCCTTCGCGCAGGGCGACGACAACATTCTTGGCACCGGAATCACGCAGGTTCAGGGCGTGGGCGTGTCCCTGGGAGCCATAGCCCAGAATCGCCACTTTCATGTCCTTGATCAGGTTCACATCGCAATCGCGATCGTAATAAACGCGCATAAGTATCATCCTTTTGTTTGCATCGGGTTAGGTTAAGACTGTGATATGCGAGTTTTGGTGAATAAGGTGGTTTATTGTGATTTGTTTTCCTGATATTTGGGAGCTATCATTCGCTTATTTGGATAATTGGCAAAATATCATGCTTGACGACACTGACCGCCGCATCCTGCGCCATATGCAGGCCGAACCCGACCTGCCCACCGCCGAACTGGCGGTGCGGGCCGGGGTCAGTGCGGCTGTTTGCTGGCGGCGTCTGGAAAAGCTGCGCACAAACGGGGTGTTGCTGGGGCAAGAGGCGGTGATCGACTGGCGCGCGCTGGGTTACGCGGTCGAGGTGTCGTTGCGCTTTACCTTGGACAAGACCCAGCGCGGAGCGTTTGACGAATTCCTGACCGAGGCCCGCAAGGTGCCCGAGGTGATCGAGATTCAGACATTCCTTGGCCGTGTGGATGTGCGCCTGAACGTGCTGGCCCGCGACATGGCGCATTATCAGGACCTGTACCGCACCCGCATCCTGACCCTGCCGCATATCGCCGATATCGAAGCGCTGATGCAAATCGCTACCATCAAATCGGGCGAGGTGCTGCCGGTATGAGCACAACATCGGACACACACCCCCGTCATTTTGCAAAAATGGCAGCGCCCGACCTCCCCATGGAGGGCGCTTTTGCGGCGCTGCATCAAGCGGAAGGGATTGGCCGAGCAGACAAGTCCAGATTCGCGGCTCTCGTTGCACCATGCGCCCACCAGGTCGGGCGCTGTCATTTCCACAAAACGAACTGCCGTTGGTGCACCCAATGAATCTCGACAAAACAGACCGCAACCTGCTGCGCGCGCTTGCCAAAGACGCCACCACCAGCGCCGGAGCCTTGGGCCGGCGTTTCGGACTTAGCCAACCTGCAACATGGCGACGGATCAAGCGGTTGCAGGATGCCGGTATCATCAAGGGCCGCCGCGTGGTGCTGGATGCCGAGGCCGTGGGCTTTGGCGTGACGGTATTTCTGGGGGTGAAACTGGCCACCAAGGGCCGCGTGTCCCTAGAGGATTTCGAACGCGCTGTCACCGCCATCCCCGAGGTGCAATCGGTGCAGCATGTGCTGGGCATGTATGACTACCGCCTGCGGGTGGTGGCGCGCGACATTTCCGATTTCGAACGCGTCTTACGCCGCCGGATCATGACCCTGCCCGGTGTGGGCGATGTCGAGGCCAATGTGTTGCTAAGCGAAGAACGTAGACCGGGACCATTGGGGTAGGAAGGTGACTTCGCTTGTTTCAATGCTTAAGATAGGATTGAGAACCCATAACAAGTCAAAGTAGATATGCCCCGCAAAGAAATTAAGCCACCAGAGATTAACGGCAAGGTTCGGTCAGACAGCCCGTTCTATGGCATTATTGAAGATGCCTACCGCGTGTTTGATTACCCGAAACCTATGCAGACTGGGGTTTGCACGTGCTGCATGGATAGCAGGATTGAAAAGGATTTCTACAATCCGGATATTAGAGGCTTACCTCTGAAGTATGTACAGAACTGGTACCAAGGCGCATATGATTTCCCTATGCCCAAATCAATCTGGGGGTATTTACTCCCGCGCATATTGGATATCCTTGCAGCAGGTGAGGATGTATCTACGGTTGCATTGGAAATCAGCCTTAGTCGCTTTCCAATCGGTGACAAAAGCATGTGGAGCAAACAAGAATGGTCTGTACTTGATCGTTTTCAGCGCCAGTACCTAGCTAATGCCATACATCAAACGAGAACCGTGGATTTTCTGGATGATATCTTGTGCATGTTTGCTATTGCAAAGTGGCCACTAGAGAACTTGCATAAGCAAGTAATGGAGATTGATGATGAATTTCTTGTGCAAAAGCTTTGGTCAGATTGGTGCCAATTCGAATATCCAAGTATTTGGCTAACACCCTTTTGGGACAATCAAACTAAGGATAAGGCTTTGATGTTTTACACATCTCGGCAATTGTACGAGCGACTTGTTTCATACGGGATGGAAGACAACACACCCGAGCACTTGTCCGAAAAAGCTTTAAAAGTGGCCGAAGTGTTAGAATGGCATGCGCCTCGGTATAGATAGTTGTCACGATCCAAAAGAAGGTTTTGCTATAATGATTGCGCTACGTTACCAGTTCCCCGAATGAAAAAGGAAACCCCATGACAGCCCTTCTGCCCGATGTAGATCCCGATGGCATGCTCG
>CAYSAZ010000197.1:0-2568 GCA_964429065.1 uncultured Rhodobacterales bacterium
TTAGCCCGATAAGTATCTTATACATTCCACACCCCTTTAATAATATGTGACGCCAAAGATGACGCCCACTACGTTCTTTACAGTGGTTAACGAAAAGTTAACAGTATACAATTAATGTAGTGCCACGCTGTGGCAAAATACTGCTGACCCTTGAGATAGGGATAGATTTGCGAAAATGCAGGCTTGTAACCCGGCCTGAAGAGTATTGTCCCAGACCGGATATTTTCACAGCATACGGCCTAATTCAACAGATCGGTATTAACCAGTGCCTCGCGGAAGTTCGGGGTATGGAACGGGCTGGTTTTACCGCCAATTGGAATGTTGATACCCAGCTTTAGCGAACTTATCAGCACTTGCTCGGAATAGGATGAAGGCGCATTTCGCCCAATATGAACGAAATCACCCTGATATCCCGCAAACCAGTTCATATTTGTATTCCCCAACGGGGCCTCATATAGCAAGTTGAGCTGCGCCCAATAACCCCGGGCGATACTCGATAAGCGGATGATAAGAGAAATCCCCCATACCATACATCGCGCCTGCGGTTAATGTCCCGTTACCAACAGAGAACTGCCGGCTGACCCCAACAAAGATCATATCCTTAAGCGAATCTTGCACAAGCCCGGGACTTTCGCCAACAATCATCATTGCGCCTGCCTGAATAACAAAATCAGACACCATAATCTCTAACCCCCACCTACATGTGGTAAATTTGGGTCATTTGAGCCATTAAACGTTGAGTTTGTCACAAAGGCAAACCCGCCCCAGGGCATATCGGCGTTGGTTTCGTTTACCATATGTACGCCAAAACTGGTATATGATGCGGCAGCCAGCGCGGGTTGCGTTGCACTGTCAAAATTGGAATCTGTATGTTTATGGCTCTCATGCAGCAGATCAAACGAAAACGACAGGTTTTGGGAGACCGGGACATAGACATTGGCGGCGGCGCCATACCCAAAAACACTGCTACAAAGTTGTGAATTACCACCAGAGGTACAGGCCGTGCCAGTCATACTACCGGCTGTAGAGCCGCTTGGAATAACCCCCATGCCCCAGAAGGAAAATTCGCCACCCATCTCTGCTTGTGCACTGCTGACCGAAGCCGCAAGTATTGCTGCACCTGTCAATACCTTTAAAAAAATATGCATTTTATATGCTCCTACAAAGTTAACGTAGCGGCACCATAAATGATATATTTCGCTTTCCCCCCATCCATACGAACGGGGTTTGAAAATTTATTTTTTTGTTTCAGCTCGTAATACTGTGTGTTTTGTCACAGACCATAATCCGTTGTAGGATTTGCCTGTATCTGTATATGGTTAGAAATTTGAACTTTGGTATTTATTTGCTGAATGCCTGATATCTTGGCGTTTGGCACGTGGGGCAGTAGATAGATGCGTAATGATCCCTTACGGGCGATTGATATCTTTTATGATAGTATCGGCGACAGCTTTGACGCGGATCGGGCTTTGCAAGCTTATAGTATCGCAACCGATGACAGCGGTGTTGCACTGGCGAATGTGTCGGCAATGAATGGCAATGCTTCAACCGTTGATCGTCATCAGAATTTTTGGACCTATAATGCCCCGCCCGTTTCCGTCGCCGCATTTGGGGAACAGCTGGGCAATAGCAATGATATCACCCTGCAGCATTTCAGACGATTGCAAATTCAAAAACCGGTATTTTTTACCTCGCTTATTCCACATGATAACCCTCGCGCCCATGCGATGATCCAAGAGCTTAGCCAGCCATGGGGCATTCACAGTGAAGTTATGTCTATTTTGGGCCGCGATGGTGCCCAAGGCTCTTTTTGTGTGGCATTACGGCATGCGGGGCAGGCAGAGTTTGATGCGGATGCTTTTACAAAAATGGGCATTCTTAACCGGCATTTAAACCGGGCAATGACCCTGCAAAACCGGCTTGATGCCTTTGAATTGGCGGTTGATCGGGCATCAGGTGCGCTTGATCTAATCGACATGGGCCTTGTTCTTTATGATCACGCAGCCCGTCCGGTATTAGTTAATAAATTCGCCCACAGGCTGTTTGCAGATCAGGACGGTCTGTTGTTTGATCGCAAAGGTGTGGTTGCCCAAAATCGTGATGCTCACCAGAAGCTGAATGATATATTGCAAAAACTGCACAGCTATAATTCGGCCCAAACCCTGGGCGCCGGGGATACTATGCAAGTGCCGCGCCCTTCGGGCAAAAAGCCGTATAGTGTAATGGCAATACCGCTGAACGGGTATCGCAAGCACGGCACAGAAAACGTTGATGTGGCTCTATTCATTTGCGATCCCGACATGCAGGATGACAAAGCAATCAAAGTATTTGCGGCCAGCTACAGGTTAACCCCCTCGGAAACTGCGTTAACACGCAATCTGGTGCAAGGCGGAAATCTTAGCGAATTTGCTGAAATGCGCGGGATCAGCCGCAACACAGCCAAGTGGCATTTGCAGACCATTTTCGGAAAAACCGGCACGTCACGCCAGCATGAACTCGTAAGCCTTGTCTTACGCACAGCAATCGGGGCCGGTTTCCCTAAGACCGTTGATCATCAGCGCACCACGT
>CAYSAZ010000198.1:0-2273 GCA_964429065.1 uncultured Rhodobacterales bacterium
CAGCATAAAAACCAACCCCAGCAAGATCAGGCGGGATTGGGCGCGGCGGCGTTCGGAGTTGCGCTGGCTGCGTAGACGTGCCGCCTTGGCCTCGGCCTCGATCAGGTCGGGATCATCGCCAGCGGCGCGGGCGTTTAGAACCTGGGCAATGGGGCGAAGCGGGCGGCGAATCATTGGTTTTCCCCGCGCACTTGCGCCACAGCGGCCTCGATCAGATCAGCAAGCAACGGATCCTCGGCACTGGGATAAGCGACGTTCATCGCCCCGGCAAAATGGTCAGGATGCAGCGGCATAAGACGCAGATCAGCGAAATGTTCCTCAGAGAGCGCCAGCAGCCGTTTGGGGCGGTTCAGATAAGCCCATTCGGCCCGTAAAACCGCGATGGTCTGACGTTCCATTGCAATTTCACGTTGCAAACTGGCGACATTGCTCATCGCATCGCGCGTGCGGTAATTTACGCGGTAAGACCATGTTGCAAGGGCGATAACGATGCCCATACCAAGGACAAAAAGCAGATTTCTCATAGCCATACCCCCTTGGAAATATCAAGCGACGGCATACCGATTGCACGGAAATCAACCTTACCTGCGGGCGCATCTGTGCGCCGTGCAATACGCAGCTTTGCCGAGCGCGCGCGTGGGTTGGCCGCAATTTCGGCAGGGCTGGCAACGGTTGCTTTGCGCGTAGATTGCGTGAATTGCGGGGCCTCTATGGTCTCAACAGGGGTGAAACGACTGCCCTTTGGCCCATTGCCCGAACGCATCTGCATGAACCGCTTAACCATGCGATCCTCAAGGGAATGAAAGCTCACGACCACCAGCAACCCACCAGCATTCAACACCAATTCCGCCGCTTGCAACCCGCGCGCCAGTTCCCCCAACTCATCGTTCACAACGATGCGCAAAGCCTGAAAGCTGCGGGTTGCCGCATGGGGTTGGCCGGGCTTGGAGCGCGGCAAAATACGTTCGATCATGCCTGCCAGTTGACGTGTTGTTTCAAAGGGCACCGATTTGCGATCCATAACGATGGCACTGGCAATGCGGCGCGAGGCACGTTCCTCGCCAAACTGAAACAGAATATCGGCCAGCACCCCTTCGGGGGCCGTATTTACAATATCCGCCGCCGAAGGGCCGCTTTGCCCCATACGCATATCCAGCGGCCCGTCACGCATAAACGAAAATCCGCGCGCCGCCTGATCAATTTGCATAGAGGATACGCCAATATCCAGCACCACCCCGTCAAGGGTTTCCCCTAGATTTTGGGCAATTTCATCCAGATCCCCGAAACATCCAGATACAAGCGTCAAACGATCCCCGTATTGCCCGGCCCAAAGTTCCGCGCGCGCCAAAGCTTCGGGGTCACGATCAACACCAATCACCCGCGCAGCCCCGGCATCAAGAAGCGCACGGGCATAGCCGCCTGCCCCAAAAGTGCCATCCAGCCACACGGCTTCAAGCGGTGAAATACTGGCCAAAATCGGGGCCAGCAACACAGGAACATGGGGGGTATCGGGGTTTTGTGGATCAATTGAGGGAACGGCCATGCGCTAGCCTTCCGTTTTGGGGCTTTGCAACATGGCAAAGGGGTTTTTCTGCGCCGCACCCCATTCTCTGATCCGTGCCAGCTCTAGCTCATAAGCCGCAGGTTCCCACATCTGAAATGTGTCCCCCTTACCGGCAAAAACCACCTCTTTAGTGACACCAATCATCGCGCGCATCGCAGACGACAGGATCATACGGCCGTTATCATCAATCGTGGCGTAATCGGAATCCGTTTCCAGAATAGCCTGATAAAATTCACGTTCGTCAGAGAAAAGCGGCAGGCTGGAAATGATGTCATCGACCTTGTCCATCGCCCTGATCGAATAACCCTCATGGCATTTTCCACCCTTAGAGCCAAACACGATAATCATTTGCGGGTTGTCATCCGTGCGCCAGTCAGGATCACCCTCCTCAAGCACACGGCGAAAGGACGCAGGGATCGACACCCGGCCCTTTGCGTCCACTTTATGGACCGATTTACCTCTGAAACGTCTTGCCACGCCTCGAACTCCTAAAATCATGGCCCCTTAACGGAAACGGCGGATCGTGCTGCCTATGGCACGACCCACCGCCTGTCCCGATCAAAGGTCGTCCGGCTACGCCACTTTCGTGTCTGCTCGCTTGCGCGCCGGATCTTTCACTTTGGGAGAAAACGGGTGTCTGTATGAAACCTGCTCGGTTTTGTTTTCGGGGCTTTTTGCCCTCTGAAAATATGTCCGCCTTCTTCCGTAA
>CAYSAZ010000199.1:0-2264 GCA_964429065.1 uncultured Rhodobacterales bacterium
GAGAGCACCAATATGACAGGCAAGCGGGTAATTTCGAGACAGAGCCTTCCTGATGTAATCGCGAACGACCTACGAGAGCGCATTTTGAGTGGCGAAATGGCAGAGGCCGAAGTCATTCGCCAAGAGGCGCTTGCAGAAGAATATGCCGTCTCGCGCATGCCGATCCGTGAAGCGCTAAAGCGTCTGGATGCCGAAGGGCTGGTGGAGCTGACCAATAATCGTGGTGCCTCAGTGACTAAACATTCACTACGTGAGATTGGTGAGATTTTCGATGTTCGAGCCTTGATTGAAGTGGATTTGTTTCGCCGCGCCATACCTGAAATGACCACGTCTGATTTTACCCGATGCGGCAAAATTCTTGATGAAATGGAAGCTTCATATGACTCGGATGATGTTGCGAGATGGGGCGATTTGAATTTTCAGTATCACTCCGCGCTTTATTCGGCTGCAATGCGCGAGTTGACCCATGAGTTGTTGCAACGCGTTAGTCTACAATCTGATCGCTACGTGCGCATGAATCTAAGCGTGATGAAACAACGAGAGCCAGCAAAAGAGGAACACCGTTTGCTTTTGGCCCATGCTCAAAGCCGTGATGTCGAAGCTGGATGTCAGTTGCTGAATGACCATGTGATGCGCACCAAGAGTCAGCTGCTTGAAATGGTTGCAGCTAATCGCGCGTCAGAGGAAACTTAAAACCCAAGGGTCGTCGCAGTTTTGTTAATTGCATTCTTGCGTGTATCAGCATTATTGGATACAATATCCATAATTGAAAATTGGGCCTGCTGGGTAACAAAGGAAACTGTAATGTTTAATCCTCATGGAATGCACTTGATCGCGGGTAATTGGGTTAAGGGCGTCGAAACATTCAAATCGTCCCCCGCCTCGGGGCAGGCGCACGCTTTTGCGATTGGGCGGACAAGTGATGTTGATGATGCAGCACAGGCCGCTGAGCAGGCATTCTGGAGCTATGGCTATTCAACCCGTCAAGAGCGCGCTGATTTTCTGAACGCAATTGCTGATGAGATCGAAGCCCGTGCCGAGGCAATTACCGAAATTGGCTGTTCAGAAACTGGTCTGCCTGAGGCGCGTTTGAACGGAGAGCGTGGACGCACAACAGGACAGTTGCGTCTGTTCGCCCAGCATATCATGCAAGACGGCTATCTTGATCGGCGTCATGATGCTGAATTGCCAGATCGCCAGCCTATGCCTCGCCCTGAGTTGCGTATGGTGCAGCGCCCGATTGGTCCGGTTGGTGTTTTTGGCGCATCAAACTTCCCCTTGGCGTTTTCCACAGCGGGCGGTGATACCGCAGCCGCCCTCGCGGCAGGCTGTCCTGTGATTGTTAAAGGCCACAGCGCCCACCCCGGCACAGGTGAAATCATCGCCGAGGCCGTATTGGCAGCGGTGCAAAAATGCAAACTTGATCCCGGCGTCTTTAGCCTTATCCAAGGCGGTAATAGACAGGTAGGGGCTGCATTGGTGGAACATCCGTTGATAAAAGCTGTGGGCTTCACCGGTTCGCTTGCTGGTGGGCGGGCTTTGTTTGATCTCTGTGCCGCGCGGCCAGAACCGATCCCGTTCTTTGGCGAGCTGGGATCAGTTAACCCGATGTTTATCTTCAATGGAGCGATGAGCAACCGCGGTGAAGAGATTGCTAAAGGCTGGGCTGGATCGCTGATGATGGGGGCAGGACAGTTCTGCACAAACCCCGGTATTGCCGTTGTGTTGGCGGGTTCTAATGCGGCCCAATTCAGCGCGACTGCCAAGGCGGCACTTGCCGAAGGCTCCGCCCAAACGATGCTTACCGATGGGATCGCTGCCGCGTACCGCAACGGACAGAAACGGATTGCGGGCACAAATGGCGTGCGTGAGGTCTTGACCTCAACATGCGATCAACGCGATGCAACGCCTTACCTCTATGAGACGACGGCTAAAAACTGGCTCGTCAATGAAGCCCTCGGCGAGGAGGTCTTTGGCCCCCTTGGCATGATTGTTATTGCTGATACATTGGACGAGATGCGTGCGGTTGCCCTTAATCTGCAAGGGCAGTTGACCTGCACAGTCCACATAGATGACGAAGACATCGCCGATGCTACCGCGTTCATGCCAATACTGGAACGCAAAGCTGGGCGCATTTTAGCCAATGGATTTCCAACTGGCGTTGAGGTGAGCGACACAATGGTTCACGGCGGCCCCTATCCGGCGTCGACCAACTTTGGCGCGACCTCGGTTGGTACGCTTTCAATCCGGCGCTTCTTGCGCCC
>CAYSAZ010000200.1:0-2264 GCA_964429065.1 uncultured Rhodobacterales bacterium
CGCGCCAGCGCATTGGCGATGCTGTCTATACTCAGGCCGTAGCGACTGAGGGCTGTGGCGGGCACTTCGATGGATATTTCGCGGCCAGAAAAACCGGCAATGCGGGTTTGGGAAATCATCGGGTGGCGTTTTAATTTATCTGAAAAGGCTTCGGCATAGGCAAACAGAACCGCAGGATCATCCGGGCCTGTGATCGCCACGGATGCAACCGTTGCGATCCGCTCGATGATGCGGCTGGTTGGTTTGTTCACCTCGGCGGGGAAGGACGTGATCGTATCCACTGCGGATTTGACGTCATCATAAAAGCTGTTGATGTCCCCGCCTTCAACGATTTCAGCACTGATGATCGCCATGTTATCGCGGGCAACACAGCGCAATTCATCCAGAGAATCCACCGCTTGAATAGGGTCTTCAACCCTTGTGCAGATCGCCTGTTCGACCTCGGCGGGGGACGCACCGGGATAGGCCACGCGCACTTCAATAACCGAGGGCGGAACTACCGGAAAGGTATCACGCTGTAGCGTCGGGACTGCGACAAAACCAATCACCATGATGATCAGCATCAGGATATTGGCAGCGGTGGGGTGCGCTGTGAAAAGGCGGATCATTTAGTTACATCCTGTCCAAGAGCAATTTTAGCAAGCCGCGCCTTTAGCGCCTTGTCCTCGACCGGTTTGACAGTTTTGCCCGGAATGGCGATATCCATATCCGTGACCACCAACCTGTCACCTTCCATCAACCCTTTGGCAACAATCGCAACTGTATCAATCGCATAGTCGATTTGCACCTCGCGCTTTTCCAGCTTGTCGTCGCTATTTACCACAAAAACCGTACCACCACGTACCGCGCCGCGCGGGATGGCGATGGCGGTGCGCTCGGGCGCACTCAATACAACCTCGACAAACATATTACGGCGCAGGGGTGGTTTTTGTCCCGCAGTCGCTTGCTCCATCGGCTGATCGACGACCACAACTACGTTGATGCTTTGGGTGCGCGGGTCAATCTGGTTGCCAACGCGGGCGACACGGGCGTCCCACGCGACGATGCGCGTTGGCGAGCGCAGCAACACCTTTGCCTCAAGCCCCTCTGGTCCTGAGGGCTGCGACTGCCCTGAATCGCGCATAAGCGGAGACATGCGGCCAATCGGGATTTGTGCGGCAATCTCGACGGATTCTACACCCTCGGCAGCCACCAGAACCTGACCGCGGCTAACGAATTGCCCTGTTTCGGCAGATACTTCACCGATGCGCACGTCATATGGCGCTTTTATCGATGTATAGCCCAGATCACGTAGGGTGATGTTTCTTTGGGCCATCAGCACCTTGCGCTCAGCTCCGTTCAAGGCCAGCTGGTTTTTAAGTGAGTTAACACTGGAACGCGATACCAGCTCTTGTCGCACAGCCTTGTCCACTGCGGTTTGGGGGACGGCCCCACGACCAGCAAGATCTTTCTGGCGCACAAGGTCTGCTCGGCTGATTTCCCACTCGGCTTCGCTGATTGCAAGGCTGGCATGGACGGTTTCATCTTTGACGTCGATTGACCCGAGCTGCGCATCAATTTGCGCCAGCGTCAGTTCAATTCCGCTCTGGTCAATGCGCATAAGTTCCTCACCCGCATCAGCCAGCAACCCATTGGCAAGCTTTTCAGAGGTCCAGATGATTTCCCCCTCGATACGCGCCACAGCCCGCCATTCCCGCGTCGGGCTGACGGTGCCATAGCCACTAACCCGCGGCACAATCGGGACCGGTGCAATGGTAATAATGCGCACCGGCGTGATTTTGGGAGCTACCTCTTTTGCAGAAGGGGGCGATTTCATCCCGGCAAAGACCAAGATCGATAAAACGCCCAGCCCCAATGGAACGGTAACAGACAAAAATCTAAGAAGGTATCTCGCGAGCCGTTTCATCCAGTGTTCCTTTTCATATCATGGGCCTTTATCGGGCCTTATAGTTTTAGTTAGGTACGCCTAAAGAACCCGAACAGTTCCATTTTAGATTACGAACACAAATAAAATAGGGCGATCATTGCTCCACTAAAACAAATGGTTCAATTCTCGTCATCACCCTCACATATAACCAATAGGTCGAAATCTGTAGTCAGGGCAACCAATCACAAACAAATAGCGTCATTCTTACCCAATTGCAGTATCATTCCCGACGAGGCCGCCACAGCAGCAGATGTTGAAATCCTGCAATAAGTTAGCAATGTCGGCTTTGCCAAACGGGGCTGATAATTTAGCACCTTCTGCTAATGTCCGCTATCCG
>CAYSAZ010000201.1:0-2256 GCA_964429065.1 uncultured Rhodobacterales bacterium
GTGATTTGATGGACCGGGGGCTTACCAGCCCAGAATAAATGAAACCGTTGCGGCGATAAACCCGATCAGTGCAGAATTGCGGATGCTGATTTTACGTCTGAATATCAAATCCACACCGACAGAAATCGCTGTGATTAGAAGTGCCAGCCACAAGACCTGCACTAGCTCTGGGTTAAGAATATCTTCCATTTATGCCTCTAAATTTGTGCGTCTTCAGAAGAATCTTATTAGAGCGGGTGCCGCATGTATAGGTTAAACTGGCCAATCTGCGGTGGGCAAACCCAGATCATACCCCGGCTGCACGTAGTTTTCCGCCAGTCCGGTTGCACGCCATTCTTTGAAAACCGGATCGCTGAGCGTGGTATTTACATATGCCGCAGCAACATTTCCAACGGGCAATCCATAGGTCGCAATGCGTGTGGCAACGGGTGCGTAAAATGCATCGGCCAAGGAATATTCGCCAAACAGCCACGGGCCGTCGGGGTTGGCATATGCGTTTGCGGCCTGCCAGATTTCATCGATGCGCGCCAGATCAGCCCGCAGAGCATCCGAGGGCGAAAAGCTCTTGTAACGATGACGCAGGTTCATCGCACAGTCGTTGCGCAAGGTTGTGAAACCGGCATGCATTTGGGCAACGATTGCGCGCGCATAACCACACGCAACAGGGTCTTTGGGCCACATGGATTTTTCAGGATGGCGCTCATGCAAGGTTTCGGCAATGGCCAGGGTATCGCTAACAAAGATCGTATTATGCGCGTCTTTAATGCGCAAAGCCGGCACCAGCCGCCCGCCGCCGTAAGCCCGCAACATTTCCAGAAATTCGGGTGTATTCATCCGCGCAGTATCAACATTGAGCGGAATATCAAATTTCGCAAACATCAGCCAGCCGCGTAAAGACCAGCTGGAATAGGTTCTATCACCAATCGCAAGATTATACATATCACGCCCCTGTTTTCTAAAATCTAGGGTGATACGCGTGTGTTGTCTAATCAAAAGCCGGGATATATTCTATCACGCCAGATGATTAACGCCCATCACGCGCCAGGTTTTTGCCTCGTGCAGATAGTCAAGCCGAGTAACCGAAAGATTGTCGATCTTAAAGGTAAATGCAGCACTTGCGCTCATGTTGCTGGCGCGTTGCAGGGCGGTCAGGATCGTGGCAAAATGGGCGACAACGATGATATCTTTGGTGCCATGTGTATTGATCAGCCCGTCGATAACACCCGAAGTCCGCGCCGACAGCATATCCCAGCTTTCGCCATTCGGAGCGGCGATTTCACCGGGGTTTTCCCAGAATTTCCGACTGATTTCAGGGTCACGGTTGGCAATTTTTGTGAACGCCAGGCCTTCCCATGTGCCAAAATGCATTTCCCGCAGATTATGGGCGTTGGCAAGGCGAGGACGTGTATTTTGGATAGCGTCCGCCGTCTTGCACGCCCTTTGTAGATCCGATGAGATCACCGTAGCTTTTTGCGGCAGATAGGCGTTGAGGCGGGCGAGCGCGGCGGTATCGGACAAATCTGCGGGCAGGTCTGTCCAGCCAATAGCGGCTTTTGCATGGGTCGGGCCATGGCGCACCCACCAGAAACGTGTTGTCATGGCAATGTACCCTTTAAAACCAACGGTAATCCGGCGGCAACAAACACGGCTAGATTGGCCTGTTTAGCCAGCCTTTGGTTCAATAGACCCTGTGCATCGCGAAACTGGCGGCCAAGTGGATTTTCGGGAACCAACCCCATACCCAGTTCATTTGAGACGCAAATAACCGGGTTGGGGATATGGGAAATCTTGTCCAAAAGCCGCGTGGTTTCGGCGTCGATATCCATCTTTGCCAGTGACATATTACTAAGCCAGAGAGTCATGCAATCGATCAGAATAACGGAATTTGCGGCGGCTTTATTGAGTGCGGCGATAATATCCTGCGGGGCCTCGAATGTGGTCCAGTCAGCCCCGCGATCATGGCGATGTTTGGTGATACGTGTCGTCATTTCAACGTCAAACGCTTGTGCTGTAGCGATGTAGGTTTTGGGGCGACCGCTAGCAGCCGCAAGCCGTTCCGCAAACCCCGATTTACCAGAGCGCGCGCCCCCCAGAACAAGCGATATTTTCGACATTTACGCACCTCCTGACCATCACACCCCTAATATTTCATAAATATCTGGCGAAATACACCAGATATGTGTTCAACTGTGTCAAATATCCCGGAGGATGTGATGCGTATACCTTATGTGCTGCCAATGATGTTGCTCGCAAATT
>CAYSAZ010000202.1:0-2250 GCA_964429065.1 uncultured Rhodobacterales bacterium
TATTGAATATGGCTCCAAGCCTAGGCATCCAAGTCATTGGCCCCCTCACCCTCCAGCACGGCCAGGCGATATAGGTGCCAGGTGGCGTGGCCCAGTACAGGCAGGCTGATGATGAGGCCTAAAAACATTGGCAGCATAGAGATAAGCAACACAGCACCGACAAAGACGCCCCAGGCGATCATGACCACAAAATTATTCAGAACCAGACTGACACTGGTGATCATGGCTGAAATTATGTCGATATCACGGTCGACCAGTAACGGGATGCCGATAACGGTGATGGAAAATAACACAAGGGATAAAAATCCGCCGGTAAGAGTGCCCAAAAACAACATTAATATGCCTTCCTGGGTGAAAAGCAGGTCGGTGGAGCTCATGACATTTGTCAAGGGTTTCAGGCCGAATGACAGCGCAAATACCAGATGCGCCATATAGACCCAGATCAAAAAGATAAACATAACCACGAAGGCCATAGAAGGTACTTGGCGTTTGCGCTCGGCGTAAATCGCCTGCAAAACCGCGCGCCAAGTGGTGTTTTTGTCTTTTTCGCGCAGGCGACTGACCTCATATAAACCCACCGCCACAAAAGGTGCGATCATCGGAAAACCCGCGGCAAAAGGCACGATCGACCAATCCGAGCGCCAGACAATGAACTGCATATAAAGGATAATGCCCAAAAACGCGAAGATAGCGCCAAACACGATGCCATAGATGGGGCAGGCGCGAAAATCGGCCCAACCTTTGCCAAGCGCGACTTTTAGATCGGAAAAATCCAGTTCGGCAATTTCGGGTAGCGGGACGGTTTCATCAATATCGCTCATCGGCTCTCTCCTGTTTTTGAAAAGAGCCTAAACCGAGGCGGGCAGTTCAAGCAAGCAATTTAGCTGGCTGGACGTTTAGCGCGGTTTGGACGCCGCCGTTTCGGGTTAGTGCGCCCGGCCGGATTTCCACCGGTATTCGCGCGGGTGTTGGGCCGCCCATTGCCGCCGCCACGTCGGTTACCTTGCCAACCCTGGTTCTTTGGCTTGGGTTTGGGGTCGGGACCGGTGCGTTCAATCAACACCCGTTTGATGATCTTCTCGACGGCCGCCAGCTTTTTCAACTCATCTGGTGCACATAGCGTGATTGCAATGCCCGAAGCCCCGTTGCGCCCGGTGCGCCCGATACGGTGCACATAGTTTTCGGCCTCGTCTGGCAGGTCAAAATTGATGATATGGGTAATCCCCGGCACATCAATCCCGCGCGCCACGATATCTGTGGCCACCAGAACCTTGACGAACCCGGCCTTGAATTTGCCCAGCGCTTTCTGGCGGGCATTCTGGGCCTTATTGCCGTGAATAACTTCGGCGGCAACCCCGTCTGTGATCAGGTTTTTCGCCACTTTATCGGCACCGCGTTTGGTGCGGGCAAACACAATCACCTTTTCCACTTCGGGCGCGTTCACCAGTTCCAGCAGGCGGGTGCGTTTGTATGGGCCGGTGATCAGCTCGGCGCGTTGTTCGATCTTGCCAACGGTGGTGGCTTGGGGTGTCACCTCGACCTTGATCGGATCATTCAGAAAACTTTCCGCCAGGCTGCGTACGGTTTTTGGCATGGTCGCGGAAAATAGCGCTGATTGGCGGCGTGGATGCAGGCGTGATAAAATCCGTTTAACCGGCTGCACAAACCCCATATCGAGCATACGATCAGCTTCATCAAGCACTACGAAACGCACTTCATCCAGACGGATTTTCTTGTCGTTCATCAGATCTTCCAGCCGCCCCGGTGTGGCGATCACCACATCGACACCGCGGCTGATTTTCTTGATCTGCCCACCGCGCGAAACGCCGCCCAGTACCAGACAGGTGGTCAGGCCCGCGCCGCCGGAAAACTGTTTGAAATTGTCCTCGATTTGCACCGCCAGCTCTCGGGTCGGGGCCAAAACCAGCGCCCGGCAAGATTTGGGGGCAGGGCGGCCTTGCATCTGCAAAATATGGTGCAGGATAGGCAAGCCAAAGGCGGCCGTTTTACCGGTGCCGGTCTGGGCCACGCCCAAAATATCGCGCCCGTCAAGCTGCGCCTTGATCGATTGCTCCTGAATGGGGGTGGGTTTTGTAAAGCCGCTGCGCGCCAATGCGTTCAACAGGTTTTGGTCCAGGCCGAAGCTCTGGAAAGTCGTATCCGTCATTTTATCCCTTTGGGCTGTGTCAATGCCTCAAGATGCGGATTGCTTCGGGGGAACTGACGTGAAGAGCTGCATATGGGGGCTGG
>CAYSAZ010000203.1:0-2228 GCA_964429065.1 uncultured Rhodobacterales bacterium
CCTCATTATCAAATAGGGTTTTGATAGTGTAATCTGGTGTAAATTTATCACAGACCGACCATTAGCTACAATGTAAAAACGCAACCCATCGCAGTAATAATCTGTTCTTTTAAGCACATATTATGCCTGATTGCGCGGGTTTCTTTAAGGCAAGCTAAACAGATAACGTTGCTTTTCACATCCTGTGGCATGATAGTGGCGTGCTAATGTCATGACTCTGGCGTGGTCAAAATAGCGCCTTTGGTCACATCTTATTCTACCGTAACCAGAAATCTGAGGATATCATGATTATACGTTCCCTTCGCGAAGACAGAGGTTGGTCACAAGAGCAACTGGCGGATGTTTCCGGCATATCTGTGCGCACGATTCAACGCATTGAAACCGGTAATCGTGGCAGTCTTGAGAGCTTGAAATGTCTGGCGGCGGTGTTTGAAACCACGATACCCGATCTAAGAGAGGATCAAGCCATGACAGACAAAACTGAACCGATATCCCATCCGGAACCCCCCAAAGTTGAGAGCAACGGCCTGACAGAAGAAGACCGTGCCGCTCTTAAGTATGCACGCAATTTGCGGCGCTATGATGATTATTATGACGATGAAACCGGCTGGGGGGATGGTTATATGCACCCCGATGACGCCGATATGCCGGCGCATGAACGAGGCGTCTTGCAACAAGTGCGGCGCGAGCGTGGATTTTACCGGACCCTCGGGGTATATGCGATTATTCTGACGGTGCTTTTGGCGATTAATTTGCTCTCTGGTCCGCATTATATCTGGGTCGTCTGGCCCGCACTTGGCATGGGTATACCGCTGTTGTTTCATGCCTCTTATGTCTTTGGTAATACCGGCTGGTTTGGCAAGGACTGGGAGCACAGACAAGTTGAAAAACGGTTGCGCAATCTGGGGCATACCAACTTGAAACGCTGAATATTTACCAATCAAGGGCCGGGAAAAACATTTTGGCCCACACAAGTCCTACCTTGGGTAATCAAGGCGCATCGCCGCAACCCCCAGCGGGTTTGCCAGATCTTTGCTGGCGGTTGCGGTTACTTTCCATTCATAGCTATGCACGCCATTTGGTGGGCACGGGCTTTTGTAGGTGAAAACACCGGCTGGCGTTGGGTCGCCTGTATACGCAATCCAGCCACCGCCATGACGATAGTTTGGCACATCAAGGTCCGTTAGCTTGAAATACAGCCATTTCGTACCCCCCGGCACCCCTGCAAGGCTGAACGCCGGATTGCCAACCGTGTTTGGCCGACCACTGGTGCAGTTTTTCAAACCATCCCACGTAAATTGAACCGTAAAACCGCCGGCAAAGGCTGCGGTTCCAACAAAAGATAATAGTATCGCCCCAAGTATGTTTTTCATGATTCCCCCCCCCCATAAGCTATTGAGGTATCACAATTACCCTTTCAATTCCAGACAAGGATCATCCCGCTCAACCGGGTCTGAAACACTTATGTGTGTAAAAGGTTGCGCACCTTCGGGCATCACCTCAAACTGGCCAAGAGACATCACCACCAGATCCGGAATAAGAGTATCCAGTGCCACGGCCAGACCCCAGTCATCACGTGCATGACCGTTGCCGGTGATCACAATAATCGGCCCGCCGACCTCATCGAGCGCCCGCACGACGGTATCGGCCAGCACCGCATCCCGCAGGCGCTGGGCCTCGACCATTCCGGCAAGCTGGTCTTTGGGCAAAGCATTGCAATGGGCCTGCATCTGATTGGCCTCGCGCGCGGTCTGTTGTTCGGCCGGCAAGGGTTTATCAAGGCCAAAAAACGGCGCATCTTCGCCAAAAACTGTTGCCGCCCCCTCAAACATTGCATCGCGGACATCATCAATCGGGGCCGCGGCACCATAAATCACCGATTCAGGGCTGGCGCGGATGATTTGGGCGTAATTTTCAAAGGCTGGCCAACCGGATTTATGCCATGCGAACGTATCTGCCAGCGCTTCAATGCCAATACCTTCCCAGCGCGAGGTATTGATAATTTCGGCCTGCGCGGTGCTGAACATTTCGAAAACCAACGCACTTGGTTGCATTTCGGCGGTGATTTCGGCCTGTAAAATATGATGTTGCGGGTTGTCGTGTATTTCACCCAGAACAATGACACCGGCAAAAGAAAAATCCTCGATCATCTTTGCCGTATCCGCAGTTGCAAAATTTGCGAGCAACATCATTGGCAGCACATAAGGTATACGCATCACATCCTCCGG
>CAYSAZ010000204.1:0-2223 GCA_964429065.1 uncultured Rhodobacterales bacterium
GATAGCTGCGCGGGCGCGGCGTTACGAGGATGTGGTTGATTTGGCGGAGTTACGGCGGCCACCGAGAAAGGACGAAGAGGTAACGCAGACGTTTTGCGGGACGTGAGCACATGCAATAGAATCCGTCCCCGGCGATCAGCGTAAAAACCGGCCTAATACTCTTTGCACAAAGGACTTCACGCCGAGGCTTTGCGCAACTTTGGCCGATACTTTCCAGACCGGACTCCGGAAAATATCGACAGCGGGCATTGTTCCGTCGATCCTGATGCGGCTGGCACGTGTTTTGATCTTTTTTACCTTAATACCCCGACTGCTCAGCGCATATTCCAGCAGGCGTTCGGCATGAAGCGGTCTGTTTGCCTCTTTGCAAAAAGCACCGGCATCCTGAATTCTTTGCCCATAGGCGGCGATCGCTTTCCGACCGACACAAATCGCAAACCGGTCGTTCAACCCGCCTTCCCATGCCTGCCAGCCGGGTAAATACACCACATCACCACCGCGCCGGATTGCCCGTTTGAGAGGCCGCAGCAAACTGTCGTGATAGCGTAAATCCGGACGGCAGAATATACACACCTCGACCCCGCGTTTCAGCGCTTCTTCGCAAACAGCATTTAGTGAGTGTAGTTGATGGACCAGATTTCGAAGCGATTGGAAATCGTCATCCCACGCATCACCAAATTGCTGTAACCCTTTGTAATCCCACGTTTGAAGGCACGCATCTGGTTTTTCCAAACGCAGCCAATCATTTTCCAATAGCGCATGTTCATCCGCGCGAACCGCGCCTTTTTCGCCCGAGCGCGGGTTATTGATCCATTTTTGATCAAAGAAATGGGACAGGACAACCGGCTCGCAAACGCACTGCGCCGCCCCCAGAATATTTACCTCGATCGACTCGATGGTATGGGAGAGAGAACGTGTTATTCCAAAAAAACAGATCGCGAGTTTACTGGTCATTCAATTCTTGCCGTAAGGGGTGTGCAACAGATTTCGATTATCGAGGCGAAGGGGCGGGCGCACAAGCGGTTTTGATTTCGTATTCTTTCAATGAAAGGGCCCATCCGACAGATTTATGTATAACACACAGGTATCTCGGGATATACACAGACCTTCCCGCTTACGGCGCAAAGAAATTGTAGTTCCCTTGCAGGGTTCTCTCCTTGCACTCCCAATGCTCGGATTGTTTGCCGGTGTTTTCGCCAAGGAAGGCCTCTTCGCTATCAAACACTTCGACAAATCCGCGATACATCTCGCCCGTTTGATACGAGCCGGTGGCGTAAACCGTATAATAACGCCCGCGATCCAGAAAGCCAATCCCGAAGAATGTGTTGTCGGTGCCGCTTTCGTAATGCTTCATGCTGGCCGAAAATGCGCCATCGCTGTGAAAAAACAGATCGGACAGAAGGTTCTTTTGAGCAAAGTTGAAGGTGCTTTTGTCAATGCTGTACTCGTTCGTTTCCGATTGAGTGGCGCAGAGTTCGATCTGCCGGTCATTTTGCCATAAATCGCAACTGAACACCACTTGATACGGCGGGTTGCAGATTGCGAATACGGGAGAAGACGATAGGATTAACAGCAATGATATTAATAAATTACGCATAGTATCTAACCTGATAATTACTCAAAATAACAGACCAACAATAGCAAAAGGATACAGAACTTCAATCTGCATCTTTCTCCATCTTTGCCCGCTTGAACATCTCGCCCCTGATCTGCACCTCTTCAAACTGCACCACCTTGAACCCCACCGCTGCAAAGGCAGGTTGGGCCATCAGGCTGGCGTGGGTGGTCAGATGTGAAATGCCGCGTTCCTGCGCGTGGGTCTCGATTCCGGTATACAGTTTGCGAAACAGGCCCGTTCCCTGTATGGCGGGGCGGACATAGGCAAAATCAATGTATCCCTGCGGTGTCAGGCTGATAAACCCCGCAATCCGCCCGCCACTCTCGCTCACCAGAATATCCTGACCTGCCAGCCGTGCGTGCCAGTCCGCACCGTCGCGTGGGGTCGGCACCCATGCCTGCCGCTGCGCCTCGGAATAGGCGCTCGGGCCGTTGCGCACCGCGTCATACATCGCCGCGCCCAGTTCGGCGTAATCCGCCGGTGTTGCCCACCGCATCGCCACGTCCCCTATTTGCGCCGCCGAAACAGCCGCCGGTTTTTAGTGATAAATTCGCGGATCATCCCCGCCAGCCAGTTTTTCTCGCGCCCTTGCAAAAAACCGTATC
>CAYSAZ010000205.1:0-2121 GCA_964429065.1 uncultured Rhodobacterales bacterium
CATACGTCGCCCCCGCCGCTCCGGTCATGATGGAAGAGCCAACCGGCTCCATGGGTGGCTCCGGCGCCTGGATCATCCCGCTGCTCGCCATTGGCCTGATCTGTCTGGCTATTTGTGGTGGTAGCGATGATACGCCACGGCGCCGCCGGGAAATAATAACAGCCCGCTGATTGAATTACTCCATATCCACAGTATTTGGGCGGTACGGCAAAGTACTGCCCATTTATATGGCGATTACATGGTCGCGACATTTTCTCACATAACGATTTTACCGGTATTTTGGTAAACACGATAGGTAATACCTGTTGCTGAACGCCCAAATTCCCGGCAAGATGTGCAGAAATCTGGAGAAACCCATGACCAAAGCGCCCCTTAAGCCAAAAGAGCAACCCTCGCTGTCCAGTTTTACGTGGGATGATCCGTTCCTGCTGGACGATCAGCTGAGCGAAGAAGAACGTATGCTGCGCGATGGCACGGCCGCATATGCCCAGGAAAAGCTGCAACCGCGCGTCATTGAAGCTTATCGCGAGGCAAAAACCGACCCGGATATTTTTGCTGAAATGGGCGAAATGGGCCTGCTGGGGGCGACAATTCCCGAAGAATATGGCGGCATCGGGGCTGGCTATGTTGCTTATGGGCTGATTGCGCGTGAAGTGGAAAGAGTCGACAGCGGGTATCGTTCTATGATGTCGGTGCAATCATCGCTGGTGATGTATCCGATTTATGCCTACGGGAGCGAAGAACAGCGGCGCAAATACTTGCCAAAATTGGCGAATGGCACCTGGATTGGCTGTTTTGGCTTAACCGAACCCGACGCCGGTTCCGATCCCGGTGGTATGAAAACCCGGGCCACCAAAGTCGATGGTGGATATGTTCTAAACGGTACAAAAATGTGGATTTCCAATTCCCCGATTGCCGATGTTTTTGTGGTTTGGGCCAAATCCGATGCGCACGACGGTAAAATCAAAGGGTTTGTGCTGGATAAGGGCACAAAAGGTCTGAGCGCCCCGAAAATTGATGGAAAATTGAGTTTGCGGGCTAGTATTACCGGCGAAATTGTCATGGACAACGTCGAAATCCCCGACGATGCAATCTTGCCTGATGTCGAGGGGCTTAAAGGCCCGTTTGGCTGTTTGAACCGGGCGCGCTATGGCATCAGCTGGGGTGTTCTGGGGGCGGCGGAATTTTGTTGGCATGGCGCGCGACAATACGGGCTGGACCGCAAACAATTTGGCAAACCACTGGCCCAAATGCAGCTGTTTCAGAAAAAACTTGCCGATATGCAAACCGAAATTACACTGGGCCTTCAGGCAAGTTTGCGCGTTGGCCGTCTGATGGACGAAGGACGCGCGGCGCCGGAAATGATCAGCCTGATTAAACGCAATAATTGCGGCAAGGCGCTGGATATTGCCCGCCAATCACGTGATATGCACGGTGGCAACGGGATTTCCGAAGAATTCCAAGTCATGCGCCATATGGTCAATCTTGAAACCGTGAACACCTATGAAGGCGCGCATGATGTGCATGCTTTGATTCTGGGGCGCGCGCAAACCGGTCTGCAAGCGTTTTTCTGATATAAAAACTGCAGGTTGCGCGCTTGGGCGTTGAAAAATATGTTGACTCTGTATAAGTAAGTGAGCAATAACTTACTAAACAATGGAGGAAATCATGGACCTACGGAAAATTCACTGGTTAGTAACCCTAATGCTCGCAGCTACTGTCGTTGCAATGGGGTATTTCTTTCTTATCAAGGGCAGTACGTTTCTTGGCGAAGATGGCCGTACCACGATCGTTCTTTCTGAAACCGAAAAGGCTAGTGTTTTAGGCGAGATGCGTGCGATGTTGGAAGGGGTGCAGACCATCACAGAGGCAATCGGCCACAGTGATATGGAGACCGTCGCCCTTGCCGCTAGCAGTCTGGGCATGGTTGTCGCCAATGCAGATTCACCAGATCTTATCGCGAAATTGCCACTAGAGGTGAAAACCCTTGGCCTTGGCACCCATGCGGCTTTTGATGATCTCGCACAACATGCCAAGGAAACCGACGATCCCAATGTTATTTTGCTGGAACTAAGCGATCTGATGCTGAATTGCACAACCTGCCATGCAAGCTACCGGATT
>CAYSAZ010000206.1:0-2046 GCA_964429065.1 uncultured Rhodobacterales bacterium
ATAAATTCGCCTATTTTGAAAAAATCAAACTATGCTCAATAACTTGACGATACCGCTTTCATGTATACTTATACAGCGGTTTCGTATTATGCTATACGCGCTGCCACGGATATTTTAATGCATGTGGTCGACGTGGGGAACTGCCCCCGAAATCAGTCAAGCTATAATGGAGAATAAAATGAGGGTTTTCTGCGCTTCAATCGCCACCGAGACGAACACGTTTTCGCCTTTGAGGTGCGATTTTGCAGATTTTCAAGAGAGTTTTTACGCGCCTCCTGGCAAGCACCCGGATTTGCCCACGCTGTGTTCTGCCGTTTTTACCGAGGCACGAAAGGTGGCGCAGACAGGGGAAATCGACCTGATAGAAGGCACCGCTTGTTGGGCTGAACCCGGCGGAATGATCAATGCTGGGACATGGCACCGCTTGCGCGACGAGGTACTAGATCAGCTGCGGGCAGCGGTGCCCGTTGATGCAGTATTGCTCGGGCTTCACGGCGCAATGATCGTTGACGGATGTCTGGATCCTGAGGGCGAATTGATGACAATGGTGCGTGAGATTATTGGCACGAAAGCCAAAATTGGAACGACATTCGATCCCCACAGCCACCTCAGCGATCTGCGTCTAAAAAACGCCGATATCATTACTGTTTTCAAGGAATTTCCGCACACAGATTTTGTCAGGACAGGGGCGGATTGTGTGCGCCTTACACTGGCCGCTGCCAAGGGTGAAATCGACCCGACAATTGCCGTGTTTGATGTGCGCATGATTGATGTTCTACCAACAAGCGTTCACCCTATGCGCGGTTTTGTGGATAAGATGCTGGCCATTGAAGCGGATGGCAAGGCCCTGTCTTTGTCTTTGATCCATGGGTTTATGGCTGGGGATAGCCCTAATTTGGGTGCAAAAATGATAGCCATCACGAATGGCGATCTGAAAAACGCCCGTGCTCTGGCGGCTGATCTTGGGATGGAAGTGTTCGGGTTTCGGGGGCGGGCTAGACCGCCCTTTCTACCGCCGAATGAAGCCATTGATCTGGCCATGGAGCAAGACCATACAAAGGGGCCGGTTGTTATTGCCGATGTCTGGGATAATCCCGGCGGCGGCGTTGCAGGTGACAGCACGATCTTGTTGCAGCATATATTGTCACGCAATCTTGAAAACGTAGCTCTTGCGCCTTTGTGGGACCCGATGGCGGTGCGAATTTGCCATGCCGCCGGAGAAGGGGCGACGCTGCCTCTCCGGTTCGGCGGCAAAACATCGGCATTTGCCGGCCCCCCGATTGATGCAGATGTCCGTATTTTGAAAGTGCAAACAAATGCCGAGCAAAGATTTGGGGACTCCATCGTTCCATTGGGGAATACAGCCACAATTCGTGTGGCCGGTGTAGATATCGTGCTGACAACAAACCGATCACAGGCTTTTTCACCGGATGTGTTCAGTAACAACGGGATTGATCCGATGGACAAAGCGGTTTTATTTGTCAAATCAACCAACCATTTTCACGGCGCATTCGCACCAATTGCGGCAGATGTTATTTACGCCTCCATAGACGGCCCTTACCCAAATAACCCAGAAAAAACCAGCTATCAGCATTTGAAAAGACCGATCTGGCCAATCGTCACGGACCCGCATAAGTGAGCTGCGATTTTACAAAGATCAGAAAAGTAGCTTGCATAGGTGAAGCAATGCTAGAGCTGCGTTTTGACAAAGGGAGTGGCGCCTCTGTAAGTTGTGCCGGCGATACTTTGAACACATCAATATATCTGAAACGGATGTGGCCATACGGCAAAGTTTCTTATGTGACAGCATTGGGAGTCGAGGCTGTTTCGGATCGAATCATGGCGTTTATACAGGCGGAAAGCATCGACACCTCGCATATTGTGCGATTGAAAAGCCACAATGCGGGCCTATACGCAATATCACTAGATGAGACCGGAGAACGCAGTTTTACATATTGGCGCGAGAACTCCGCAGCGAGACAAATGTTTTCGCAGGTATCGTCAAGTTGACGGGTCTTCCTCTGATTTATAAACATGCGTCATGAC
>CAYSAZ010000207.1:0-2038 GCA_964429065.1 uncultured Rhodobacterales bacterium
AACCGTGATAACCGCATGGGCCAAACCCCATACACAGACTTTCGGATACTCCCCGCACCTGTGCAACAAAGATCAATCGCGGCCTTATTGCCAATCAGGCGCGGTAATCTTTGCGTGCCGCCCGCGCCCGGGACTAACCCGACATTGACCTCGGGCAGGCCGAATTTCGTGCCCGCAACGGCAATACGAAACGCGCAGCCCAAAGCCAGTTCAAACCCTCCGCCCAAAACATGCCCATGCATCGCCGCAATCCACGCCACAGAGCTGTTTTCAATGGCGTTTATCACGTCCGGCAGATGCGGTTCTAACGGTGTAGCATCAAATTCTGACATATCCCCTCCTGCAATGAACGTTTTGCCGGAACAGGTCAGAATTGCCGCTTTCACAGCACTATCCGAAACAGTTTTAACCGCCCGCATCACCCCCTGGCGCACCAACACCGAGGTCGCGTTTACCGGCGAGTACTCAATATTAACAAACGCCAGGTTTTTTCGATTTGAATGGATACAACTGATGCCATAATACAGGTTCTACCGTATGTTGATGACAAGGTAACAACAAACGCTCAACTGCATTTTGAATGCCCGCACTCTGCGCAGCTCATGCAGCCTTCGAGCATATGCATGGCGTATTGTCCGCAGCTTGGGCAGGCGGCGGCGCGGGGGTGTTTTCCTATGGCAATTGTTTCGGCTTTAGGGTCGGTTTTTAATCCCATGCCAATGCCGGCAATAAATCCGGTATCAATCATATGACGTTCAATTACCCCGCCGATAGCTGCGAGGATCGAGGGGATGTATTTGCCTTCAACCCACGCCCCACCACGCGGGTCAAATACGGCTTTTAGTTCTTCGACGACAAAGGACACATCGCCACCACGCCTAAATACGGCTGAAATCATCCGGGTCAGGGCCACGGTCCAGGCAAAATGTTCCATGTTTTTAGAGTTGATAAACACCTCAAACGGGCGGCGGTGCTCGGCGATGATGATATCGTTGATGGTGATATAAATAGCGTGTTCGGATTCCGGCCATTTAATTTTATAGGTCTGGCCTTGCAGGTTTTCCGGCCGGTCCAGCGGTTCGGACAGATAAACCACATCGCCAGCGTGATCAGGGGCCTGACTTTCTGGGCTGGTTCCGACCTTTTTGCTGATGCTGAGCACCGAACCGGTAATCGCGTTCGGGCGATAGGTGGTGCAGCCTTTGCAGCCGCTATTCCAGGCCTCCAGATAAATTTCCTTGAAATCGTCAAAACTGATGTCTTCGGGGCAATTTATGGTTTTCGAAATGCTCGAATCCACCCATTTTTGCGCCGCCGCCTGCATGCGGACATGATCAATAGGTGCAAGGGTCTGGGCGTCGACAAAATATGCAGGCAAGGGGGTATCCCCGAATTTTTCACGCCATAGTTTGACTGCGTAATCCTCAACCTCTTCTTCTGTGCGCGCGCCGTCTTTTTGCAACACTTTGCGTGTATATCGATAGGCAAAAACCGGCTCGATCCCGCTGGAAACGTTACCGGCATAAAGAGAAATGGTACCGGTTGGTGCGATCGAGGTTAACAAAGCGTTACGGATACCATTTTTGGCCACCGCTTTTTGCACCGCCGCGCCCATCGCCTGCATGCTATCCCCTGCAAGAAACGCCTCGGCATCATACCGCGGAAACGCTCCTTTTTCAGCAGCCAAATGCGCCGAAGCCAGGTAGGCCGCGCGCGCAATTGCCTTTAACCAGCGTTCCGTCTGGCGTGCAGCTTGTGCAGAACCATAGCGCAGCCCCACCATCAACAACGCATCCGCCAGCCCGGTTACACCAAGCCCGATTCGACGTTTAGCCAAGGCCTCGGCCCGTTGTGCGGGCAGCGGGAAACGGCTGGCCTCAACGACATTATCCATCATGCGCACCGCAACACCCACCAGTTTTTCAAGCTGATCAAGGCGCAGCGTTGCCCCTTTTTCAAACGGGGCATCCACCAAGCGCGCAAGATTGATTGATCCCAAAAGACATGCCCCATAAGGCGGCAGAGGTTGCTCGCCGCA
>CAYSAZ010000208.1:0-2019 GCA_964429065.1 uncultured Rhodobacterales bacterium
CCTGTGGCAAAATGGTAAAAAAACCATTGACCCTCCCCCCCGTTAGCCGCTTTACTTGTCTATCGTTTCTTCGATCTGGATATGCGGGATTCTGCTCGCCCTATAGGATCGAAATAGTAGTATGGGAGAAATACATGAAACTGCTCAAAACCCTTATCGCCACGTCGGCCCTTGTTGGCGCAGGCACCTTCGCCAGCGCGCAAGCCAATCCGGCTGTGATCTTTGACCTTGGCGGCAAGTTCGACAAATCCTTCAACGAAATGTCCTATACAGGTGCCGAGCGTTTTACCGCCGACACTGGCATTTCTTACCGTGAATTCGAGCTGCAATCAGATGCGCAGCGCGAGCAGGCCCTGCGCCGCTTTGCCCAAGCTGGCAATAACCCTGTTGTGGTTGCTGGCTTCTCGAACGCCACGGCAATGGCCACCGTTGCGCCTGACTTCCCTGACACAAGCTTTGTGATCATCGACATGGTTGTGGATGCGCCAAACGTTCGTTCGGTTGTATTTGCCGAGCAAGAAGGCTCTTACCTCGTTGGCCTGCTGGCCGCTATGGCCTCCAAAACCGGCACCGTTAGCTTTGTTGGCGGCATGGATATTCCGCTGATCCAAAACTTCCAGTGTGGCTATGCTCAGGGCGCAAAATCTGTGGGCGATAATATCACCGTGATTGGCGCGATGACAGGCACCGATGGTTCTGCTTGGAACAACCCAGTGAAGGGTGGCGAGATCACCATGTCGCAAATCGAAAACGGCTCTGACGTTGTGTTTGCCGCTGCTGGCGGCACGGGCCGTGGTGTGCTTCAAGCCGCTGCGGATGCAGACATTCTGGGCATCGGCGTTGACGCCAACCAAAACTACATGCACCCCGGCAACATGCTGACATCGATGATGAAGCGCGTAGACAATGCTGTGTATGACGCCTTCAACGACGTGAACAATGGCGAATTTACCGCCGGCATTCAGGTTATGGGCTTGGCTGAGGACGGCGTTGGCTGGGCTTTGGACGAAAACAACGAAGCCCTGATCACTGACGAAATGCGCACCGCTGTAGATGCAGCCCGCGCCGCGATTATCGCGGGTGACATTGTTGTGCACGACTACCGGACAGACAACACCTGCCCTGTTGAGATCAACTAAGAATGTCTTCAGAGACAAATAATGCGGGGCGGCTCGATGCAGTCGCCCCTGCTATTGAACTGATTGGCATTTCAAAGGCTTTTGGGCCAGTGCAAGCCAATAAAGACATTTCCATGACCGTTGCCAAAGGCGCGATCCACGGGATTGTCGGCGAAAACGGCGCGGGGAAATCCACCCTGATGTCTATCCTTTACGGGTTTTACAAGGCCGATTCCGGAAGCGTGAAAATCAACGGAGTGCCGACCACGATTAATGACAGCCATGACGCGATTGCGGCGGGCATTGGCATGGTGCACCAGCACTTCATGCTTGTTGATAATTTCACTGTGTTGGAAAACGTGGTTTTGGGCGCTGAAGACGGCGCCTTGCTAGGCCCGAGCCTGCGCAAGGCGCGCAAAGAGCTGAAGCGGCTGGCGGATGAGTATGAGCTGGATGTGGACCCGGATGCCCTGATCGAGGACATTTCCGTGGGCTTCCAGCAGCGGGTGGAGATTTTAAAAGCGCTCTACCGCCAAGCTGAGATTTTGATTTTGGACGAGCCAACAGGCGTGCTGACGCCCGATGAGGCCGACCACCTGTTTCGCATTCTGCGCAACCTGAAAGACCAAGGCAAAACCATTGTGATTATCACGCATAAACTGCGGGAAATCATGGATGTAACGGATTCTGTAAGCGTAATGCGCCGTGGCGAAATGACAAAGACAATTGCCACCAACACCACCTCGCCAGAGGACCTCGCCGAGGCCATGGTCGGGCGGCGGGTGCTGCTGGAAGTGGATAAAAAGCCCGCCGAAGTGGGCGAGACCGTGATGCAGATTAAGGGCCTGAGCGTGACCGATGTGCACGGCGTGAAGCGGCTGAAAAACGTATCTTTTGAGCT
>CAYSAZ010000209.1:0-1995 GCA_964429065.1 uncultured Rhodobacterales bacterium
GGTTGAGGGAAATTTGGCAAACGGATTCACCAGGTTTTCGAATAGCTTAAACATGCGCGCCCTCCAATGGGCTAGTATTTTGGAAAAGTTGAGAAGTGCAGAGAGGCCGTTAAAAAGCCCTGGAATCCGGGGCCTAAATGGCTAAAATATATATCCGGATTGTCATCATTGCACGTCCTCCACCATGTTTGGTTAACCTACCATATTCATGGAATGTTCTGCGGTCAATTATCTATTTTGAAAACATTGTACCGACACATTTCGCCTAAAAACACCAATGGCCTTGCTGTTGCGCAAGGCCATTGGTGTTTTATGTGTATTTATTAGGGCTGCTGCCTCTTATTTAAATTCTACCGATATATCGCTATATAAATATCGGTCAGCGCCTGTATCGCGTGAGCTTTCAACAGCTGCGGAAATTACGAGCCCCAGCAGACCGCCACCCAACATGGCTGTTCGCTGCGCGGATGTGTCGTTATATGGTTCCTGAACTTTGGAGACGCTTCTGCCGTTATATGTACAAGTGACTGTCACCGGGCGGGTGTGGCCTTTATATAATGGCAGCGTAACAATTGCGGGTGTGTTAAGGCGCGCTTGATATCCGATCCCTTTAAGATCACATGGCACGCCTTGCAGCTCGGCTTTCGAGCCGTCAACTTCGGCCCATGTGCGTACTTTTACGGCATCATATCCAGCTATGCTATTTGCTGCAGTTGAATCCGTAAATATGACCTCAACAGGTGGTGTGGTGATCTCAACACCGGATTCACAGCCTGCCAAAAATAATGCAGCCCCGACTAATACTATTTTTTTCACAATTTCTCTCCATACTAAGTTAACGTATACAAGATGTTAACGACTTATTAATCGACATACAACTATTGGCTGAACATTTGTCTCTATTTTTGCTACGCTTGGTCATATTTGCATAACACCTCTGCAATTTTATCAAATTTCCTTGGATTTTACGTCATAGCGCTTTAAAGGTAGTTCATATGAAATTCGCTCAGGAATACCATTATGAACACCCCCCTCACAGACGAACTTACAGACGAAAAAATCCAAGCTTCCGCCTGGTTTCTGACGCTTAGAGATCAGATTTGCGCCGCCTTTGAAGGGCTTGAGGATGCGCAGCAAAGCGGCCCGCATGCTGATCTGCCTGCCGGACGGTTTGAGGTAAAGCCGACCAAGCGGGACAATGGCGATGACTCGGATGCAGGGGGCGGCGAGATGTCGGTACTGCGACAGGGCCGGGTTTTTGAGAAAGTCGGCGTGAATATCTCGACCGTCTACGGCACTTTGGGTGCGGCTGCGCAACGCTCGATGATGGCGCGCTCCGGGCTGGCCGGGTTGGCAGAGGACCCGCGCTTTTGGGCGGCGGGCATCTCGCTGGTGGCGCATATGCGATCCCCTAAAACCCCCGCCGTGCACATGAACACCCGGATGTTTTGGACCCCGCACGGCTGGTGGTTTGGCGGCGGTGCAGACCTTAATCCGATGGTCGAGGTGGCTGAGGACACGGCATTTTTTCACACCCGTCTGAAGGAAGCCTGCGATCTGCATAATCCTAAGTATTACCCGCGTTTCAAAGAATGGGCGGATGAATATTTCATGATCAAACACTGGAATGAACCGCGCGGCGTGGGCGGCATTTTTTACGATGACCTCAACACCGGCAATTGGCAAGCCGATTTCGCCTTTACCCAAGACGTGGGCCGCGCCTTCCTGAAAGCCTTCCTGCCGATCACGCAAAAGCGGGTGAACGAACCCTGGAGCGCGGCTGAGCGCGAGGTGCAGCTGATCAAACGGGGCCGTTACGCTGAATTCAATCTGGTCTATGACCGCGGCACCCAGTTTGGCCTGCAAACCGGCCATAACCCCGAGGCAGTGCTGATGTCACTGCCCCCTGAATGCAAGTGGCCGTGAAGAAAATATACACCGTTAGGTGAACCAAACATTTACACCTGTATTTGGACAAGAAGAATACGTCTGATG
>CAYSAZ010000210.1:0-1910 GCA_964429065.1 uncultured Rhodobacterales bacterium
ATAGTTGGCAGGCCGGCCTCGGTCAGGGTATCCACATCACGCAAGATTGTGTGCGGCGGATGAGGCCGAGGCGTTGGCCGTGCTATTTGCGCAAAACACGGCTGAAATTGTTGAGTTGGGGATGGAAGGTGCGGCAAATCGTGCCCGCACAAAACTGGTTGAATCGCTGCCAGATTCGGTACGTAAAAAAGTTCAGGTGGCCATGGCGCGGTTTCAACTGCATCCAGAAAAACCCCTAAGACCCGATATAAGAATTGCTGCATTAGCCCAGGCTATACGGATGGGAAATATCGTGCAGATCAATACACGAAATGGTTTGGCGCAAGCTATCCACCCCTCCAGATTGGTGATGACCAACCTTGATGGGAGGTTTATGATGAAATAACGGCGCAAGAAATTGCGCTTACAGCCTGTGGTGATATCAATATTTCTGCCCATCGGTTTTAGGGCCGGACCAAACGCTTAAAATGCCATATTGCGCAGATATTTTTGACCAAGTATTGCTGTTACCTGCGCAAAATCCGGTGCAAGAGCTTGGGGTTCGCGGGCTTCTATATGGCTGCCGATCCAGGCTAAAAGTGCCAAGCGGCGCAGCATGATAAAGCTGTCAATTTCCATCTCTTCAATCTCTGATATTTGACGTAATTTCCTGTACCCTTTAAGCCACGCGGCCCGCAAACTGGGGATTTGCGGGTGATCCTCGATAAAACTGATGGCGGCAGCGAAATCATAGAGAAACCAGCCAAAACCGCAGTCGTCAAAATCAATCAGGCGGGTTTCGCCCTTGTCAATCAGCAGATTAGCCAACCGCATGTCTGCGTGGATTAAGCCATAGCGCTGCCTGGATTTTCCAAATGCCGCCAGACGCTTGGTGATCAGTTTTTCGACCTGCTCCAATATTTGCAGGATCGCTGGAGAGACATTCGGTGCAGCCCGCCAATCGCCCCAACGCGCAGCCGTGCCGAACATGCCGTCAATATCCCATGTTAAACGCGCAAACGGTTTGGGGCGGGACCAGTTGATTGCATGGGCATGCATTTGTGCCGCGATCTGCCCTAGCCCCTCAAATGCCGGTATCAGGTCTTGATTTTCATCGGGATGGTGGCCGTCTATGAAGTGAAACAACACCATGAAACGCCCACTTGCGATCTGCACGGCTTTGCCGTTATGTCCCATATAAGCGATAGGGGTTTTGATGGGCAGTGCGGCACTCCAGGCCAGTTCACATTCAATGGCGCGTTCAGAATTATACCCCGCGCGGTGGATGCGAAGAACCGCTTTGAAACCGGTATATTTTATCAGAAACGTCACATTTTCCGAGATATTAATCAATGTTACCGTTGCGTCTTGCGGGATATCCCAAAGCGCCAGCGAGGTCTGGGCGAGTTTGGCAAGATCAGGGAGATGATTGGTCATATTTACCTCTTTGGGGTGGCTATATAATCAAACATCCAGCGGATCAACGCCATTGACGTCAGGGCGCCAAGCCCATAGCTAACGGGCATGCGGATGGCTGGATGGCTGCACCTGAAAGGGTGAGGAAAGTCCGGACTCCATGGAGAAATGACGCCGGTTAACGGCCGGCCGGGGCAACCCGAGGGAAAGTGCCACAGAAAACAAACCGCCCTGCACGCAGGGTAAGGGTGAAACGGTAGAGTAAGAGCCTACCGCGTGTCTGGCAACAGACACGGCACGGTAAACCCCGTCAGGAGCAAGGCCAAATAGGGATCGCACGCTGCAAGGCGGGGCCTTCACCCCAGCGATCCGGGTTGGCTGCAAGAGCACGTTGGTAACAGCGCGCCCAGATGAATGGTTATCAAAGGGCCTAGGCCCGGAACAAAATCCGGCTTACAGGCCATCCGCATACAATTCAGATCGAGCATTCAACAGCTGTTTGCTGAAAAAACCAG
>CAYSAZ010000211.1:0-1907 GCA_964429065.1 uncultured Rhodobacterales bacterium
TTATGACGTATTAGGATCAGGACTCATCGGTTGACCCAAAAGATAGTGTCTGCGGCATGCTTTTCCATGTGCGCACCTGGTTTGGGTGCACCCTGTGCTGCGCCGCAATCGCTTGGATCGTGGGGTCGCCGCACAACGCCTCAAGCGTGACCCTGGCCTTAAGTTGATCTGAAAACTTCCGTCGTTTAGGCATTTTCGTATTCCTTCGTCGTATTGGAATACACCTTAACAGACAGCCCGATTTTGCAGGAATACTTCAGAACTCAATCACCGCCCGAATGCTTTTGCCCTCATGCATCAGATCAAAGCCTTTGTTGATATCCTCCAGCCCCATGGTGTGGGTAATCATCGGGTCGATCTCAATCTTGCCCTCCATGTACCAATCCACGATTTTGGGCACATCGGTGCGCCCGCGTGCCCCACCAAATGCCGTGCCGCGCCAACTGCGTCCGGTGACAAGCTGGAACGGGCGGGTGGTAATTTCCTGACCGGCGCCTGCCACCCCGATAATGATGCTTTCACCCCAGCCTTTGTGGGCGCATTCCAGTGCGATGCGCATAACATTCACATTGCCGGTCGCATCAAATGTATAATCCGCCCCGCCTTTTGTGAGGTCAACAAGAAAAGGTACAAGATCGCCTTCAACTTCTAACGGATTCACAAAATGCGTCATGCCGAACCGTTCAGCCATGGCTTTTTTGCTGTCATTTATATCCACGCCAATAATCATATCGGCCCCGGCCAGTCGCAAGCCTTGCACAACGTTCAGACCAATACCGCCCAGACCGAACACGATGGCGGTAGAACCGATTTCGACCTTGGCGGTATTGATAACAGCCCCGATGCCAGTGGTAACCCCGCAGCCGATATAACAGACTTTGTCAAACGGCGCATCGGGGCGAATTTTGGCGAGCGCGATTTCCGGTACCACCGTATGATTGGCAAATGTCGAGCACCCCATATAGTGAAAAATCGGATCCCCATTGAGCATGGAAAACCGGCTGGAGCCATCAGGCATCAGTCCCGCCCCTTGGGTTTCGCGGATCGCCTGACAAAGGTTGGTTTTAGGGTTTAGACAATACTCGCAGCTGCGGCATTCCGGCGTGTAAAGCGGGATCACATGATCGCCAGGCTTAAGGCTGGTGACACCCGCCCCGGTTTCCAGCACGACGCCCGCGCCCTCATGGCCAAGAATGGCGGGGAAAATACCCTCGGGATCGTCGCCAGACAGCGTGAACTGATCCGTATGGCAAATGCCGCTAGCCTTGATTTCAACCAAAACCTCACCTGCACGCGGGGCGTCCAGATTTACATCGATGATTTCCAGAGGCTTTCCGGCCTCAAAGGCAACGGCTGCACGGGTTCTCATAATCTGCTCCTGTTTGGTTTTGGTGGCAAGGTTTGGTATTTGGCATTAATATTACCCAAAACAGCAACGAAACCATAGGGGAAAATCATGGGCATAGTGAAAAGTAAATGCCGCAACACCGAGGCACCGGAAGCTTATCGCACACACCCCGCCACCCGCAGAACATAAAAACCGTTGGCTTAGGAAGCGCGGCTTTGACAAGAAGGGCCGCGATACACTTACAAAGTTCAGCGAAAGCCCCTCCCTTTTTTGCTGGATGACCGGGTATTATGGTGCGTGGTAGAGACCCATTCAAATTTGTTTCAAATATTTCCTCCCAAATGACCGCTTCAAGCCCGTATTAACCGATGTTGCATTATGTCCAGATGGCAGTTTTGCGGAACGCTGAAAACTACGGCACGGCCAACGAGGTTGTGGCGTTCTATCCGCATGAGGATTTCCGGGTGGTGGACGGGGTGAAAAGCTTTTTGCACCGGGACCATTTGGCGAGCGTGCGGTTCGTGACGGATGGGTCCGGCAACACCGCCCGCCTGACCAG
>CAYSAZ010000212.1:0-1878 GCA_964429065.1 uncultured Rhodobacterales bacterium
AATGCCCTCTTGGAATTCGGTGATCTGCACGCCATCCTTCAGTTTGATCGCGTCTTTGCCGATCAGGTCGATCCGGCTAATGTGGCTATCAAGGTTCACCCGCACTGTCGGCCAGTTGATGCGCGCGGCGACCTGCTCAATGTGGGTCGATTTACCCGTGCCGTGATAGCCCTGAATCATCACGCGGCGATTATGCTTGAAGCCCGCCAAAATGGCCATGGTGGTATCCGGGTCAAATTTATAGGTCGGGTCAATCTCCGGCACACGGTCGGTGCGGCCCTCAAAGCCCTTGATCGTCATCTCGGTTTCAAAGCCGAACAGGTCTTCAACGCTGAAGGTTTCGGTGGGTTTTTCAAATGTCGTCATGGTGGAATCCGTTTGATCGAGCGCAGTGGCCATGTGTTTTCGCTAGTTGTAAACGATTGCGCGGGGGGTGCAAGGGGGTGGTGGAAAATTGCCGTGCACAATACCTGAGTAAAACAGTAAATTTGTGTTGACACGATAGTAATTGACAAAATAAGTCAGGATATAGAGTTACTTCGAAAGGATACAATATGAAAGCCATGTCTTCCGCCTATTTTGTTTTTTGCGCGCTTGCAGCCCCCGCAGGTGCTCAATCGCTGACCCCGCTTGAGACGCTAGGGCGTGCGCTATTTTTTGATACAGAGCTGTCTCTAAATGGTAATCAAGCTTGCGCCTCGTGCCATTCGCCCGATGCCGGGTTTGCTGCGGATCTCGCCACGATAAACGCAGCCGGTTCGGTTATGGAAGGCTCTGTGGCGGGGCTGTTTGGCAATAGAAAACCGCCTTCCGCAGCCTATGCAAGCCCGGCACCGGTGTTTCATCATACGGCTGAAGATGGCGGGTTTTTATTTGTTGGTGGCGCGTTTCTGGATGGGCGTGCTACGGGGGCAACCCTAGGAAACCCGACGGCTGACCAAGCCCTTGGCCCGTTTTTGAACCCCGTAGAAATGGCACTTCCTCATGCGGCTTGTGTTGTGCAAAAGGTATGCAATGGCAGCTATAGTGCAGAGATGGCCGCCGTTTGGGGGGCTGAGATTTGCAATATAGATCTGCCAGATAGTCTTGCGGCGCAATGCAGCGGCTCTGGTGCTCATATCGAGCTGTCAGATGCATCAACCGCGAAAGTCGAGGCGGCTTTTGGGCGGATCGGGCTTTCGATCAGCGCATATGAAAGTTCGCCTGATGTAAACAGATATTCATCGAAATATGATAGGTATTTAGCCGGCGCGGTTACTTTTAGCCCGCAGGAGGCCGCAGGGTTGGCGCTGTTTGAGGGCAAGGCCGAGTGCAGCGCGTGCCACATTACCGGACCGGGGCCAAATGCGGAGCCAGCGCTCTTTACCGATTTCACCTATGACAACCTAGGGGTGCCACGCAATCCGGCCAGCCCGGTTTACCTAAATGCTCCTGAATGGGTAGATATAGGCTTGGCCGGTTTTTTGCTGACAGATACGCTTTTTGACGAGGTGGCCAATGGCCAGATGGGTAAGTTTAAGGTGCCAACGCTGCGCAATGTTGCTGCGGGAGAAAGCCGGAGCTATATGCACAATGGTTATTTCAAAACCCTAGAAGGGGTCGTGAGGTTTTATAACACACGCGATGTCTGGCCTGCTTGCAACGAAGCATTGGTAGCAGAAACCCAAGCTTTGGCGCGCCATTGCTGGCCGGAAGCCGAGGTTTCTCTAAATGTGAATACCGCAGAATTGGGGGATTTGAAGCTGACCGCAGACGAGGAGGCGGCTATCGTTGCATTCCTTTCTGCGCTATCGGACCAGTAGCTACGGCTTGAACAAGCGCGAGGCTTTGATCTGCTCCCATGCCCACACAACTTCGGTCAGGCGGTCCTCGTCATCA
>CAYSAZ010000213.1:0-1778 GCA_964429065.1 uncultured Rhodobacterales bacterium
GGTATAAAATGAACTTGAACGATCCTCTCGGCGATATGCTGACACGTATTCGTAACGCACAATTGCGCGGCAAATCCTCCACATATTCACCAGCGTCAAAGTTGCGTGCGTGGGTATTGGATGTGCTGAAATCTGAGGGCTACATTCGTGGCTATGAAACTGGAAAAGACGCCAGCGGCAAACCGGAGCTAACAATCGAGTTGAAATACTACGATGACGAGCCGGTGATCCGCGAGCTAAAACGTGTATCGACCCCAGGTCGCCGCGTTTATGTAGGTGTGAAAGACATCCCAACCGTCCGTCAGGGACTTGGTATTGCGATTGTCTCCACGCCAAAAGGTGTTATGTCCGATGCACAAGCTCGTGCCGACAATGTCGGTGGCGAAGTCTTGTGCACAATCTTCTAAGGGGTAGGTCATGTCTCGTATTGGTAAAAAACCGGTCGAGCTTCCTGGCGGCGTTTCGGCGTCCGTCTCGGGCCAGACCATTGAAATCAAGGGGCCAAAAGGCACCCGCAGTTTTCGTGCAGCGGATGATGTAACCATCACCGTGGAAGATAATATCGTTAACATCAAACCACGCGGTACGTCCAAACGGGCGCGTCAGCAATGGGGCATGTCGCGCACACAGGTTGCTAATCTGGTGCAGGGTGTCACAGACGGTTTCAAGAAAGAGCTTGAAATCCGCGGTGTTGGGTATCGTGCAGCGCTTCAGGGTTCAAACCTGAAGCTGTCGCTGGGCTATTCCCATGATGTTATTTTTGAAATTCCAGCTGGCATAACTGTCACCTGCCCAAAACCCACAGAAATTGTGGTTGAGGGCAATGATCAACAAGCTGTTGGTCAGGTGGCTGCGAACATCCGCGAATGGCGTAAACCCGAGCCTTATAAAGGCAAAGGTATCCGCTACGTTGGTGAATTCGTGCGCCAAAAAGCCGGTAAGAAGAAGTAAAGGAGCGCAATAGCATGGCAATTTCTAAAAGAGAATTGTTCCAAAAGCGTCGCATGCGCACCCGGAGCAAATTACGCAAAACGGCTAATGGTCGTCCGCGTCTTAGCGTTCACCGTTCAGGCAAGAACATCTCGGTGCAGTTGATAGACGATCTGCAGGGTGTAACCCTCGCATCGGCTTCAACGCTTGAGAAATCCTTGGGCTTTGTGGGCAAAAACAACATGGAAGCAGCAGCAAAAGTAGGTTCGACAATTGCCGAACGTGCCAAAAAAGCTGGTGTGAAAGATGTGTATTTCGATCGCGGCGGTTTCCTGTTTCACGGGAAAATCAAAGCACTCGCAGAGGCGGCCCGTTCGGGCGGCCTGAAGTTCTAGGAGAGCGATAATGGCAAGAGAAGACAATCGCCGGGGTAAACGTCGCGACCGCGATGAAACACCGGAATTCGCTGATCGCCTTGTTGCGATCAACCGTGTGTCCAAAACGGTGAAAGGTGGTAAACGCTTCGGCTTTGCAGCCCTCGTCGTTGTGGGCGACCAAAAGGGCCGCGTTGGCTTTGGCAAAGGTAAAGCAAAAGAGGTCCCCGAAGCAATTCGCAAGGCCACCGAGCAAGCCAAACGCCAGATGATCCGCGTACCACTTCGTGAAGGGCGCACCTTGCACCACGACATGAATGGCCGCCACGGTGCGGGCAAGGTCGTGATGCGCACAGCCCCTGCGGGTACCGGTATCATCGCCGGTGGTCCGATGCGTGCAGTGTTTGAAATGGTTGGCATTCAGGACGTTGTCTCGAAGTCGATCGGCTCGCAGAACCCTTACAACATGATCCG
>CAYSAZ010000214.1:0-1754 GCA_964429065.1 uncultured Rhodobacterales bacterium
CGTGGGCCGCGTCACCAATAAAAGCCAGCCGTGTATCATAGGTTTTCCACAAGGTTGCATGTTTGTAACGTGCCATAGTCAGATCATCATGGCGGGTGATTTGGGGTAGGAATGGTGCGAAATCAGGCCACAGGTCTATAACTTGAGCTTTCCAGGTATCAAGCGAGGTGGCGCGCCATGCTGCAAAATCCTTTTGCCGTAAAGACCAAAAAATGGTCGCCTTGGGAGTGGGGACATTTGGCATCACGCCAATGGGCAAAATGCCAGCCATTTTATGGGCGCGCTCGTAACGTTGGGTAAGATGATTTTTCTCCAAATTGGTGCTCTCGGGCCAATCGACCACCCCCCAAAGTGCACCATATATGATCGGCTTGGCGTTTAGCGGGCTAAGGGGAGAATTGGTGCCGCTTGCATCAATTACCAGATCAAATGGCCCACATTGCCTGGCCGTGCTTAAGGTTATTATGCGCCCGTTATCCACCAAGGAAGATGTGTGTACCCTGGCATCCGCCTGAATTTCGCACCCCGCAGAAATGGCGCAGTCGTAAAGAGCGTCGAACAGGCTGGCACGATGGATGGCCAGGCCGAAATTCTTTCCGTAACTTACGTTCAATACTTTGCGTCTTGAGGGTATTTCATAGCCCTCCATCGCTGCGATTTTGGCGCCGTAAGCGAGTGCGCGCTCGGCGGCACCAATACGGTACAAAACGTCTAGCCCGACGGGTTGCACAACAAGGCCGGAGCCAACGGGGGAAGGGGTGGTAAACTGATCAAACAGCGTCACCTTATGCCCTTGCTTGGCCAGCAATGTCGCGACCGCCAGCCCACCGATGCCGCAGCCGGCAATGCCTATGTTCAGCAGATTCACCCTCAACCTAAATTGGGCACGTCGCCGTGGCGTTGTTTGGATTGCACCACTCCCATGCGCAGACCCTGGCCGATGCGGTGGGCAAGGTTGGACCATGCGGCGGCTAGCTCCGGGGGCAGTTCGTCGCGCAACACTTCGTCAAATAGCGCCAGCCAGATAGCGAAATGCGCCGGTTCTACCGCCTCGCGTTGGCTGTGCACGCGCTGGGGATTACCGCTATAGCCGCGTTCAAACAGAATGGCATTGCGCCAAAACGCGGCGATTTTATCCTCATGTTCCACCCAAACCGCAGTGACGGGGGGCAGGGTTTCGTAAAACACCGGCCCAAGGATATCATGTTCGCGAACGCGTGCATAAAACGCCTGCACGACCAGATCAATTTGTGTCGCCGTGATTGCAAATCGCGGGGGTTGTGCGCTCATAACACGATAATCAAGGTGATTGCCAACCCGATGACGGTCCAGATTAACGTGTTGAACATAGAGCGCAACAAGCCAAATTCACTATCAGGATCAATGCCGAGCTTGGCAGTAAGGTATGTGCCGGGCCACAAGAACCCGCGCCGTAACATATCCAGCCATTTCATCAATTTTCCCCTCAATATTGCGGTTAGGCCATACTTAAGGATATTTTGTGCAAAATCCATACTGGAACGCAAGGTATAGTTGCCAGACATGATATTAGAAATGTAAAGTTCGCACGGGGTTGGGCCTCGCTAAGCTGCGGGTGTCATTCATGCATAGTATTTTCTGCTATATGGCCACAATTATTGCACCGAAGAGAATTGTCATGGTACCAATCATTTAAAGAAGTAGATTTGCCGCAGATAATGCGGGAGTATCCGAAAGTCTGTGTATGGGGTTTGGCCCATGCGGTTATCACGGTT
>CAYSAZ010000215.1:0-1737 GCA_964429065.1 uncultured Rhodobacterales bacterium
GATAATGATTTTGCAGGACGCATTGCCACAAAGCAAAACCAAGTTTCGCGGGCGATTTCGGAAGTGGTCGTTGAGGGCGTAAATGTTGGTGCTTTTGCGATTATCTCGGTGATTGCGTCATTTTTGCTGGTGGTATCGATTGATTTTCGTATTGCGCTGGTTTTGGTGGTTTGGAGCATCGCTTATTACTTTCTGATCCGCTGGTTTTTGCCGCGCGCACGCAGCCGCGCCAAAGCCCGTGCGAATGCCCGCGCCGCGGTCACCGGCCAATTGGTTGACACAATCACCAACGTTAAAACGGTTAAATTGTTTGCCCATGACGACCATGAAGATGCCGCAACCCACAAAGCCATTGAGGTCTTGCGCCAAAAATCGCTGCATTGGGGCGCGTTGTCGGTATCATTTCGCGCAGTGCTGATGACCTTGGCGGGGACATTGCCCGCGTCGATGATTGGCGGCACTGCGTATTTGTGGACACTTGGTTTGGCGTCCGAGGGCGACATTGCCGCCGCTGGCGCAATTTCAATCAGGTTGGGGCAAATGGTCGGCTGGGTGAGTTTTACACTGATGCAGATTTATTCCAACATCGGCGAAATCGAAGACGGCATGAACACCCTGACCCCTGCCCATAATCTCGTTGACGCGAAGGGCGCGGCGGACTTGACCGTCAAAAATGCCAGCATTGAATTTGAAAATACCAGCTTTGCCTATGGGCGCAAAATCGGCGGGATTAACAAGGTTAATCTAAAGATCAAAGCCGGTGAAAAACTGGGGATCGTTGGGGCTTCAGGCGCGGGGAAATCCACCTTGGTTGCCAGTCTTTTGCGCCTCTATGATATTGAGGGTGGCCGCATTTTAATCGATGGTCGGGACATCGCCAAAGTGACGCAAAAATCATTACGGCGGAACATCGGCATGGTGACCCAAGAAACCGCGATGTTTAACCGGTCTGCGCGCGATAATATCCTTTATGGCCGCCCGGATGCAGATGATGATGCGCTGTTTGCATCAACTGCCAAGGCTGAGGCGCATGACTTTATTCTTGATCTTGAAGATCACGGAGGCCGCAAGGGATATGATGCGTTCTTGGGTGAGCGCGGCGTGAAACTGTCGGGTGGGCAACGCCAACGCGTGGCGCTGGCGCGGGCCATCCTGAAAGACGCGCCCATTCTGGTGCTGGATGAAGCCACATCAGCGCTCGATAGCGAGGTCGAGGCCGCCATTCAGGACACGTTGCAAACCTTGATGCAGGGTAAAACCGTGATTGCCATCGCGCACCGGCTTTCGACGATTGCACAAATGGACCGGATTATTGTGCTGGATGCCGGACAAATTGTTGAACAAGGCAGCCATGATGAATTATTGAAAGCAAACGGCCAATATGCCAGTTTCTGGAATCACCAATCCGGCGGGTTCATCGGCGTGGAACGGTAATTTACCGAAAATTAGCGGTGTTCGCGCATAGACGTTTCTTGGCATAATATCTGAGAGGCGCCATATGATCCACTACTCACCGCATTGACACAAAGCCGCGATAGCCGCCTGACTACCCCGCCCAAAATCGCCATCTATTGGCCCGCGATAGTACCCAAGCTCTTTTAGGCGCGATTGCAGGGCGCGGGCAAGAGTCTCGCTCCAGCCATCTTTGGTGCGATTTAACAGTGAGCGATCATCGTTTTGTAAGGCCAAGACATAAGCCTCAGCCGCGTTTTCAGCACTGGTGGGAAATTGTGGTTT
>CAYSAZ010000216.1:0-1725 GCA_964429065.1 uncultured Rhodobacterales bacterium
GCAATCAGACCATTGCATTCCTGCTCATTCTTACACGGCAATAAGATGGAGCGGGTAATTCTGGGATAGGCTGCCAACAGCAGAATTAATATGGATCAGAATATGTGTGGAAGATACGGTTCACCACGAACCCCAAACCATCCTTTAACCATCCTTGAAGCAAGCACAGGCGGAACACTGACATCCACGGATTTTGACAATTTAAAGGTTGTTATCGGACGTAAAGTCGACTTTTAACAAAGCAACCTTGACAGCACCCGGCGGAATACCGAGATATAGCAATGTAGTGACTATCGCCATAAAATCGGAGCTTTCATGCCTGTTGGACATCCTGCCGCGCTCGATTTTCTGCTGACCCGCCGTTCGTGCCCGGTAAAAGCGTTGACCACGCCGGTGCCAGATGCGCAGGCGCTTGGCAATATTCTTACGGCGGCAGCGCGCACGCCGGATCACGGAAAGTTGGAGCCGTGGCGCTTTATTGTTTTACATGATGCTGCGTTGCAGCGCCTAGCAAAGCGTGTGAAAATACGCGCAGCGGAACTAAATCTGGATACGGCCAAGTTGGAAAAATCATACCGCCAGTTCGCGGATGCATCCCTTGTGGTGGCAGTTGTAGCTTCACCAAAACCTTCCGAAAAAATCCCGGAAATTGAACAGATATTATCTGCCGGAGCCGTTTGTTTATCTCTGTTAAACGCCGCACTTGCCTCGGGTTGGGGGGCGAACTGGTTAACGGGCTGGATGGCAATGGACCAGGATTTCCTGGAGGGCCTTTCCCTGTCAAAAACCGAGTTCATTGCAGGTTTCATCCACATCGGCACCGCACCAAACACACCACCAGAACGCCCTCGCCCGGATATTTCTGCCATAACCAAATGGGTGTCAACATGACGATATTCCAGGACTTTCAAGACGCGCTGGCCCAGTTGAGCGATCCCAGGTTTCAAAAGATATTCTGGCGCGCACTCGGCCTCACAATACTTGCGCTAATCGCAGTATACATAGGTTTTACCTATCTTATTGATTGGGTCGTACCCGACACTATGACGTTGCCGTGGCTGGGTGAGATCGACTTGCTTAGCACAGTTCTTGAGGCTAGCGCCCTGATTGCCATGTTTGCATTTTCAGCGTTTCTGATGTTCCCGGTGGCAGCCATCGTGATCGGCTTTTTCCTTGAGGATATCGCCAAAGCAGTCGAGGCCAAACACTACCCACACCTACCTGCCGCCAAAAAAATACCGTTAGGGTCAGCACTAGTGGATTCCCTCAAATTCATGGGGCTGTTAATATTGGTTAACGCATTGGCATTGCTGATATATCTTGTATCCACAGTATTCGCGCCCTTCGTCTTTTGGGCCGTAAACGGGTTTCTACTGGGGCGCGAATATTTTCAACTGGTGGCTGCACGGCGCATCGGCATGAAAGCTGCAACAGAGCTGCGCAAGAAACATTTCACCCAAATATGGCTGGCAGGTATCTTAATGGCTATCCCGCTGTCAGTACCTGTCATTAATCTTGTGGTACCGTTTCTGGGCGTGGCTGTTCTCACGCACCAGTTCCACCGCCTGAAAGATCATGAATAAAGCACAAAATACCTCTTGTAGAACCCCACCCCAAAAGGCTAAACACCTCCTCGGAGACGTGGCCGAGTGGTCGAAGGCGCTCCCCTGCTAAGGGAGTAAACGGGGAACCGTTTCGAGGGTTCGAATCCCTTCGTCTCCGCCA
>CAYSAZ010000217.1:0-1617 GCA_964429065.1 uncultured Rhodobacterales bacterium
CGCTTAACCTCTGGCGGTTATTCCGTACATTTCGAAAAATCCATCGCCATGGGCTATGTTCCACCCGAACTTGCGGTTATAGGCCAAAAACTGCACGTAAAAATGTTCGATGAAATGTGGGATGTCAAGGTGGTTGAGGACAGCCCCTATGACCCCAAAAATGCCGTGATCAGGGTGGATGGTTGAGGGACAGCGGGTCTGCGCAAAAATCGGCTGTGAAATCAGCGCCCTAACGCATCCAGAACCCACGATTTTTGATCTTTTTGCGCAACTTTTCCTCGGGTTTCAGTAAGTCTGCGGGGCTAATTACCGCCCGTAATTTATGCCCGCGTCCCTGAAATACCAGCCGTTTAAACGGCTCATATTCCTTTAGTAACTTTTTGATCCGGTTCGGGGCGCATACAGCTTCGAGCGTGGCAATAACGGCATCGCTTTCGCGGGCATATAGCAGTGGCAATGCCCGGTAGTGGCAGGTGGTTTTACCATCCAAAAACCCAGTTGGTAAACTGTCTCGCCCACCGCCAAGTGCATGAATTACCAGAGGTAATGCGATCTGATCCAGCCATGGGTCGAGCGATTGTCCGTCCAGTGCTTCGGGAGGATTATCGCGAATTTCCACCGCAAATTTTTGGTATAGTGCCCCAAATTTCTGCGGGCACGCCCCAAAGAAATATCCCGCATTAAAATACAAATACCGTTGCCAATATTCATCGGGCTGATCAAGGTCAAGCGTGCTGTCGAAATCCAGATCGAAGCGCGCATAAAGCGATTGCCAAATCTCACCATAGCCCGGCCCGTAAAGCTCTGGCTCTGGCCAGGTCCCCGTGCATCGCAGCGAGGCCGAGGGGCGCGCAAAATCAAACGGCACGTCAGACAACGGCCCGGTGAAAATCGTATCGGTGTCAAAGAAAACAAACGGCTGACCTTTAGGCAGAACCTTCAGCGCCTCGATTTTGTTGCCATAAGCATAGCTCTGACCAAAAATCTTGCTATCAAACGGTGCAATCACCGCGCCCATTTTTTCCAGCTCTGCACGAATATCCGGGTTCAAAACCCGCGGATCATCCTGCCAAAGCGGCCCGGGCTGGGGTTCTGCCAGATAAACAGCCACATCGCCCGGCTCAGCCGCACGCAAAGACGCCATAAAAAGCAGCGCCTCATAACTTAACCGGCCGTTCTGCACCACTGCGAGAATGTTAAACTGTGTTCCCATCCCCATGATATGCCGTCAATTTCGCCCAAACATCAAGCAAATATCCTGATTGCCTTACCCTATGCAACCGATTATACCGCCCCCAAGCACCCGTAGCTCAGCTGGATAGAGCGCTGCCCTCCGAAGGCAGAGGTCTCGCGTTCGAATCGCGACGGGTGCACCAATCTTTTCAATGGGTTACGTGTATTTTGGCTTACAGCCGGATGGACGTTTTCCAGAAAAATTCCAGATACCCCCTCTAAAGCACGCCAAACGCGTACAATTCGCGTACAGGACTTTATGCCCAATGAGGTGACGCCATGAGCTTTCATGTTGCCTCGATTTGCACCGACCACAAATTCGGCTCAGCTCACCACGAACCCCAAACCATCCCTTAACCATCCTTGAACCACCTACGCGCAAGC
>CAYSAZ010000218.1:0-1597 GCA_964429065.1 uncultured Rhodobacterales bacterium
TAACCGGATCGCCTATTTTCCGAATTTTTGGAAAAACACGATCTCGGCCTACCAGCTGAACTAAAGCGGGACAGGTCCAGCATGCAATCACCGAGAGGGGACTTTATGGCGGATCAGTTGGCTGATGGGCGTTCGACCCGCACCCTGAACGTGCTGGATGACTTTAATCGCGAAGGTCTGGGCATAGAAGTGGATTTCTCGCTGCTCGCCGAGGGGGTGGTGCGCAGCCTAAACCGAATTATAGAGTGGCGGGGCAAGCCGCTGATAATCAGGGTCCCCTCTCATGGTTTGAAGGCAAACCATTGCCGGACAACGGATAATGGCCCAGAATACGTCAGTGGGAAACTTCAGGCATGGGCAGAGAAAATGGGGGTTCACATCCAGCATATCCAACCAGGGAAGCCCCAGCAGAACGCCTATATCGAGCGCTACAATCGCACGGCCCGCCACGAATGGCCAGCACGATGCGCCAGAGGCACAAACACCTCCTTGGTTCGCCGCTATTGTTCGCGAACGTAATAGGTCACCGTGGTCAGGCTGCCCGTATGTCCGTGCTCGTCCCGCAAAACGTTCAAAAATACGCTTGGCAGTATGACGCTGTTTTTTGATTAGGGCCTTATCGTTGCGCAAAATCTCGTCAATAGTACCGACATAAGCGTCAAGGGTTGGGCGACGCGTTACCTCCGAGCGTTGATAGCCCGGAGGCACCGCGTGCTTCATCATCTTCGCTATCGTTTTGCGATCCTTGTTGAAGTAACGCCCAGCTTCTCGAGCTGACATACCGTCCCTCAAGCAAGCACGGCGCACACGACTATAAATATCCACAGAATACACCTCCCGCCCTCCGATAATACGGAGAACACAAATTGGCGGTATTTTACTCCACAACAATCACATTATGTGATCGCTTCTGTGGCCCAATATTGCACTGCGTTTTACACTCTTATCTGCCTTAGAATACGGTGCTTATCAATTCCAGTTGGGTATCCCAATATGAAAGAAACTCACAAAATGGTTTGCGACTCATTTTGCGGTTGCAAAAAACTAGCCTGCCGATGCCGCGCAACAAATCGGTCTATTTCAAGTTCTGTCGGCTTAACGCCGGTGACAACCTCGATATAGTCCGGCATTCTGGAAATCCGCCCTTCCCAGTCTTCGGTAATCTGCATCGAGATATAACCGATTTGGGTGTAGATCACGGTCATGCCGCGGGCCAGCGCTTGCGCATCGGAATAGCCAAAGCGCAGAAACATGGCCTGAACGGCGGCGCTGCGAGTCGCGTCGGCCATATCCAACCGCGCTTGCAGGTTAGGGTCGTTTCTGGCCCAATTGCGGATGGCAAGGTCTAGGCGGGCGTCAAACAGGGCCTCGTCTAGCCAGCAGTCAAACAGGTTAAACATGGCCTCGCAAATGCTCTCGGCATAGGCCTCGGTTTTGGCCACAAGATTGCCTGTATTTTTTGCCTCCCAGCGGGTGATCATGGCCTCCAGCAGCGCTGCGCGGTCTTTGAAATGCCAGTAAAATCCGGTGCGGGTGAGGCCCAGCTTTTTGGCCAAAGGCATCACCTTTACGGCCTCAACTCCGCTTTTGGTCAAAA
>CAYSAZ010000219.1:0-1545 GCA_964429065.1 uncultured Rhodobacterales bacterium
CAGCAGGGCTTCAATGTCACTTTGCTTGTGGCCGTTAACGATGGCGGTGAGAATTCCGGAGATGTAGGCGTGCGGTTCCACGGTATTCAATTTACAGGTTTCGATCAGGGATGCGAGCATGGCCCAGTTTTGGGCTCCGGCCTCGTGGCCTGCGAAGAGGGCGTTTTTACGGTTTAGGGCTATGGGGCGGATGGTGCGCTCGACGGGGTTATTGTCGATCTCGATGCGGCCATCCGTGAGGAACAGGTTCAGGCCAGCCCAGTATTTGGCGATGTATTTCAGAGCCTCGCCGGTCGGCGATTTGGCAGAGACCTGGGTGCAATTGTAGGCCAGCCAACGCTCAAAGACTGCCAGCTTTGGTTTTGTGCGTTCAAAGCGGGCCGTAAGGCGCACATCGGCGGATTGGCCTTTGATATCAGCCTCGATCCGGTAGAGGGCAGCGATTTGTTTTAGACCTTCCTGCGCGATGGGAGCAGTGCAGGCTTTGGCCACGTCATAGAGTTTGCGCCGCGCATGCGCCCAGCAATACGCCAATTGCACGTCCTGACTGGCACGCTTGAGCAAGCGGTTGTAACCGGCATAACCGTCCACTTGCAGGATGCCGCTAAAGCCCTGTAAAATTCCATCGGCATATTTGCCCCCGCGCCCAGGCGCATAGGTGAAGGCCACTCCAGGTGGGGCGTCACCGCACCATGGCCGATCATCACGGGCCAGTGCCCAGAAGTAACCGGTTTTAGTCTTTCCTCGCCCCGGGTCCAGCACCGGAGCTGTTGTTTCATCCATAAAGAGCTTGCTGGATTGCTTGAGGTTGGCCAGCAGGCACTCATATACTGGCTTCAGTTCATAAGCGGCTTTGCCGACCCACGATGCCAATGTGGAGCGATCCAGATCAACACCCTGACGGCTAAAGATTTGGGCTTGGCGGTAAAGCGGCAGGTGGTCGGCGTATTTGCTGACAATCACGCTGGCGACGGTGGCCTCAGTAGGCATGCCACCCTCAATCAGGCGGGGCTTGGCAGGAGCTTGCACTATGCCCGCCTCGCAAGAACGACAGGCGTATTTGGGGCGGCGAGTTACAAGCACACGGAACTGGGCGGGGATGATATCTAGCCGCTCGGAGGTGTCCTCTCCAATGATGTGGCGCTCAGCGCCGCATGCACAGATCGTGCTTTCCGGCTCGATTATTTCTTCAACGCGGGGTAAATGCTTGGGCAGGTGCCCCCGATTGGACTTTCGTGGTGCAGATTCTGATTTAGGCGGGTCAATCGCTTCATCCTCGGCATGGATAGCAGCCATAGCTGTTTCTATATCTTCCAGCGCCAGCTCATATTGCTCGGGATTAACTTTCTCAGACTTGGCCCCGAACAAGGTCCGCCTGAAGTCAGTCAACAATTTTTCCAACCGTTTGATACGATCTTTTTTGCGCTCAATCAGGGCATCCTGCGTAGAAAGCTGGTCGTCCTGATGTGCATTTTTTGCCCGAGACAACAGGAGCAGCGCCTTCAGCGCATCAATATCATTGGGAAGATCATCGGCTTTTGTCAT